>JAILKU010000091.1 GCA_024693505.1 Bacteroidaceae bacterium | reverse complement strand
TCAACCGAAACTCAACCGAAACTCAACCGAAACTCAACCGAAACTCAACCGAAACTCAACCGAAACTCAACCGAAACTCAACCGAAACTCAACCGAAACTCAACCGAAACTCAACCGAAACTCAACCGAAACTCAATGGGAGCTACATACTACCAACATTAGACCTACGTCCTACCGTCACCGAAGGAACAAAGGTCGCATAAATGAGAGTTAAACAAACGATAAAGAAGCAGTATAATGGCACGAGTAAATGGATTATTAAAGGATGTGGAAGGCCAACTGAACGGTCTTACGCTCTACAAACGCAATGGCAAGACGTTCGTGCGCCCATCGCATATCCGTCAGCCTCACCGCCTGTCGCGCAAGCAGCTGCTGTTGCGTGAGAGACAGAGTCATAACAACGCCTTATGGCGAGCTTTGGTGGCAACTAAAATGGTCTTCTTTGAGGGAGAAAAGCCTCCATATTACCGTTTTATGGCTCTTAATCTGTTCTCGCCCGTACCCTATCTGGAGAAACGGCAATACCACTCAGGCCATGCTCTGTTGCTGCCTAATATGGTGCTAAGTGACGGTCCGCTGCCTCCCATCAGTTATCAACTTGGAGATGTGGACGGGCAGCCGGCCCTGCTCACAGATCTGACCAAAAAAGAGGCAAGAAAAGACACGTTGCTTCTTTACGTTCTGCATCAGAAAGTCATTACTCATCAGAACTGGTTGGACCAGTTCTATCTCAGTATCAAGGTGGAAACCCTCACACCCAATGACTTCACCCTCGTGCCCTCAACCCTCCTTTCACCATACAAGGACATCCGTGGAACTCTCGCACTTGTGGGCGACCGCTTTGTCAACCCTATGCTGGGTTTTGGCCTAGTCCGTGTTAAGGATGGTCATGCTTCTCCCCAACGGGTCGTTACCAACTGTACTTACTACGAACGCTATACTACCGAGGAGGCTCTACAGGCCGCCGCCAAGTCCTATGGCGGACTAACTGGGGAATAGGAAAATTATGATACATCTCACAGAATCGGATATATACACCTTAAAGCACTATTGTCTTGTGGACTTTAATATGAGAGATGAATTAGAAACCTTGCATTACGAGTGAAATTATATGAAAAATCCATACGCTTTGTTTTTTGATATTGACGGTACGCTTGTGAGTTTCAAGTCTCACGAGATACCGTCTTCTACCGTCCTCGCGCTGACACAAGCCAAGGCAAATGGTTCGCGTGTATATATCGCCACGGGACGTCCTCCTGTCATAATCACCAATCTTGGCTCCATTGAGCATCTGATTGACGGCTATATCACGTCTAATGGCGCCCTGTGCTTCGTGGGTGATGAGATGGTTTGTTGCCAACCTATTCCCATGCGGGATGTGAAGACGTGTTTGGATGACGCAAAGGAGAAGGGTTATAGCGTGATTGTAGTTGGTCGAGAGGATGTTGCCGTGCTTGACCCCACCGGTGATGTGGATCGCATATTCCACGAGATGCTGGCTGTCAGGGAGTTCGACAATGCTTCTCCTCTGGAGGTGGTGCTGCAGCAGGAGATACTCCAGCTGACGCCATTCTTCCCACAAGCTTACGAGTCTGAGCTTTTGGCACGTATGCCGCAATGTGTGTCTGGACGCTGGCATCCGGAGTTCACAGATATCACAGCTAATGGCGCTGACAAGGGGAAGGGTATCTTGGCAATGGCCCGTCATGAGGGTTTCGACCCGGACCGCACGATAGCCTTTGGTGACGGCGGTAATGATACATCCATGATTCTCCAGGCGGGTATCGGCATTGCAATGGGCAATGCCATTGAAGAACTGAAGCTGAAGGCTGATTACGTGACGAGCTCTGTGGATGATGATGGTGTCTTCAATGCCCTTCGCCATTTCAACGTGATATAATTCCAAAAAGAGCAAACTGTCGTTGCTGACGTTTGCTCTTTATCATCTCTATCAATCGGATTCGTGATTCGGAAGGGGCTCGAACCCTTGACCCGCAGCTTAGAAGGCTGCTGCTCTAATCCAACTGAGCTACCGAACCATCCTGTACTTGCCAATTAAGTGGCCGCAAAGGTACGGCTTTATGGGGTAACGTGCAAATTTTTGGCCGTTTTTTTGTGGCTAACCTGATGTTTTGGCCTGTCGGCCACAGAGTAAATGATAGTCGCAGCTGGCGCATACGCGAGTGTCGGCTGTTTGGCTGAATGGAACATTCGGGTCGAAGATTTCTGCAATAACCTGAGTTAGTCCTTCACGGAACTGGTCTTCAATCTGTCGGAAGTCTGATTCGCGCTCTGCCGTCTTGCTCTCGTCGAGACGGATGGATAGGGTGGGGTCGTAGTCGGGCCGGTGGGCTTCCCTGACATAGAAGAGTGCAGGGTGCAAGGGATTATCCCGGCATTGAGGAAATGACTGCCTGTAGGCAAGGGCGTAGATGAACGTCTGGAAGACATGGTCGGGATGTGCTTCTCCGCGAGCGAAGAGCTGATCGATGGTGGGGGTCTGGGCGTGAGAGCGTCCAGTCTTGTAGTCCACTATGCGAAGAACGCCGTCCAGGCCCTGGTCTATGCGGTCAATTCGTCCACCCAGACGTACGCTGATGAGTGAATCATTGGCTTGCTTTACCTCGAGCTCGAGCTCGCTGTCTTTTTCCATACCCAAAAGGATGAAAGGAGCGCGGTGCAGGTCATGCTGAAACAGGGCTTTCAGGTACAGGATGACGACATCGCGTATGATAATGGCCTGCCCGACGTATTCGCAGTGGGGGGCACCATCCGGCCGTAGCATCTGGGCTATCCGCTGTTCGCGCTCTTGATCGTAGGACCGGCCGTTCTGGTTCTTCACAGGGTGGAAGACGTTGAGCTCAAAGGCAATGTCAACGTATCGGCGCAGCATGGCGGAATCGGGGGCGAGGAGCGGGCTCAACCATTCTTTCTGAACTGTACGTTCGCCGCCATGCCGCCGGATGAGGTCTTTGTAGATGATTTCTGCAGAGTCGTGGAATAAATTCCCCAGCTGGGAAGCATCGACTTCGTCCGTGTCCTCCTGCGTTACCTGTAGGCCGGCCACGTAGCGGAAATAGAACTGCAGGGGGCAGCGCATGTATCGGTTGAGGGCTGTGGGACTGAGCCTGGAGGGGTGGGGGACGGCTTGGCTGCGGCAATAGGTCGCCTGCAGATGTCCGATGACCTGGCTGGATGCAGGAATGCATATCTCGGACGGCCGGGTGATCTGTGGCAAGCTTTGTAGGCGCAGTTGACGGATGGCGAGCTGATCGGGCGGGAACTCTGCCTGGAGCTGGCGCAGGAAACGGGATATCTCATGCCTTTGCAGGCCTGTGCAGTTTTCGTTGAAGACGCAGGTGATATGCTCAGCGCGCTGTATCAGTCGGTAGAAGTAGTAGGCATAGATGCTAATCCGGTGACGCGGCGTAGTGAGATCGTAGCTCTCGCGCACGACGGGCGGAATGAGGCTGTCCAGATTGGAGAGGCGCGGCAGGCATCCCTCCTCGACGGAGAGAAGAAGCAGATGACTGAAGTCGAGACAGCGGGTCTCGAGAACACCCATGAGCTGGAGGCCGTCAGCCGGCTCGCCGTGGAAGGGAATGCGGACGGCAGCAAGCATGGTGCGGAGGAGTTTACGCATCGTGGCGAGTTCTGCTGTCAGGGGATTCTCGGGACGGGTAACCATTTGCAGAAGGCGCGTCAGGATACGGTGGACCTGAAAGACTGACTCGGCGCAGAGTTGGTCGTAGATGTCGGGCTCGCAGAGTTGTGCGAAGTGCAGACCGACCTCTTGAACGACATCATCAAGCCAGGTAAAGAGGTTGGGAAGTGATGTGCCAACCTGATGCATGAGCCGCTCTTCGGAGACATAACGTGCATAAGGGTGCATCTGTACGGTTTGTTGGAAGGTTGGGCGGAAGCGTTGTCTGCGGGCATCCCACCCGTCCACTTGCAGGGCGAACAGGGCGAGCAGAAAACTGTATATGGGGGTCTGGTTGAGGGGGAACCCCATCGTCACATTGATTCCTGCGGGCGATCCTGGCAGCCCTGTTTCGGGAATGGCATGCAGCGCTGGCAGCAGGAGGTTCTCGTTGCAGAGTACGGCTGCATTCTTGGGCAGACAGGAATCGAGCGGACCCTGGAGCCAGTTTGTGACGTAGCGTGCAACGGCATTGTCGGTGGTGCAGGAGACGAAGGTTATTTCACGCAGTTGCTCAATGTTCCGGAACATTTCGGGCGGCAATGCGCTGGGGAAGCGGCTGAGGTTGCGCCGCATGAACTCACCCGCCTCGTGCTTCTCGTCCTTAGTGTAGTATTCATCATAGTCCCAGTAGAAACGTGCCCGATTGCCAAGGGCTTTCATCAGGTATTCCTCTGTGTCGTTAAGGACGCTGAACCCCACAAAGCAGATCTCAGGGTAGGCATCGAGCAAGGTGGGCTTAGATGCAATCTCCGTGCAGACCTCGCGCTGCAGGGCGCCCTCCCAGAGCTGTCCGCGGGAAAGAAGTATATCGTGCAGTTCGGTGTACATAAGAAACATCTGGTCCCATAGCCGGATGAAGCGCTGCCGCAGCAGGGAGTCCTTCCCTGAGGAAAAGTAACCGAAGAAGCGCACCAGGGCGCGTCGTTGCTCCTCGTCAAGATAGCTGAGGTCCTGAAGTTCGGTCAGGTCAAGGATATGGCGGAAGACCTTTTGGGCATCGGCCAGGTGCTTGTCAATGTCGTCGAAGTCGGACATCAGGATCTCTCCCCAGCTCCAGAAGCGGTCGAGTGTCTCGCGGGCAAGGGCATCGGGGCCTTCCTGTTGCCGGATATGCTCTCCGACGTGTTCCAGGTAGAGTTTATGGAGCAGGCAGATGCAGTCAATGGGGTCGGCAACGGAGAGAGGGGATAGGCTTTGGAAAAGATTGCCCATAGTTATGTAGCGAGGTGCCCAAACGGGTCGTGCAGAGTGGGCGGCCAGTTCTTGGCTGAGAAAGAGTCCGGCACGTTGGCTGGGGAACACCACAGTCACGTCTCGCATGTCCGGTCCGTATTTCCGGAGCATGTCTTGGGCTACGATAGATAGGAATGAGGTCACGGCTTTCTTACAGGATTATGAATATTGGGGAAATTCTTAACTCGCATTGATATATTTAAGGAAACTTGTCAGGTCATTCCAGGAATACCCGTTTTAACCGGATGCTATAGACATACCACAGATAACCTTTGACTTCGCTTTCGGGATGGATGCGCTTCAGCAGGTCCATATATGCCCGCACCTGGTTCTCGTACTCGGCTTGCTGTTCGGCATCAGGGCGAGCGAACTTATAATCGATCACCGTAATGGTATTACCCTGCATGACGACACGGTCCGGCCGATGGACCGACTGATGGGGCTGGAAGGTGCTCTGACCGATGATATTCCTTTCGTTCTCGAATTCTATATCGTCAGAGAACCAGGACTTTATGAGCGGATTATTGAACCCTTCATTTAGGCGGGCGATGATGGCCTGTAGCCGTGCCTCGTCCTCTATGATGCCTGTGGCGCGGCATCGTTCCAGTACCTGGGGAATGTCGTCAACAGTCCTAATCTGGCTCAGGACGAAATGCATCTGCTTGCCTATGTCAGTGTAGCTCTGTGGCGTTTCCTGCTCTGAGTCAAGACTGCGGATGAATTTCAGACTCTCGTTGCTCTGCCTGAAGTTGAGGTTGGGGGCATAGGATTCAATATGCTGGATTAAGGGTTTGCCGCTGGTTGCCATGCGATGTTGTGACGCTTGTTTCTCTTTACAGGGCCCGATGATAGTGCCATAGGAGTAGGTCTGTAGATTCTCCCGGGTTTCCACAGTGCCGAATGGCGGGTTTTCAAGAAAGAGGTAGAGGAGGTCACCCGATAGTGCCGGGCGCTTATTCTTGTCCTCCTTGTCTTTCCTCTTGTCCTCCTTCTCTTTTTTCTTCTCCTTTTCAGCATCCATCTCCGTCCTTCCCCATATCATGAGGTTCTTCTCGGCTCTGGTGAAGGCTACGTAGAGCAGGTTCAGGGCGTCAACGCGACGCTGGAAGTGCTCTTCCTCATAGGATGCGGCGTAGTGCGATTTACTCAGGCTCTTACTCATGTCGATACGCAGTTCGCCAAGCACGTCAAACGTTTCGTCATTTGTGTGGCACCACATCTTGTCGTTCTGCATGTCTCTTTCAATATGCCAGTGGGTAGCAGGCACCAGTACTGTGTGGAACTGCAGGCCCTTGGACTTATGTATGGTGAGAATGCGGACGCCCTCGATGCTTCCGCTGGGAATGGCGTGCTTATGTACCGACTCGTCCCAGGCATTCAGAAAGCCCGAGACATCCGAGATGCCTGACTGTATGCAGGCCTGTAGCTCGTCGAAGAAAGCCAGCAGGTATGCATCCTGCCCCGGCGTCTTGCCCATTTCGAATATGCGATACAGGTGTTCGCAAAGCAGGTAGAGGGGCAGGGCAGACAATTCGTCGAGATGCCTGATGAAGGCCTCGGGAAGGATCTCTTCCTCGCGCCTCGTGAAGATGTCTGCGCCCTGGTGCTCTTCCTGGCGGGCACCGATATAGTGAAGGCAGAGATAGCGCATTGCCAGCTTGTCGGGCTGCTGTGTATTGCCGAGGACGCGCAGCGCACAGATCATCATCTGTACGGCAGTGCTTGCCTCTAGGCGAAAGGCCTCGTCGCTGACTAGGGTAATATCGCTTGCCAGCTGGCTAAACCGGTCTATCAGGATGTCGCTGTCTTCATGCGTTCTCACCAGGATGGCTATGTCGCGCGGACTGACGCCGGTATTTGTCAGGGTACGAATCTGCTCAATCATATCCTGGGCTACGGCCGTCTGGTACTCCTCGTCGCTCTTTTTGATGTTCCTGTGCAGGCAGACCCTCACATAGCCGCCTTCTGCACCTGGCTTCGGAAGCTGTTTGACATCTCCATATATTTCGGCAATCGTATATTTGTTCTTGCCTAAGCTGTCGAGGACATGGGATGCATCATGGAAGAATGCATTATTGAACGAGACAATGTTGGAACAGCTTCTGCGGTTCGTGCGCAGCGTCTCCACCTTTGGCTGGGCAGGGAAGCCGGTGGTGTGCTCTATGTCGTGCAGAATGCGCCAGTCGCCGTTTCGCCAGCGGTAGATACTCTGCTTCACGTCTCCCACCAACAGGTCGTGCCCTCCAGATGCCAGATTGTCGAGCAGGAGCACGCGGAAGTTCTGCCACTGCATGCGACTCGTGTCTTGAAACTCATCGATCATGACATGGTTAAACTGCGTGCCGGCCTTCTCGAAGACAAAAGGCGCATCCTCGTGCCCGATAAGCTGTTTCAGCAATGACGGTGTCTTGCTCAGGCTAAACTGGTTGTTTTCCTCGCATATATGTTCTATCGTCTGTTCGATTTGGCCCAAAAGGCTGAGTTCGCGGATATATTTGAGTGCGATGCCGGCGGTATTGACGTCCTTGTATCGGTTGGTGTACAGGGTGTACGTCTCCGCCAGCAGCTCAGCCGTATTCCCGGCTTCGGCAGCGAGCACCGGGTCATCGCGGTCGGCGCTGCGCAGCAGGACATGACTGTCTCCGTCGATCACACTCTGGACGGTCGTACTGGGCTCGTCGAGCGTGCAGGCTTCTATCTTGTCCAGGAACGAGCTGTAGTAGTTGCCGCGACTGATGCGTCCGAAGTCCAGTGTCTGGCTGTTGATGCGGTTCCTGGCCTTTTCGGCAGCCTCCTTAATTTCGCGCTTGGCATCTTCACGGATCCGGCAGATGTCGCCCACAAAGGTCTTGATGGCCTGTTCGTTGTTCAGGGCCTCCCTTTCCTGGTCGTTGCGGTTCTGGAACGCCTCGTCGAAGATGCATTGTGCAAATTTCTTCACGATGCTGGGTACGTCCCACGACTTACCCTCCAGCAGCTTGTCCTCCATCAGTTCCGTGATGGTCTTCTTCGTCCGGTCGTCCTTGTCGTCGCGCAGATTCTCGATGACGCGGTCCACCGCCCTGTCTACCAGCTGTGCATTGTCCAGCTCGACCTGCAGATTGGCGTTCAGACCCAGTTCGTGGGCAAGATTATGCAGGATACTCTGGAAGAAGGAGTCGATTGTCTCAACGCGGAACCTGCTGTAGTCGTGCAGGATGGCGACCAGACATTTCTGCGCTTTTGCCTGAATCTCCTCTTCGGTCATTTGGCATCCCTTGCCGTCGAGGATTTCAAGCACCTTGTCCATAAAGTCCCTTTCTTCCTGCGGGCAGTGCGCCATGCTGTACAGGTAGGTCAGGATGCGGTCCTTCATCTCCGACGTGGCCAGGTTGGTGAAGGTGACGGCTAAGATGTGCTGGAACTCGTCATCCTGCTGCTTCATCAGCATCAGGGCAATATATTCAGCGGCCAGGGTGAAAGTCTTACCCGATCCGGCTGACGCTTTATAGACAGTTAATGTGGCCTGCATGGGAAAAGTTTTTTGCAAATATACGCAAATAATATTACCCTTTTGGTTTTTGACCGCATTTTTTTTCAAATACGCCTTATTTTTGGCTGCTTGTCTTTGTTCTTTGTCCTAAAAGCCGTACTTTTGCAGCCAAATAGGAATTGCGGAACGCAAATAATTCAATAACGTAGTACAAATTCAAAATAAAATTAACGCGATTATGGCAGGATATTTGGTTGAAGACGAGCGTAAGGTAACGACCCACCGTCTTATAGAAATGAAGAAGCAGGGGCGCAAGATCGCCATGCTTACCTCTTATGACTATACGATGGCTCAGATAGTGGACCAGGCGGGGATGGACATCATCCTGGTCGGTGACAGTGCCAGCAATGTGATGGCAGGCAACCTGACGACGCTCCCCATCACTATTGATCAGATGATATACCATGCCCGCAGTGTGGCTCGTGGCGTCAAGCGCGCCATGATCGTCTGCGACATGCCGTTCGGCACCTACCAGGTCAATCCCACCGAGGCGGTGAAGAATGCCATCCGCATCATGCAGGAGAGTGGGGTGGATGCCCTCAAGCTGGAGGGCGGCGTTGAGATCTTGGATGCTGTTAAGCTCATCCTGGATGCAGGGATACCCGTCATGGGCCATCTCGGACTCACGCCTCAGAGCATACATAAGTTTGGGACCTATGCCGTGCGTGCCAAGGAAGAGGCAGAGGCTGCCAAACTGGTGTCGGACGCCAGGGCACTGGAGGAGGCAGGTTGCTTCGCACTCGTGCTGGAGAAGATACCGGCTGCACTGACCGCACAAGTGTGCCGCGAGTTGTCAATCCCCGTAATCGGCATCGGCGGCGGCCCTGCCGACGGACAGGTGCTGGTGGTACATGACATGCTAGGCATGAACAAAGGCTTCTCGCCCAAGTTCCTGCGTCGCTACGCAGACCTCTTCAGCTCCATTACCGATGCTGTCGGTCAATACATCACGGACGTGAAGAACGGCGATTTCCCCAACGAGAACGAGCGCTATTGAATTAATTCATAATTCACAATTCTTCGGTCAAGCCTCAGGCGCAGGCGGAACACAATTGAGTTTCGCTCGACTCCTGTCACGACTCGGCCATTCGTAAGCAGGCTTCCGATGGCACTCGCTGTTCCAGGAGTTCACAATTGAGCTTCGCCGTTAGAAAGGTTAGAAGTTATACCTTTGAAAGTTGAGAGGTTTTTGAATTTTGAATTTATATATTTTGAATTTGAACGCTAGTGAATTAATAACCATCCTTGGCCCCACGGCTTCGGGAAAGACCACCCTGGCAGCACATGTGGCTGCACGGTTGGGCAATGCCGAGATCCTGAGTGCTGACAGCCGGCAGCTCTATCGGGGCATGGACATCGGGACGGGTAAGGATCTGGCAGACTATGTCGTCGACGGGACGCAGATACCCTTCCATCTCATCGACATCGCCCCGGCAGGCGAACGGCGCAACCTGTTTCAGTATCAGCAGGACTTCTGGCAGGCATACGACGAGGTCGTGGCACGTGCGCATCAGCCCATCCTATGTGGCGGGACAGGACTATATATCGAGTCAGTCCTGAAGGGCTACCGGATGGTGCCGGTGCCCGAAAACCCTGCACTCAGGCAGAGCCTGCAGGGCAAGAGCCTGCAGGAACTGACCGAGATGCTTGCCTCGATGAAGACACTCCACAACACAACCGATGTGGACACACCCAAACGGGCCATCCGTGCAATCGAGATACAACAGTACTACCGGGAGCATAACATATCCGAGCGTGAGATGCCGCGTGTCAGCAGTCTGACCATCGGACTTGCCATCGACAGAGACCTCCGGCGGCAGCGCATCACGGCACGGCTGCACCACCGTCTGGAGGAGGAGGACATGGTGGGCGAGGTAAGGCGCCTGTTGGAACACCTGCCCCCCGAGGACCTTATCTATTATGGTTTGGAATACAAATACCTTACCCTTTATTGTATCGGCAAGCTCACATACGACGAGATGTTCAATCAGCTGGAAACAGCCATCCACCAGTTTGCCAAGCGCCAGATGACCTGGTTCCGGGGCATGGAGCGCCGCGGCACACCCATTCATTGGATTGATGCATCCCAGCCTCTCGAGGACAAGGTGGAGCAGGTGCTGAGCTTGATTCGGAAATGAGTGGACCTGAGTAAATAATTACTTTGATGCTATTTCAAGTTTTACCCGACAGCAATAAGAAATCTACAAATTCTCTATAAATTCTCTATAAATTCTCTATAAAACCTCTATCCCTATGGTATAGAGACCGAATAGAGGTTTTATAGAGAACCAGTAGAGGTCTTATAGCGAACTGATAGAGGTTTTATAGCGAACTTATAGCGAATTTATAGCGAACTGATAGAGAAGGTACTTTGATTTTCCTTTGAAATAATAAAGGAGGATGCACCTGTCTTGAGATGCATCCTCCTTTTAGTATTTACTGCCCGGCGGGCAGCCTTTTAATCTGGCCCACATACCGCTGCGCTTGTTCGTAAGAGCTTTACAGGATATTCTTTATTTCCAATAGGTAATGAACGATATGGTCGGCAAATCCTGGGGGCGGGACGAAGTCGGGCTGGGCTCGGTTCAAGAATATGGTCCTGAGCCCTGCTGCATGGGCACCCTGGATATCGGTGACGAAGTTATCGCCGATCATCACGGTTGTTTCCTTCTTGGCCCTCGTCTGCTGGAAGGCGTAGTCGAAGAAGGCTGCGCTGGGTTTGTTGGCTCCGGCATCTTCGGAGAGGATGATGCAGTCAAAGTAATCCATGAGTCGGGAGGCACGCAGCTTGCTGTATTGTACCTCGTGGAAGCCGTTACTGCACATGTGCAGGCGATAACCCTTCGCCTTCAGGTATTCCATCAGTTCGTGTGCCCCTTCTATCACGCCGGGCTTGTTGGCGCACTGTGCCAGGAAATAGTCGCTGACCTCAAGGCAATACTCGACCGAGGGTTCGAGTCCCTGCCCTAAGGACAGGGGCTGACGGAAGCGTTCCACGATCAGGTAGTCGCGGGTGATGGCGCCCTGGGAGTAGCGCGACCAGAGATCCAGGTTCGTACGCCAATAGGGGACGGTAAACGCTTCCAGGCTGGGGAAATAGCGTTCAAGCCGGAAGTGCCCGAAGACTTCCTGCAGGGCTATCTCGGCATTGCCGTGCGTGTCGTAGAGTGTATCGTCGAAATCTATAAACAGGTCGGATGGATTAATCATAATTCATAATTCACAATTCATAATTCATAATTATTTGCTGGCGCCCTTGCTCATTTTCCATTTTCCATTGTCCATTGTCCCCTCCTTTCGGGAGGGGCTGTTTATATCTTCCCCAGGATGCGGTCCATGACCCAGTTGACGCCGGTGGCACTTGTGCTGTCTGCGGTGCATGACCCTGTGCCTTGCAGGTGTTGGATGACCTGTTCGATAAGGGGCATCTGTACGTGCTGAGGGTTGGCTACGGTGAATTCCTGTCTCCCGTCTTTGGCGTGCAGGACGATGGGGGCGTAGGTATATACCGAGAAGCACAGCAGTCCCTGATCGCCGATGAGCTCGATGCGGTCGTTGCGCGCGCTGTCGTGGCTGACAAAGCACCATGAACCGCTGCCCGGCAAACCGTCGTGGAACTGGAAGCTGGCACTTACGCTGTCCTCGGTCTGATAGAGTCCGCCCCGGTTTGTGCTGTATCCCTTTGCCCTGACGATAGGTCCGAATATCTCCTGCAGGAGGTCTATCTGATGGGGTGCCAGGTCGTAAAAGTAACCGCCTCCGGCAATGTCCCTCTGAACGCGCCAGGGCAGATTCGTGCTGTTGTAGTCCAGATCGCGCGGCGGTACGGCAAAGCGGACCTGGACATTGATGACGCGCCCGATGACGCCTTGTCGCACCATCTCCTTGACTTTTTGGAAGTAGGGTAGGTAGCGGCGATAGTAGGCTACGAAGCACGGGACGTGGGTCTGTTCGCTCACCCGGTTGATTCGCTGGCAGTCGAGATAGCTGCTGGCAAGCGGCTTCTCGACGTAAACGGGCTTTCCTGCCTTCATTGCCATTATGGCGTATGTGGCATGGGAGGAAGGCGGCGTGGCTATGTAAACGGCGTTTACTAGGGGATCGTCCACCAGTTGCTGGGCATCGGTGTACCAGCGCTCGATGTTATGCCTGGCTGCATAGGCCTCGGCTTTTTCGCGGCTGCGGCTCATCACAGCATATACCATTGAGCCCGGTACTAAACTGAAGGCCGGGCCGCTTTTCTTCTCCGTCGCCTCGCCGCAACCGATGAATCCCCACCTGATTTGTTTCGCGTAGTTCATTATAGCGATAATATGTATGTGGTAAATTTCTCTGCAAATGTACGAATAAGCGAGAGATTGACAAAATAAAATCCATTTTAATTTGTATTGTCCTTGCTTCTTCGTAACTTTGCACACGTAATTTGAACACGTAATTAATATATGAATATGGAAGCACAGGATATGAGCTTGACTGTAGTCAGGCAAGAACGTTCTTATTTGAGCTGTCTTTCTCATGGATGGCGGGTGGCAATGAATCACATCGGGCAGTTGTTGCGCTATGCATGGCCCTCGATGCTTTTGACGCTGGTCTTGCCTCTGCCCGGAATCCTTTTCTTTGCGGGCCAGGTTGACGCAATGCTTTGCGAATGGATAGAAAAGGGTTATCTGCCCGCCGCAACAGCGGGTTCCATGAGGCGCGCGATCCTGTATCGCACCAAGCGTAATACCTATTCGCTGCTTCTGGCCGTAGCAGGCGTGCTGCTTTGCGGTGCTCTTGCATTTGCGTTTGTGCGCCTTGGCATAGGCTTATGGTGGTATGTCGGTGCTGTTTCCCTGCTCGTACTGCTGATGCTGCCCCTGGAGGTTTGCTTTATGGAGCTTTCTTATACAAGGAAGCCGCTGGGTAAGTGTCTCTGCGGCTATGTCATCGGCTGGAGAAACTACGGGACGTTGTTCGTCTTTGAACTGGTGGGACTCATCTTCCTGTGTTTCGCACAATGCCTGGGCGCGATGCCTGCCATCACGATCTCCACGGTGATTCAGCAGGCTATGCAGGCACGATCAATGGGTGATGCCATAGACCTTCCCCTTCTATTCCCGGTCGTTGCCTTCGGGGCGTATGCCATCATGGTCTTCGTCTTCTTGCTGGCTATGCTTATCTACTCCTTCTGTCACTGCCTGCTCTGGGGCTGTATCATGGCGCGAGAGGACGGGAAGAAGCAGCAGGAAGAGGCGTTCCAGTCTTCAATTGGCAGTATCGTTTCCTGACTTGCGGCGGCGATTGTTATTGTGTCGTTTCTTCTTTTTCCCTGTCTGTTCCTTGCCCTGATCGTTGTCGGCCATTGCTGCGGGCGTCTCCTGTTTTTTCCTGTCGCCATGAGGCTTGGCAGGTCGTTTATGCCGTTCCCCGGAGCCACGTCTGCGATGTCTGCCGCGATTCCTTGCGTCGCCCCTTCCCGTATATTGGGGTGTCTCGCCAAGTTCTTCGGGTATAGGTGACTTCTCGACCTCCTTTTCCAGGAAGCGCTCTATCTGTCGGAAAGCGGGCTGGTCCTTCTCGCTGACCAGGGTAATGGCACGGCCTCCCTTCCCCGCCCGGGCAGTACGTCCGATGCGATGGACGTAATCCTCCTCATCATGCGGCACATCATAGTTGATGACAATCTGTATGTCGTCAATGTCTATTCCGCGCGCCACGATATCCGTAGCGACTAAAATGTCTATCTGGTTACTGCGGAACAGGTACATCACTTCGTCCCGCTCACTCTGTGACAAGTCGCTATGCATGGCCCGAGTGTTGAATCCGGCCCTGCTCAGGCTGATGGCCAGGTCGCGCGTCTTTATTTTACTGCTGGTGAAGATGATGACACGCTGCGGCGTCTCGTCTTTGAAGAGATGCTTTATTATATCGAGCTTTTGTGTCTCGTAACAGATATAAGCCGACTGGTGGATGCCGTCGGCCGGTTTGCTTACGGCGAGCTTAACCTCAACGGGATCATGCAGGATGGAGTGAGCCAGTTCCAATATCTTATCGGGCATGGTGGCGCTGAACATGATGGTCTGGCGCTTCTCCGGCAGGAACTTGGCAATCTGTATGATATCCTCATAGAATCCCATGTCGAGCATACGGTCGGCTTCATCAAGCACAAAGAAACTGACGCGACTCAGATTGACATTACCCAGGCTGAGATGACTGATCAGGCGGCCGGGAGTGGCAATGATGACGTCGGCTCCCTTTTGCATGCCCCTCTTTTCCTGTTCGTATCGTATGCCGTCGTTACCGCCATATACCGCTACACTACTGATGTCGTTCAGATAATACGAGAAGCCCTGCAAGGCCTGGTCTATCTGCTGTGCCAGTTCCCGAGTGGGTGACATGACGATGCAATTGATGGCATCCTTTGGAAAACCGCCGTCTTGTAAAAGACTGAGGATGGGGAGAAGATAGGCTGCCGTCTTGCCAGTTCCCGTCTGAGCAATACCCATTACATCGCGTCCTTCCAGAATTGGCGGGATTGCATGTTCCTGTATCGGAGTGGTTTCAGCGAAGTTCATGTCGTCCAACGCATCCAGCACTAAATCGTTGAGGTCTAAATCGTAAAAGTCCATGTTCCTCAATTATGAATTATGAATTATCTTAAGCATAGAAGAAAATCATCCCAATCGGATCTTTCTTATTATGAATTATGAATTGTGAATTATGAATTATCAGAAGGGTACTCCTTCGTCAGGTATTCGTCTATCCATGCGTAGTATTCCCTCAGCAGACGTTCTGCATGGTCCGTCTTTGCCTTCCTGACCTTTTTTATCACGGCATCACCCCGTTTCAGCACTTCAGCCTCAATGGGAACGATGCGCTGGGCAATGCCGGTTCCCTTCCTGTTGATGAGCTTGGAGATGTCAATGTAGTCGCGCTTGTTGCCGCGCCGGAGGGGGAAGACACGCATCTTCTGCTTCATCGCCTGGGTACAGAGCCACGATTTGCCGTCTTCGCCGTGCGTCACTACTCGAGGCAAGTCGGTACCGCCTTGTATCATCAGCGGCATTGCAACCGATGCCATAGGCCATCCTATGCTCGTCCAGCTGATCGTCAGTGAGGGGTCTTCGCCTTTCTGCACGCCCTGCACCATTAAGGCAGATGCGGAAATAAACCGGGGAATGAAGTCCAGGAACGGGAACAGATGAGTGTCTTCCTCGTCGTCCGGCATCATATCGTAGAGGTTTATCTTTGTCAGTCCGTGAGTCAGATGTCTCGGCACGCGGGTCAGCAGGTATTTGCGTTCAAGATTCTTTTCGCGGCAAGCCTGTGCCATAAAGTCGCTGATGGCCATATAGCGCTCTACGCCCTGGTCTATGTCGCGACAGCCTGAGAAACCGTGGTTGGTGCGTACGATATAACCGTCGGGTGCATCCTGCGGGCTATTGGCATCGAACTTGACGAATCCCTTGTCTCCCGTCTCGTAATAGGCACAGCCGCCCTCTGCATCCAGGACGCCATAGTTGGAGTTTACGCCCATCGGCTTGGGCAGTGTGTCGAGCAGGTTCTCGAAGTCCTGCAAAGTGCGGCAAACCTCCAGTGCCCTGCGCATCACCACACCGTCATTGTCGGCATCTTCAGACTTGCATCCGTTCAGGTTGTAGGCTGCTGTGTTCATGATGGCAAAGCCAGCTTCATTATGCCCGCCCCACACATCGGTTGGCCTCATGTCCCTTGCACCCACAATGCCGATATAGCGGTATCTTTCGCCTTGCACAAGTACTGCCACGTTATCCATGCCGCCAGTGTCCCGGTTCTTGAAAATGAGCGGACGGCCATCGGGTGTGGCTTTACCCGAAACGATAAATGACGTGCAGGTCATTGCTTTGGCAGGCCATAGTAGGACGATCAGGAATGCTGCTTTTGCTGCGTGGCTCAATACGTTTCTTATCTTCATCTGGGAGAGTCTTGTTGGTGGTTTGTATCTTGGACGGCTCATCTTGGAGCCTTTTTGTAGAGATATATCGTAATGAAAGAGAACAAGATGTTCGGCAACCATGCCGCTAATGCCGGATGCAGGCCTGCATTTATGCTGAACGTGGCTGAGATGCTTTGCAGCAGGATATAACTGGCACTTAAGGCCAGTCCTATGCCGAGGGCCATTCCCATTCCCCCCTTACGTTTGCGGGATGATAGCGATACGCCTATTGCTGACAATATAAAGGCTGCAAAAGGCGAGGCGAAACGCTTGTAATACTCCACTTCAAATGTCTTCAGGTTGGCACTGCCGCGTATCTTCTGCTTTTCGATGTAGTCCCTTAACTCGTCATTTGTCATCGTCTCCTGCTGATTCCGGATAAACAGAAAATCCCGCGGTTCCATTATGATGACAGAGTCCAATGTCCCGTGATAGACGATGTGCTCGCGCATACCGCGAAGTTCGCGAATGGTCACATTACGCAGTCTCCAATGATAACGGACGTCGCTGAGCGTATCATATATAACTGTCGAGGCGGTGAGGTGGGATACAAGTTTCTTGTTCTCGAACTTATCTAATGAGAAATGGGTGCCAGTCTTACTGAGACCGTCGAAGTGTTCCAGAAAGGCGATGACACCGGTATCTACCTGTAGCTGCACATTGTCCGCATAAGTGGGGTTCTTCTTTTTCTTCTTATATTGATTCTCAAAGGCAAGCCGTTTCACACTTCCCTGCGGAATGACGTCAGCGCCTAACCAGAAGGACATGCCGGCGATAATGGCCGCACTGATCATGTAGGGCCGCATGAGCCGGGCAAAACTCATGCCTGTGCTTATCATCGCAATGAACTCGCTATTGTCGGCCATCTTGCTCGTAAAGAAGATGACACTGATGAAGACGAACAATGCGCTGAAGAGGTTTGTGTAATAGGGAATAAAGTTGAGATAGTACATGAAAATGCCGCGGGTAGTGGCATGATTCATTGTGAAACTGTCCACGTTCTCATTGAAGTCGAAGACAACGGCAATACTGATAATCAATATGATGGAGAAGAAATATGTCCCCAGGAACTTGGCTATCAGATAGGTGTCAATTCGTTTCAGGAATGGAATCTTCATGTGCTTTCTTTCAAATCTATAAACGTTCGGTCACATTCTTTATCATGCTGTTTTTCCAGGATGGGAAGTCGCCCGATATGATATGCTCCCGGGCCTGACCAACAAGTGTCAGGTAGAATGCGAGGTTGTGGATAGATGCAATCTCCAAGGCCAGCAATTCCTGTGCCTTAAACAGATGGTGCAGATAGGCTTTGCTGTAGAACGTATCGACAGTTGCAGTACCATTGGGGTCGATTGGTGAGAAGTCGTTCTCCCATTTCTTGTTGCGCATATTCATAATGCCCTGACTGGTGAAGAGCATGGCATTCCTGCCGTTCCGTGTTGGCATGACGCAGTCGAACATGTCAACTCCCCGTTCTATTGCTTCAAGCAGGTTTGCCGGTGTCCCGACACCCATTAAGTAACGTGGCTTGTCCTTTGGCAGTATGGCATTGACCACCTCTATCATTTCATACATCACCTCGGTGGGTTCTCCTACGGCAAGTCCGCCAATCGCATTACCGTCTGCTCCCTTGCCGGCAACAAACTCGGCACTCTCAATGCGCAGGTCGCGATATGTGCATCCCTGAACGATGGGGAAAAGACTTTGCTCATAGCCGTAGAGCGGATCGGTTTCCTGAAAACGCTTTATGCATCTGTCCAACCAACGGTGAGTGAGGCCCAGGCTTTTCTTGGCATAGGCGTATTCGCTCGTTCCGGGGGGACATTCGTCAAGGGCCATAATGATGTCTGCGCCAATACTGCGTTCAATGTCCATGACCCGCTCAGGGGTGAAGGTGTGCTTACTCCCGTCTATGTGGCTTCGAAAAGTGCAGCCTTCCTCGGTGAGCTTACGTATGCCAGTGAGTGAGAAAACCTGGAAGCCGCCGCTGTCTGTCAGGATGGGACCGTCCCATCCGTTGAAACGATGAAGCCCGCCTGCCTGTTCCAGGATAGAGGTGCCCGGACGGAGATAGAGGTGGTAGGTATTCCCTAAGATGATCTGGGCATGGACTTCTTCGTGGAGGTCCCTGACCGTTAGGCCCTTCACACTTCCAACCGTTCCAACAGGCATGAAGATCGGTGTCTGAATCTGTCCGTGAGCCGTCGTGATAAGTCCGGCTCGGGCATTTGTCGTCTTGTCTGTATATTGGAGCTCAAATGTCATTTCTTCTCCTCCTTGTTTTCTTCAGGAAAAGTAAACTCGACAGCATCTGCCACCTTCTCATCCGTCAAGGCAAAATCCCATACGTTCTTGATGGTGGTGACGTAGTGGAACGTAAGATTCTTGAGATAGATCTCGGGTATTTCTTCAATGTCCTTCCGATTCTCCTCGCAGAGCATTATATCAGTAATGCCGGCCCTTTTGGCTGCCAGTATTTTCTCCTTGATGCCTCCAACGGGCAGCACTTTGCCGCGCAGGGTAATCTCTCCGGTCATGGCTAGGTTCTTACGTACTTTCCGCTGGGTAAGGGCACTGGCAATACTTGTTGCCATCGTGATACCTGCGCTGGGTCCGTCCTTGGGGACGGCACCTTCGGGAACATGGATGTGTATGTTGTAGTTCTCAAAAATGCGCATGTCGATGTTCAGGCTGTCTGCATGCGACTTGATGTATTCCAAAGCCAGCATAGCACTTTCCTTCATGACATCGCCCAGATTGCCTGTGAGGGTCAGTTTCCCGTTCTTGCCCTTGCTCAGGCTTGTCTCGATGAACAGAATCTCGCCGCCGACACTGGTCCAGGCCAATCCCGTCACAACGCCTGCGAAGTCATTACCCTGATATATGTCGCTGTTGAATATAGGCTTTCCGAGCATTGCCTTGACATCTTCGGGCTTGATGGTGAAGGCACTTATCTCGTTCTGCCTTGCATATTTAAGGGCAACTTTGCGGAAGAGCTTGTCAATCTGTTTTTCCAGGCCTCTGACACCACTCTCGCGGGTATAGTGTTCAATGATGTACTCTATGGCCGCCTTGCTGATCTTCAGATTCTTGCTTTTGCCAAGTCCGTTCTCCGCCTTTTTCTTTGGTATGAGGTGGCGCTTGGCTATTTCAGTCTTCTCCTCGGTGATGTATCCGCTGACTTCAATCAATTCCATGCGGTCCAGAAGAGGGGAGGGGATGGAGTTCGTATCGTTCGCAGTAGCGATGAACATGACTTTGCTCAAGTCATAGTCCATGTCCAGGAAGTTGTCGTGGAAGGCATTGTTCTGCTCAGGGTCGAGCACTTCCAGCATTGCTGATGACGGGTCTCCGTTGATATTGTTCTTCGAGATCTTGTCTATCTCATCCAGGATGTAAACGGGGTTGCTGCTCTTGGCTTTCTGTATGCCCTTGATTATCCGTCCGGGCATAGCACCCACATAGGTTCTGCGATGTCCGCGTATCTCACTTTCATCATGTACGCCACCCAGGCTGATCCTCACATAGTTCCGTCCCAGGGCTTTGGCAATACTCTTTCCAAGACTTGTCTTTCCCACTCCCGGCGGTCCATAGAGGCAAATGATGGGACTCCTCTGGTCTTTCCGGAGTTTGAGGACTGCCAGGTGTTCCAGGATGCGCTCCTTGACCTTGTCCATTCCATAATGGTCCTTGTTGAGTATCCTTTCTGCCTTGTCTAGCTGAATGGCCGACTCGGTACAATAGTCCCAGGGCAGGCTGACAATGGTCTGCAGGTAGTTGAGCTGAACATTGTAGTCAGGGCTTTGCGGATTGATCCTGGAGAGCCTGCTTATCTCATTCTCGAAAACTTCTGCTACTTTTGCATTCCACTTCTTCTTCTCAGCCTGATTCCTGAGGTGGGCAATGTCATCAACCTTGTTTGTATTCTCGTCCTTGTTGCCCAGTTCAGCCTGTAGCTTCTGGATTTCCTGACTGATGAAGTACTCTCTCTGCTGCTTGTCGATGTCATATTGCGTCTTGCGTTCAATATTTGACTTCAGCTTTGCAAGATGAATCAGGTTGTTGATGTGGAAAAGCAGCTTTTGTGCCCTTCCGATCTCCAGCATGGTCTTCAGCAGGTTGACTTTAACAGGGACATCAAACGGGAGGTTGCCGCAAAGCGTATTGACGTAGAAGGGCGATGGGGAAATGCTGTCAAAGTACTGGAACATTTCGTTAAAGTCATTGGTCATGTGGCCCAACTCGTTGACACGCTCTTTGATGAGGCTCAAGGTGGTCTCATATTCTCCTATCTCCGAATGGATAGGCTCTATGTCGGTGCGCGACATGACATCTCCCTCGTAGCCGTTCCGCCCAAGGGTGAGATTCTTTAGCTCTACTGTGTTCAGTGCCTGTATGAGGACGCTCTTGTTCCCCTGGTCTGATGGCATCACATGAATAACGCGTGCAATGACGCCTGTGTGGACCAGGTCCTCGAATTCAGGCTCATCCACATTGGCGTCTTTCTGGGCAAAGACACCGATCATGAGGTTCTTTTTCTCCGCGGCATGTATTGTAGAGAGGGAGTTCTTGCGTCCGATAAGTATGGGATTTATTGTTCCAGGGAAAATGACATTGTCTCTGATGGGAAGAATCAGGATGTGCCCCTCTTCTTCCTCATGAATCAACTTGACAACCTCATTACCTACGTCTGCAACAAAAGAAAACATGGATTTCTGTTTACTCATATAGCTCTTAAAAAATGTACTAATATCAAAAACGGTCGCAAAATTACAAAAAAAATGGGAAAGTCGGGCCATACAATACATTATTTTATATATTTTTGCAAAAATTTATGAGTAATCCGTATTTTAGATTCAAGAAATTTACGGTTTGGCATGATCGCTGTGCCATGCCTGTGGGTACTGACGGTGTCCTTCTGGGAGCTTGGGCAGAGCTGGGTCGAGCCATGCGTATTCTTGATGTGGGAACGGGCAGCGGCTTGATTGCATTAATGGCAGCCCAGCGAAATGAAAGTGCCGCCATCGTGGGAATTGATGTGGATGACGCTTCTATATCACAGGCCGTTGAGAATGTCAGCTCCAGTCCCTTTTCCGGGAGAATTGAAATCCTGCATGAAGACGTACGATCTTTCAGGCCTTCTGAGTTGTTTGATGCGATCATCTGCAATCCTCCCTTTTATACTGAGGCCATATTGCCGCCGGATGAGGGGAGGTGTGTTGCGCGCAATACTGCGTCACTCGGTTTCGGAGAGTTGGTGGAGAGCGCCTCTGTGCTGCTTGCCGATCAGGGGTTCTTTAACGTGATAATTCCTACTCAGGCTGAATCGTCCTTCATTTCCCTGTGCCTGATGTCCAGACTTTATGTGCATAGAAGATGCTATGTGAAGACCACAGTCAGGAAGGATGCCAAACGCGTTATGATAACATTCTCAAAATCAGTATGTACGAACCCGTCTTCTGATGTTTTGGTGCTATCGGATAAAGACTCCCGTCGCACCAGGGAATACGCAGACCTTACCAGGGAGTTTTATTTGTGGTGAATGAAATATTATTCCTTTTTCAACATTTCCTTATCTGAAATTTCTATATCTCCAAATTATTCCTTACCTTTGCACAAATTTTTGGATAATATTACTTTATTTTATGAACATTTATTTGAGATTTTTTGATAGTGAGATTTTAGTTAATTCCCTGTCTGAGGCAATTGATTTTTTGCAGTCCATTCCTGAAGTCGATGTGGATGAATTCTTGGTAAAAGACCTGACGCAATACATTGAGAGCGACGTGATGTACCCCAAGCGCTACAAGGTGAGGGGACGTGCCTATTTCATTGTTATCAAGACAATGGCTTCAACACTCGAGGAGTTTAAGGAGATTGGCTTGCAGGCCAAGGACCCGACGCGCCAGAGTGAGGTGAGAGAGAAGCCTCAGGATGCCTTTTTGATTCAGAATTTCGGATGGTACGATGCCACCATTAACTTCAAGCGTGTGGTTTGCCTGCCTCAGACACAGAAGTGCCAGTATTGCGATACCACTTTCAAGGCGCGGCTGAAGGCTTCATGCATACAGGAGTGCTATGATCGTGTCATTGACCATCTGCGTTCAAGGGGTGATATCGACCCCAGGAGCCAGTTCCCCAGCATAAAAGGCAAGAACTTCGAATGTGTCTTCCTGGGGGATAACCCGGCACAGCAACAGGCTTAGTCCTCTCATTGTGTGGTGAGAAAATCATTCTTGTCTGTCATTACAATGTCCGGCCTCCTGTCATCTCATGGGGCAGGACTATTGTATCCTGGCCCGGATGACGACAAGGCGGCAACCCTTCAGCTCAGCCTCCCTGAGCCCGACGCTATGGTTGCACCCCAACAACCGCATAGACCCTTGCCGCAAGTTGCAGAGATTCAGCTGTATGTGAAGTATGTACGCACTGTTCAGACCATTTACGGCATAGACGTGTCTCACTATCAGGGCAAGATAAACTGGCAGGCAGTGCCCTTAGACCCGAACGTACGGTATGTCTATATAAAGGCCACCGAGTCGTCTGGCATTGTCGATGAATATTATCGCAAGAACCTGTATGAAGCCAGGAGGGCAGGCCTGCCTGTGGGGGTATATCATTTCTTCAGCCCCTCATCAAGTGCCATGATGCAGCTTAAGAACTTCTTCGAGAATGTCGATCCGCGCCAGCAGGATCTCATCCCCATCATTGATGTCGAGAAGCGGGGTAGGGGTTCTTCCCTGGATTTCCATGGCAAGCTGTCTGCTGTCTTGCGCGAGACTGAGAAGTACTTCGGGGTGAAGCCCATCATATACACAGGCGTGAATTTCTATAATGAGCATCTGGCGGGCAGGTATGTGGACTATAAGTTCATGATTGCCCGTTATGGTGATGAGATCCCGCCTCTTTTTGATGATGTGCCGATTATCATGTGGCAGTTCACCTCGCACGGCAGTGTGAGTGGCATACAGGGAGATGTCGATAGAAGCTGCCTCATGGACAATTATACCTTGCAGGATATATCGATACCGAAAAGAAATAACCACTAATTGACTAACCTTACAACACCAACGCTACATGAAACAGAAAACGATTACAATCCTTTGCTTTGCCTTCTTCGTGTGCACAACAATGCTCAGGGCACAGACTACTACAGAAGGAGAATCCATGCAGTCTGTCATCCAGCGCAGCCTTACATTGGCTCGCCAGCAGGCTCTCTTTATGGCAAAAGAGCTGGAGGGGCAGAAAGACCTCCTTCCCAGGACGTTCGAGAACGGGGAACTGAAGACATGCCGCTTTGACGGCTGGATTTCAGGCTTCTTCCCGGGCCTGTTGTGGATGCTCTATGAGGACGGCCGCAACAATCTGCGCCTGGGTTCAGCCGGTCAGAATCAGTATGAGACGGACAAGCTGCTGAACTATGCCCGTATGTTTACCGACCGTGTGGAACCGGCCAAGAAGATGACCTCCACACACGATCTGGGCTTCATGCTATATTGCAGCTTTGGGCAGGGATACCGCATCACTGGAGACAGGCATTACCTGGACGTCATCGAGGAAGGCACGAACAGCCTCCTCACACGATGGAATCCCAAGCTGGGCGTCATCAAGTCGTGGAACGCGAACAAGAAGTGGCAATACCCCGTCATCATCGACAATATGATGAACCTGGAGATGCTTTGCTTCATGACAAAGGAGACAGGAGTACGCAAGTATGAGGACATCGCCCAGACGCATGCCAACACAACGATCAAGAACCATTTCCGCGATGATTTCAGCACCTTCCATGTGGTGTCCTACGACACCGTCACGGCACAGCCGCATGCCAAGAACACGGCTCAGGGCTATGCCGATCCCAGCTCCTGGGCTCGGGGACAGTCATGGGGACTTTATGGCTACACAATGATGTATCGCGAGACCTTGAACCCCGCCTATCTGGAACAGGCACGTCGCATCGCCAACTTCCTGACGTCCCATCCCCGTCTGCCGGAGGACAAGATTCCCTATTGGGACTATGACGCACCCGATATCCCCAATGCCACCCGCGATGCTTCAGCCGGAGCCATTATGGCTTCAGCACTCATTGAACTCAGTCAGCTCGATCCCGGAAAGGATGCTTCCCGATGGCTCTCTGTCGCTGAACAGCAGCTTCGTACGTTGGCCTCTGAGAAGTTCCTTTCTAAGCCTGGCGAGCGTGGCGGCTTCCTCCTGGGACATAGTGTGGGCTCGCTGCCTGCAAAGTCAGAGGTCGATGTGCCCCTCACCTATGCCGACTACTACTTCGTGGAGGCTCTGCTGCGGCTGAAGAAGCTCATGCTGAAGAGCACAGGCCTTTCAGACCGTCGTTACTGGGTAGAGCAGATGACCCGCATCGCTTCCCCCGTATTGGAGAACCTGGCAGCGGGAACCCTGAAGAAAAACATGCCCTATGAGACGCGTCACAACAGTGCAGAGCATCGCCAGGTGACCTTCCTGGAGGCAGTTGGACGCACCATTTGCGGCATAGGCCCCTGGCTCGAGCTCGGACCCGATGACAGCGAGGAGGGCAAGCTTCGGGCTTACTACATAGACCTTGTCGTACGCGGCATCAGAAATGGCGTGAACCCCCAGTCGCCCGACCATCTCATGTTCGACAATCGCGAGGCCCAGCCGCTTGTGGACGCAGCTTTCCTGGCCGAGGGTATCCTGCGTGCCCCCAAGCAGATATGGGGACGGTTGGATAAGCAGACACAGGACCGTCTGATTGCTGAATGGAAGACATCCCGTGGCATCAAGGCATACGAGAGCAACTGGCTTCTTTTCGCCTCCATCGTGGAAGCAGCATTGCTGGAGTTCACGGGCGAGTACGATGAGGAAAGGCTCATGCATGGGGTAAAGCGCTTCCGCGATGAGTGGTACAAGGGCGATGCTTGGTATGGCGACGGCAAGGACTTCCACCTCGACTACTACAACAGCCTGGTCATCCATCCCATGCTCACCGAGGTATTGCGCATCATGAAGAAGCATAACCTCGAGGGTGCCGACTTCCTGCCCGCCCAGGAGAAGCGTCATGGACGTTATGCAGCCCAGTTGGAGCGTATGATATCTCCCGAGGGAACCTATCCGGTCATAGGCCGTTCCATCACCTACCGCTTTGGCTCCTTCCATGCCCTGAGCGATGCGGCTTGGCTTCACCTCCTGCCTTCAAATGTGAATCCCGCCCAAGTGAGATGTGCCCTGACCGCAGTCATCCGCCGTCAAATCAGCCAGCCCCATACCTTCGACTCAAATGGCTGGCTCCGAGTGGGTTATGCCGGCAGTCAGCTGCGAATGGGTGAGGGTTACATCAACACTGGCAGTCTCTATCTCTGCATGTCAGCCTTCCTGCCTCTTGGCCTTCCTGCCGATGATCCTTTCTGGGCCAATCCCGCTGCCGACTGGACCAGCCTGAAAGCATGGCACGGCATAGACGTAGGCGAGGACCATGCCATCTGAATAAAACTACCCGGCAGATAAAAGCTATGATTATGAGATACAGAATTTTCTTGATTGCCATACTGGTCATGTCGGCAATGCGGCTGACGGGGCAGACCAGAGGAGAAGAAGTGTTCACCACGCCTACCGTGGAGGCTATACCATACCGTATCCCGGCCATTACGACCCTGCGCGACGGAAGTCTGCTGACGATTGCCGACTATAGGCATTGCCGCAGCGACATTGGCTACGGACGCATCGACCTGCACTTGCGCAGCTCAAAGGACGGCGGACGTACCTGGGGAACGATTCTGAAGCCCCTCGAGATGCAGGGCGACGGGGACCTGACACCAGGTCATCAGAAGGCCGGATATGGCGACCCCTGCATCGTGGCAGACCGCAAGTCGGACCGCGTGCTTGTCATCAGCTGTTCGGGCGGCCCTTTGTTTGCCAGAGGCTCGCGCAGCCATCATCAGGGCATGGCACGCTTCTGGAGCAATGACGGGGGACAGACCTGGACAGAACCTGAGTACCTTGACGAAGAGATGATCTACAAGCCCCTGGATGCAAGTCAGTATGGTGCGATCAGAGGCTGGTTCGTCGCCAGCGGACGCATCCTGCAGAGCCGTTTCGTGAAGGCGGGTAAGTACTACAGGCTCTACTGTGCAGGCACCTCCATCAATGCCAGGGAGACAGCCAACTGGGTACTCTACAGCGACGACTTCGGTGCGACCTGGTCGTTCCTGGGCGGTGCGGATGCCTCGCCCATTCCCGGTGGTGACGAGGCAAAATGCGAGGAGCTGCCCGATGGAAACCTGTTGCTCAGTAGCCGTGCCTGGGGTGGACGCCGCTTTAACATCTTCCGCTTCACCAATCGCAAGAAGGCGCAAGGGGGGTGGGGTACGATGGCCTTCAGCGGAGTGGACAATCACGGCGTTCTGGCCAAGGATAATGCCTGCAACGGCGAGTTGTTGGCCGTCCGCGTAAGAGAAAAGGAAAGCAGGAAGAAGACATGCCTCCTGCTGCAAAGCGTACCCTTGGGACCTGGACGCGCCAATGTGGGAATCTATTATAAGGCTTTGCCCTCACCGGCCTCATACACAACTCCCGAGGTCATTGCAGCTGACTGGAGCGGCCCCTATCAGGTAACGGACTTGAAATCGGCATACAGCACCATGACGCTGTTGCACGACGGCACGATAGGTTTCTTCTATGAGGAGGAAACACATTGCGGCGTTGAGGGCGGCGGCTTCACCCTTGTGTATCGTAACCTCACCATCGAGGACATCACCGGCGGGAAATACACAAAGCTTTAGACATTATCGTCGCTCCCCTTTCACACCCATTTCGTGAGAAAAAGGCAAGGAATTAGCGTCGGCGTATCGTCGGCGTAGTATCGGCGTAGCATCGACGTAGCATCGACGTTTCGTCTTCGTAGCGCAGCGTTTGACCTTCGGTCGAGCCTGCTTCCGCTCGGGAGAACTGATGCGAGCATCGTTCTCCTCTCGCTAGCTCGCAGCCTTCGTTTTCGTTAAGGTTAACGTTAGGGTTATCGTTATCGTTAAGGTTCAAGTAAATGAGAGGATCAGCCAGCCGAGTGAATCCGAAGATTCACATAAGTCAATCGGGGCATTTTAT
>JAILKU010000088.1 GCA_024693505.1 Bacteroidaceae bacterium | reverse complement strand
CATAGTCACGCATACGGTCGGGCATGATGAGAGTGGCTAAGGGATGAGCTGCACGATAAGTGTCCCAAAGGCTCCAGGTGGTCAACGTCTGGTAGTCAGCACCACGATGCACCTTCAGGTCTGCGCCCATATAGTCGCCCGTATAGTCACACCATATCTGGGGAGCCACCATATAATGATACATGGCCGTATAGAAAATCGTACGTTCGCGCTCAGTACGGAAGGTTGCCTTTATGCGACCCAGTTCCTTGTTCCATGCCTCGCGAGCAGCGTTGGCCACCTCCTGGAAGTCCCAGTTGAGCATCTCCTGATTCAGGTTGATAAGGGCATTCACCTCGCTTGTTGGCGAGAGAGCCACCTTCGCCATCACCTGATCGCCTGGTCCCACCTCGAAGGTTGCCTGCCCATAGTGCGCGTCTATACTATCGGTAAGCCAGTTATGGATAGGTTTATTGAACTTAATGCAGAAATAGACCATCTGATTGGAAGCCCAACCGCTGCTGCGGCGATAGCCCATCAGCGTGAATTCGTCAACGGGCACTACACGAGCCTCCCTCGTATCGTCACCAACGGTATTCTCCAGGTCGATAACGATGCGGGCATTGTTGCTGCCTTTGGGAAACGTAAAGCGGTAGAGGGCTACTCGTGCCGTAGCCGTCATCTCTGCATCAATTCCCGAACGGTCCAGCTTCACCTTATAATAGCCAGGCGTGGCCACCTCCGTCTCATGACGATATGGGCTAGCCAACCCTTCACGGGAGAGTTCAGGATTACCGTAAGCCGGCATCAGGCCAATATCGCCCAAGTCACCGCAACCCGTACCACTTAGGTGCATCTGAGCAAAACCGATTATCTTTTTTCCGCTCTCGTGGTAACCGGAGCACCAGTCCCAACCCGTTTCAATCTGAGTAGGTCCGGCATTTACCATACCAAAGGGAACATTCGCTCCCACGAAAACATGTCCGTGATCGCCCGTTCCAATCATAGGATTCACATACTGTGCGTAATCCTGAGCATAGCCCTGCATACCGCCGGCAAGCAGGATCGTAGCCAAAAACATTTTCTTCATTGTCATATAATTTTTGTATTCACTTATTTACTTATACATTTTTTCCTCGCGATCTTCCATTCCCAAGCTGTAAGCATGAGGACGACGAATGGTGTGCTCATAGACCTGCCCGAACGAGTCGGTCACCCTAACAGTTACCGGTTCGCTGGACGTATGGGCCTTCGCATGGAACATATGCATCGTGCGTTTCGACATAGATCCGTTTGAGGGTGAGTCTTTCTTGCGGATAGCCGGCAGGTCGTACGCCAATGTGTGGAAGGGATCCTCAGCCACAACCCGCTCAGCTGTCAGGGGCTGGCCATTCTCCATGATCTCCACCTTCCAATCGTCATCATAGGCAAAAATGTTCACCATCACGACATTGTCAGGGGTCTGCCCATAATCCATCCGGTCTGGATAATTCTGCAAGAGGGTCTTTATGTCGTTATCCGTGCGATAGAAATCGCGCACCGTATTCATGTCATAGACACGCATCTGAGCCTCTCCGTTCTCTTCCATTGAATGATACTGCCATCTCAGTTTCTTCCCGTTCACCTGCCAAAGTGAGTATCCGCCGGGCGAGCCGTCATTGCAGTTATGGCGGCCGGAGACCTTACCCGAGTTCCACCACACGGCACATACGGCTGCGATGTTGTGCTCTGTTACGTTGGGGTATTCACGCGGATGTGTGGTGTAATTATAGTGCGTATGCCCGCTGACCACATGCACCGTAGGGAATTCCTTCAATGCATCGAAGAGGCGGAGACTGCTGCCTCGGGCCAGTTTGTCCGTTTTGGTCTGGAAATCCGCATCCAGCCCCGTTGTGGGAATATGAAGGGCCACGATAATCGGTGTCTTCTTATCCTTTATCAGGGCCAGGTCCTTTTCCAGCCATCTGAACTGCTCTTCGGTGATAAGGCCATCATAGTTACGGCTCCCGACCACTCCTTCGGCATATTTGCGTCCTGTATCTTCATTCTTGTAGTAGATATCGTCGAGCACAACATAGTGAACGCGGCCCAAGTTGAATGAGTAGTAGTTTGGGCAGACGATGCTGCGCCAGGGCGCACTCGACAGGAAGTCCGTCTCGTCAGAGGAGGGAACAGACGGGTCGTTGTCGTGATTACCGATGACGGGCCACAGCAAGGCATCGTAATGCATATCCCTGAGTGTATGCATGAAGTCCTGCAAATTAAAGTGCCTCCGCGTCCAGTAGGCATCCCATGTAAGGTCGCCCAACAGCATGCTATATAACCGCCTGCCGCCACTCATAAAACGCTCTTTCTCCAGACAGGGAATGAACCCCTCCCTGAACTGCTCCAAATCGTTCGCACGATTGGCCAAATGGGTATCGGCACCTATCAAGATGTCGTATCGGTCGTTCTTCACCTTATTTAGCTGAAAATCGTGCACTTCGCTGGCAGAGACGTCCGGTGTCTTCAGGGCAGCCCAGAATTGGGGATTGAAACCATCTTGCAGCTCCGGCTCATAACCGCGGGGCAAAGAATAGAAGACATATCCGTTCCGCTTCTGCGACTGCAGGGCATAGTATCCGCCCTTGTCTGTCTGCGTCACTTCGTCTCCATCACTCACCGTTACGCCTTTCACGCCACGACCGTCGCATGTAATGCGCCCGGTAAGGTTCTGTGCACTAGCACATAAGGTCACAAGAAAGAGCAGGCTTACGACCTGCAGAAATCTGGAAAATCTGATTATTATAGAATTCATTTTTTCTATTCTATTAAATATGGCGTACAAAGATACAAAGAAAAAATGATTCCGACACGAATTCTGCCCATAATTCGTACCATAAAGAACAAATCTGTTCAAATTAAACGCCAAAAAGGTCGTTTTCTTTGCTCAGACACCCAAGAAAATGCAAGAAGAGCGTTAAAAGAGGAGGTTAAACCTAGTTCCCGTCCGGTTTCAGGATATTGCCCGAGCCTGACATATACCAGAGGAACGCCTGCGGATCGTCAGGATGAGCCGGGTCGAAGTCCTGCCAGTCGGGTCGCAGATGGTCGGCCAGGGGGCATTTCATCTGTTTGAGACCCATAACTACCATCTTGGCCACTTCCCATGCACCGAACGGATTGAAGTGGGTATTGTCTGCCAGCGGCTTGTCCTGCCCTTCGAAGGTATTGGCAGGATAGTGCACCAAGGCACGCTTGGACCCTTCTTCCCCCAAGGCTTCATAGAAAGATCGCGTCATGCCGTTCAGCTCTATCTGGGGCACCTGTTCCCGCTCAGCCACCTGGCGCATAGCTGCCGGATAGTCGCCGTGGGTAAAGGCCAGCGTCCTGTGGTCGCTATTGAACTGGCGGCGTGCTGTGGGGGTGACAAATATGATATTCCCGCCCTTTTCCTTTACGCGGTCCGCGAAAATCTTCAGGTTGCGTGAATAACTGTACCACGCGCCGTCTCCTGCCCGTTTTTCTTTTTCGTCGTTATGTCCGAACTCGCAGATGACGTAATCGCCGGGGCGTAGCATTGTCAGGATTTTATCCAGACGAAGCTGAGCCAGGAAGGAGGTGGCAGAAAGTCCGCTCTCGGCAAAGTTGGCTACCACCACCTTGTCGTCCAGCCAGCGGGTTATCATCTGCCCCCACGACGCCCAGGGTTCGTCCTCCTGATCAACCACTGTACTATTGCCACAGAGAAAGACGGTTGTGGCAGTAGTATCCGGCTCTATGCGAATACTCTTGACGGCCGGGGCTGGTCCGCAGAACGTCAGGGTCAGCGAGTCGTCCCAGTTCTTATAGGTCCACTCCCGCGGCTTCAGTTTGACGATATTTCTCTCGTCTATGCGGGGAGAATGTTTATTGACGGTAAAGGATACGGTCTGGTACTTTCCCTTTGCGGTACTGACGGCATCAAGGAAATGCCTCCGGCTCTCCGCCCGGACGACCGTCTGAGCAGCACGCTGACGAGCTCCCAGGGTCAACGTTACGCGATAATTACCGTCCGGCAAAAGCAAGCTGTAGCTGAAAGGGTGGTCGGATGCCTTGTCGAGCTGTGCCTCAAAGGGTGCAATCTTTCGCTGGATGCCTTCCGAGGGGAAACTGGCCAGCAGACGCAGGTACTCTTCGGTACTGATTGGCATAACGGTTCCGTGTCGTGGTGTAAAGGCGCCCTCTGTCTTGGTATTCTGCACGAAGCTGAACTGACGCAGGTCCTGGCTGCGGGTAAACTGATAGTGCCCGTCGCGATAGCAGTCGTACATCAGGCACCAGCAGCCGCCGATGAGCGGGAAGACACCGGCCCCTTCCACGTCGCTCTTCGTTGTCTCGCAGAAGCCGTCAAGCAGTTTCCACGTCCCGGGCTTGTGCAGATCCTTCAGCACATACTGGCGGATGCCCTTGTGCTGACCGTCTGCCTCTGTCTTGAAAAACAGGTGCAGCAGTCCTTTCTGGTCCTTGACGATATCCGTATCGATAGCTGGCGCGCCGAAGTCGAACAGCACTTGCGGCTCGCCCTCCAGGTCAGTAAAGTCCGGGGTGGCATAGCACCAGTAAACGCGGTCGTAGGGGATGGTACCGTCCTCGGTAAGCAAGGAGAAATAGACCATGTACTTTCCTGCCTTCTCGTCGTAGAACGTCTGAGGTGCCCAGACGCGTACCACTTTGGCGAAAGGTGTGCCTGCAAAACGATAGGGGAAGTGGACGGCATGGTGTTCCCAATGCACCAGGTCCCGCGAGCGCATCAGCACGATGCCCCGGTTGCTGCTCCATCCGAGGGTGCAGCGCATATCGGTTACCGTCATACGGAACCAACCGTCATCGCAGCGCAGGATATGGGGGTCGCGCACACCCTTGCTGAGGGTGATGGTATCGCTGCCTACTACAGGCAGTCCGTCATTCAAGGGCGTATAGTTGAAACCGTCGTCGCTCACGCCATAGCAGATCTGCTCCTTCTCGGGTGCATTGCCCGTGAAATAGACAAAGAGATAATGGGTGGCCGTCAGTGCCGAAGCCAGTATTGCCAGGAGGATGTGATTCATCTTTATAAAGAATTTATTGTTTTCAAGTGTAGGTTACCTATTCGTACGTCAGCACGGTATCGAGCATCTGGGCATCGAGCTCGTAGGAGGGACTGAATGACGGACCGGCCACGTAGTCGAAGAGCGACTGCTTCAGGGCTCGTGCCGCAGGGCGGTTGGCGAGGTCGGTCTCGAGGTCGATAGTGCAAACCAGGAGACGGCCCTTCCCCACCCTCGTCTCGAAGATGACACCCAGCCGGTAGTTGCGTTCGAAGTTGTCGATGGCCTGCACAATGGGGCGGAATCCCTGTGGAGCATCATTCAGGACGATAGCCTTGGAACGGCCCCTCACATCGCCCCAGGCTTTCTCCAGGCCGTCGCAGTAGTCGGCAGGCGCTCCAGCCGTCCGGAACGATTGGGCGGCAGAGAACCTTCCCAGCAGGTCGGCCCATTGCCAGTTGCTGTGTTCTTCGGTCGGGAAGCCGCTCAATGCCGGATGGTCTTTCTGGCAAAGCAGGCCCAGGGTGCCGGTCTGGTTGAAGAGGCGCATGTTCCAGAAGGCAGGCATGAAACTGCCCTCGACGGCATTCTGCCGACGCGATACGGGGAAGACGCGGCAATCGTCTGACCCGAAGAAAGCCGGCCGTACCGGGAAGATGCCCTTGTTCACATCGGGGAACAGCAGGACGCGCTCGCCGGCAGCCAGAGCCCTGCGCACCTCCTCATCATATTCATAGGCCACCCGGACGTTGTCGGGCCTGCGCACCTCCGCCTGGGGATAAACCCAGATGTCCCATTCGTTCTGAAGTCCGCAGCCCTCCAGCAGAAGTGTGAGTTTGGAAGCCTTCTCTACGTGGAGGGGAATATTCAGGCGCCCCAAATTTGTGACGCACCCGCTCTGAGCCGTTGCCTTTCCCAGCTTGCCCCGAGCGATCATGTGCCCGCCTTCATCCCTCAGTTCCCATTGGGGAGCGATGCCTATGTCATGCCCGGTATAGTTGGCTATCTCGGCAAAGCCCTCGAACGTTTCACCCGAAGAGAAGACGCGGCGATGCATCTGCATCAACAGGACCGACGGACCGCAGAACTGACGGAACTGACGGGGTGTGACAAGTCCCTTGGAGTCCCAGAAAGAATCGAGCCAGCCCACGATGGCTGTTCCCTGGCCGGGATAGTCTCGCGCCTCCAGGATCTGGAAACCGGCAAAGGGCCAGGTCCGCATACAGGCCTCTATATCCTCTTTATAGAGAAGCACGCTGAAGAGTCCGCTGGCCCGTGCAAAGTCCTTGGCCTGTTCGAGCATGCCATGAGCCTCGAGCGTGCGCCTGTAGCCCTCGAAGTTAAGGGCACGGAGGGTGCCGGTATATTTCCCTATCTCGTCAAAGTCGGGGTACATCTCCCATTGGCCTATCTCGTGCCCCAGGGTGGGCAGTTCAGCCCCCGTCTTACGACTCACCCCGTTTCCCGATACGCCGGCAATCCATCCGCCGTTCGACCATCTGTCCCAATCCGTCTGGGGACCGGCTATGCCGCGCATCCCGGTTTCGATGAAGTCTCCGTGATCCCTTGTCTGTCCGTTTTCTGCACGATAGAGATGCCGGTTGTCCCGTTCGCGCCCCTCCCTGACAAGGCGTTCCAGGGGCCCGGACGACTCGTTGCCCATAGCCATCAGGGTAAAGGAGGGATGGTTCCCGTAGCAATCCAGTATCCTGCGCAGCTCATGCCCCAGATAGGCATCCCGCTCGGCATGCTTTCCGTAGGCGGGCGCATCCATCGACCAGAAGGGCAGTTCTACCTGCAGATAGAACCCCTCTTCGTCTGCTGCCTGGAAAGCGGCCTCCGGAGGGCACCAGGAATGAAAGCGCATATAGTTGAACCCATAACTCTTGCAGATCTTCAGGATACGGAGCCAGGCAGCCTTGTCCATAGGCGGATAGCCTGTAAGGGGATAGACACACTCGTCAACCGGGCCGCGCAGGAGTATCGGTTTCCCGTTGACGAGCACCTGCTTGTCGCGTACGCCCAGCTCCCGATTGCCGTAGGTCAGGCTGAAGCAGTCCTCATAGGCCCCCTCTTCAACCTTTGAACTCTTAAACTTTGAACTTTGAACCTTGACCTTCGGTCGAGCCTGCTCTCGCTCGGAAAAGCTGATGCCAGCATCACTCTTCTCTCGCTTATCCGCAGCCTTGAACTTTGAACTCTTCATCTTGAGAGTCAGACGTTGCAGGTGGGGATTGAACTCGTCCCATTCAGCACCCTTCGGCTGGAAAGGCAGCCTGACTTCTGAGCCGCCAGCGGGAATGCTGAACGGCCGGTCCTGGATGGCGACCTCTTGCGTCCGGGCCGTCTCGTTGCCCACCTGCACAAGGATGCAGTCCTTATGAACCTGGGCATTCTCGATCCAAACGGGTGAGGTGGCGCGGAGTTCCAGCCGCCCTATCATGCCGTTCCAGTTGCCCTGCGTATCCTCGGTAAGCGCATGGACCCAGGTGCCGACGGGAATCTTGTACGTATTATCGACGCAGACGGTAAGCAGATGCTTACCCGGCTGAAGCAGGCCCAGGCTATAGACGTGCGGAACGGAAAGGCTGTTCTGCGTCCCCACGAACCGGCCGTCTATCCAGACATTCGTTTCCCAATGGCAACGTTCCAGGAAGAGCTCCACCCGTTTCCCGTTCCACGACGAAGGAAGCGTGAACGCCTTCTGATACCACGCCTGTCCCTCGTAGTGCAGGACGCGGGTAAGGCGCCCGACGGTAGGTTTCTCGTATGGCACGCCAAAGCCCCGTTCCTCGCACGAGGCAGGCATCTGAATCGTCTCGGCAAGGGTCCGCTCATACCATCGGCCATCCCTGCCCTCGCCTTTGGGGTCGAGGGAAAATTTCCATTCGCCGGCCAGGGAAAGCGTCTGGGCGGGCGCGGACAAGGCGATGACGAACAAGAGCAGAACCAACTGCAGGCAACGGATTGAAAGGAACCCTTGCACTTTTGAACTCTTGAACATTTGAACCATATACTATTAATAATGGTAAGCCGCAGGAACTATTCCGGGGCGAAATCTCTGCAAAGATACATAAAAAAATGTATTTATCGGCCAAACGGAGAAAAAATGATGGGCAGGCACACAAAAAAAGGATGATGCACCGCAAATGTGGCACACCATCCTTCTTTTCGGATTATATACTTCGCGCTTAAAGCGTATGCGTCAACGCCTTTCTTACATCATGCCGCCCATGCCGGGGTTGCCCATCGGCATCTCGGGCTTGTCCTCCTTGATGTCGCAGATCACACACTCGGTAGTCAGGAACATACCGGCGATAGAGGCTGCGTTCTCCAGGGCGACACGAGCCACCTTGGCGGGGTCGATGATACCGCTGGCCTTCATGTTCTCGTACTTGTCCTCGCGGGCGTTGTAACCGTAGTCACCCTCGCCCTGGCGTACGTTGTTCACTACTACGCTGCCTTCCTCGCCTGCGTTCTCCACGATCTGGCGCAGAGGCTCTTCGATGGCGCGGCAGATGATCTGGATACCGGTTGTCTCGTCGGCATTGTCGCCCTTCATGCCGACCAGCTCCTTCTGAGCGCGGATGTAGGCTACGCCGCCGCCGCTGACGATACCTTCCTCGATGGCTGCGCGGGTTGCGCACAGGGCGTCGTCCACGCGGTCCTTCTTCTCCTTCATCTCCACCTCGCTGGGGGCACCCACGTAGAGGACAGCCACACCGCCCGAGAGCTTGGCCAGACGCTCCTGCAGCTTCTCCCTGTCGTAGTCGCTGGTGGTGTTGGCAATCTCGTTCTTGATCTGGTTCACGCGGTCCTTGATGAGCTGCTTGTCGCCGTGACCGTTCACGATGGTGGTGTTATCCTTGCTGATAGTCACCTTGTCGCAGGTGCCCAGCATCTCCAGGGTAGCCTGCTCCAGCTTCAGGCCGGTATCCTCGCTGATAACGAGACCGCCGGTCAGGGTGGCGATATCCTGCAGCATGGCCTTGCGGCGGTCGCCGAAGCCGGGAGCCTTCACGGCGCATATCTTCAGCTGCGTGCGCAGACGGTTCACAACCAGGGTGGTCAGCGCCTCGCTGTCCACGTCCTCGGCAATCACGAGCAGGGGACGACCGGTCTGTACGGCGGGTTCCAGGATGGGCAGGAAGTCCTTCAGGTTGCTGATCTTCTTGTCATAGATGAGGATGTAGGGGTTCTCCATCACGCACTCCATCTTCTCGGTATCGGTCACGAAGTAGGCGCTCAGATAGCCGCGGTCGAACTGCATGCCCTCTACCACGCCGATAGTGGTGTCGCGACCCTTGGCCTCCTCGATGGTGATGACACCGTCCTTACTGACCTTCTGCATGGCGTCGGCCAGCAGCTTACCGATCTCGGGATCGTTGTTGGCGCTGACGGTAGCCACCTGCTCTATCTTCTGATAGTCGGCACCCACCTGCTCAGCCTGAGCCTTGATGCTCTCCACAACCTTGGCCACAGCCTTGTCGATACCGCGCTTCAGGTCCATGGGGTTGGCACCTGCTGCCACGTTCTTCAAGCCCTCGCGAACGATAGCCTGAGCCAGGATGGTAGCGGTTGTCGTGCCGTCACCGGCATCGTCGCCAGTCTTGCTGGCTACACTCTTCACCAGCTGGGCACCTGCGTTCTGGAACGGGTCAGCCAGTTCCACTTCCTTGGCTACCGTCACGCCGTCCTTGGTAATCTGGGGTGCACCGAACTTCTTCTCCAGAATCACATTACGACCCTTGGGACCGAGTGTGGTCTTAACTGCGTTTGCCAACTGGTCCACGCCCTGCTTCATCAACTCGCGGGCTTCCACATTGAATCTAATATCTTTTGCCATAATCTTTCGAATGTTAAATGTTAATTGTTTTAATTGTTAAATAAAAGAATTCTCGTCTCCACAATTATAAATTATGTTCCGCCTGCGCCTGAGGCTTGGCCGAAGAATTATGAACTCCTGGAACAGCGAGAGCCATTGAAAACTTGCTTTCATTTGGCTGAGTCGTGAAGGGAGTCGAGCGCAGCTCAATTGTGAATTATGAATTATGAATTACCCAAGGATTGCCACCACGTCGCTCTGGCGCATGATCAGGTACTTCTGGCCCTCAACCTCCAGCTCAGTGCCGGCATACTTGCCATAGAGGACGTTATCGCCTACCTTCAGCACCATTTCCTCATCCTTAGTGCCGGTTCCGACGGCTACGATGGTACCCTTCAGGGGTTTCTCCTTGGCGGTATCGGGAATGATGATGCCACCTACTGTCTTTGTCTCTGCAGGAGCGGGCTCAATAAGCACGCGGTCTGCCAATGGTTTGATGTTCATATTACTTTGTTTTTGATTTATGGATTAAACTTTCTGCCTTCCCTTGTAGCGAATAGCGTGCCAAACTGACTTTCGCGACAAATTGTCAGTCGAGGCTGACAAAAAGGCGGCAGGGGACCCTTCCGGAAACAGGTCGCGCCCAAACGGAAAGGCCTTCCCGCAAAATTTCAAAGGCCTTCCCGCAAAATTCCAAAGGCCTTCCCGCAAAATCCCAAAGGCCTTCCCGCAAAATCCCAAAGACCTTCCAGCAAAATTTCAAAGGCCTTCGCGCAAAAACGACGGCATTCTTTCTGAAAAAAGGTCCGCAGGGAATGTCTTTGGGGCTTTGGGGAGACACAAATGTATGCTAATGTCCCTTAGTAAAGCCGTGCCGGTACAAAAGTCCGTATTTTTGAGAATTTGTTACGCGCGAACCATGTATTCTGATTTTTTTTATGTACTTTTGTCCCCATGAAAAAGAAAATAATAGCCACCTACCTGGGCATTCTGGGCGTGATGATGTTCCTTCTGGCCGTCCTGCCCTTCCAGCATGCCATCACGCCGACGGACCGTCTGCTGGTCTTCGTCTCGGCCATGCTGTTCACGCTCCTGGTATGGCTCTCCACCAAGCTGATAGGTACGGGGCAGAAGGTGGAGTCGGTGGTCTTCACCGCCCTCTTCATTCTCTTCTTCTATCCCGACATCACGAACTTCCTGTCGTGCGACCTGGAGGCGGTCATCAGCCTCTCTTCGCAATGCATCGTGCCGTTCTTCATCGGGCAGTACAACCGGGTGAGCCAGCGCAACTTCCAGCGGATCTACGTGCTGATGCTCCTGATGGGCATCTTCTGCAGCTATACGCACGACGGCATTACGATTCCGCTCTGCGCAGGATTCCTGTGGCTCTCGTTCCTGAACCGCGACCGCTTCTTCCGTACCGCCTGCTGGCCTATGGTCATCGGCTTCGTCATCGGCACGGGCCTGAGCATCTGGAAGGCCCACCGGACGGGAGTGAGCAGCGTGCCCTCCAACCTGGCAGGCACCATCTCGCAGACCTCTACCGCCCTGCAGATCCTGTGGAACGCCAAAGTCTTCCTGCTCTCCGTAGGACTGACGGCCTGGCTCAGCGTAAGCCGATGGGGACGCCAGATGCTGCTCGCCAACTTCCGCGAGCATACCCTACTGGCCTGCTGCGCCATGTTCTCGTACTGCACCCTGCCCTTCGCCCCGCTGGGACTGGAGAATGCCGTAGCCGGCGTCTGCTTCTTCTGCATGTTCTGGGTGCTCATCCTGGTGAAGTCGCTCACAGACAAGTTCTACTACAGGCGGAAACAATTATAGACTCCTGGAGCAGCGAGTGGGAACCAAGCGCAGCCCCATTTTGAACTCCTGGAGCAGCGAGTGCAGAACGGAACTTGTTTCAGTTTTGCCGAAGGCTGCGATTAAGCGAGAGGAAAGCGATGCTCGCATCAGCTTTTCCGAGCGAAAGCAGGCTCGATGCAATCAGTCGTGAAGGGAGTCGACCGAAGGTCAATTTTGAATTTATAAATTATGAATTATGAATTAAGACTATGAAAGAGTATCTGGTCATCAGCCGCGCAAACGGCGTAACACGAAACGGGTCGCCCTACGCCCAACTGAAAGTAGCGGCTCTGGACGAAACAATGAACATCTCCGTCTGGGACGTGCCGCCCACAGCGGGTCCTGTCGTCGGACAAACCGTCTTCTTCTATAATATAAAGGATAATGCGGGCAAGAAGTCCTGCTCCCTCACGGACATGAAGGTGGGCGAGATGCCGATGCTGGACCATCCCCTCTACAACCTGCTGCCGCGCCCTGTCCGGCGGGATGTCTGGGACAAGACCATCCAGGCTCTTATCGGCTATTGCGCCGACCAGCAGCTCATCCCCATCATACGGGACTTTGCCGACAAGCTGTACAAGCCCTATAGCGAATACCCTGCCGCCACCAGTGTGCACCATGCCTATCCGGGCGGGCTGCTGAACCATACGCACCAGATGCTTCACATGCTGGAGGGCCTCTATCCCTGCCTGCCCTACACCATCAAGGTGGAGCGTTGCATCCTGGCTATCCTCTTCCACGACTACGGCAAGGTGTATGAGTATAACCGGCAGGGCGAGTCGCTACCCGATATGTACCTGCTGGGACATATCTACCTGGGCGCCCATAAGCTGCAGAACGTACTGGAGTCGCAGGGCGTGGACGCAGAGGAGACGAAGCGCATCGTGCATTGCGTACTGGCGCATCACGGCACGCGCGAGTTCGGCAGCCCCGTGCTGCCTTGCACGCAGGAGGCCGCTATCGTAAACTACCTGGACAACATCAGCGCCAAGACCGACATCATGGAGGGTGCGGGCGATATGGAGTCCTCTGGTTTCCTTGGTACGCACGTGATTAAGAGCTAGTCCATTGCATTGTTCATTTTCCATTGTCCATTTTCCATTGTTAAGAGTTATGAAACGAACAGCATTTCTGATTTTGGCATTGGCAGTTCTTTCTGCCAGCCACGCAGCACGACGGGCTGACTACCGCATCATTCCCCTGCCGAAGAGCGTGCAGACGGACAGCACTCAGGTATTCACCCTTTCCGACGGAATGGGTATCGCCTACGACAGTAACGACGAGGAACAGACCCGCATAGCCGGTTTCCTGGCTAAATGGGTCAAGGAGGCTACAGGCCTCGGCCTGACCCTCACCCCCGCAGACAGCAAGGCAGCCATCCGCCTCGCCATAGGTGCTCCCGCAACGAAGAAGGGACGCAAGGCCAAGGCTGAAGTTCCCCTTACCGAACAGCAGAAGGAGGCCTATACCATCAACGTATCCGCCAAGGGCATCACCCTGCAGGCCCGACAGGGCGTAGGCCTCTTCCGGGCCGCACAGACCCTGCGCAAGTCCCTGCCCGCCCAGGCAGCAGACGGACAGCCGGTGGAACTGCCCTACACCACTATCCAGGACGAGCCCCGCTTCGTCTATCGGGGCGTGCTCCTCGACTGCGCCCGCCATTTTTTCAGCATGGACGTCCTGAAGCAATACCTGGACATGATGGCCCTGCACGGCTGCAACCAGTTCCATTGGCACCTGACCGAGGACCAGGGCTGGCGCTTCGAGGTGAAGGCCATCCCCGAGCTGGCCACCAAGGGCAGCATACGCCAGGAAACGGTCGTGGGCCGCAATACGGGCGTCTATGACGGAATCCCCTACGGAGGCTACTACTCGCAGCAGGACTGCCGCGACCTCGTGCGCTACGCCGCCGAGCGGTACATCAACGTCATCCCCGAGATAGACCTGCCAGGCCACATGCAGGGCGCCCTGCATGTCCTGCCCCACCTGGGATGCACCGGCGGTCCTTACCCCGTCCGCACATACTGGGGCGTATCGGACGAAGTGCTGTGCGCCGGCAACCCCCAGACGATGGACTTCCTGCGTACCGTACTGGGCGAGCTGTGCGACGTGTTCCCCTCGAAGTACATCCACATCGGCGGTGACGAGTGCCCCAAGAAACGATGGAAGGCATGCCCCAAGTGCCAGGCAAAGATAAAGGAGCTGGGCCTGAAGGACGACGGCAAGCACAGCCCTGAGAACCAGCTGCAGACATGGGTGAACCAGCAGGTGGAGCAGTTCCTGGCCGAACGCGGACGCGACATCATCGGATGGGACGAGATACTGGAGGGCGGACTGAGCGGCAACAGCATCGTCATGTCCTGGCGCGGCACGAAGGGCGGCATCGAGGCAGCCAAACAGCATCATCGCGTCATCATGTCCCCCAACGTATTCGGATATATCGACCATCCCCAATACAAGGACGAGGCCGAAAAGATTCCCACAGCGGGCCGCTACATCGTTTCGTGCAGTAAGATATACAGCTTCGAGCCCCTCATCCCCGAGGAGCTTCAGGAGGACGAGCAGCAGTACGTCCTAGGGCCCCAGACAAACCTGTGGACCGAGCACGTGGCCTTCCCCCAGCACCTCTTCTACATGCTCCTGCCCCGCCTGGGTGCCATGAGCGAAGTGCAATGGTGCCGCCCCGACCAGAAGGACTTCCAGGACTTCCGCAACCGCCTGACCCGCCTGACCCAGCTCTACGACCGCATCGGCATCAAGTACTGCCGACAGATAGAGTAGCCGGGAGGAACATCTTCTCAGCTTTACCGCCGGTTATGCTTCTCCTTTGACTGCAGACCCATAGCCCAGGGCAGCCCTGGGTCATCATCAGCAGGTCACTTTTCGCCCAATTAGGGCAAAAGCGTTCGTTTGAATTTTAAACCCGAATCGGTCATTAGACTGTTACGCGCTAATGACCGATTCGGGTTTAATGTGGACTCAGTTATGCCTTCTTCAGCGGGTTCCAGCCCTGGGCCTTCAGTTCGAACTCCTGGCCGTCGCGGGTGACGAGGTTGCACCCGAGCGAATCCTTGGTGATATGCCCGATGACATGAACGTCTTCGAGTTGCGAAACGCGGTCGTGGTCGGCCAGAGGTACGGTAAACAGCAGTTCGTAGTCCTCGCCGCCATTCAGGGCACAGGTGGTTACGTTCATGTTAAGCTCCTCAGCCATCGTGGCCGTCTGGTAATCGAGCGGGATGCGCTCTTCGTAGATGTAGCATCCCACATGGCTTTGCGTACAGATGTGCATCAGCTCGCTACTTAGCCCGTCGCTGATGTCAATCATGCTGGTGGGGTGCACCCCGGCCTTGGCCAATGCCAGGATGATATCGCGACGCGCTTCGGGCTTCAGCTGCCTTTCCAGGATATACTCGTGCCCGCCCCAGTCTGGCTGCGCCTGCTCCAGCCCAGCCAGTTCCTGCCGGTTGCCAGTACGCCTGGCTTCGTCGACCTGCTGCTCGAAGACGAGTCTCTCCCTCTCGAGCAACTGCAGGCCCATATAGGCTGCGCCCAGATTCCCGCTGACACATATAAGGTCCGTCTCCTTGGCTCCATTCCGATAGACGATGTCCTGCTCAGGCGCTTCGCCGATAACCGTTATGCTGATGGCCAGGCCCGTGAGACTGCTGGTGGTGTCTCCTCCCACGATATCGACCTGATGCTGCTGGCATGCCTGTCGCATTCCGGCATAGAGCTCGTCCATATCCTCAACGCTGAAACGCTTGCTCAGGGCAAGGCTGACGGTTACCTGGCGCGGCATGGCGTTCATCGCATAGACGTCGCTCAGGTTTACCATGACGGCCTTGTAGCCCAGGTATCGCATAGGGACATAGGTGAGGTTGAAGTGTACGCCTTCCATCAGGAGGTCGGTCGTGACGAGAGTGCGCATGCCCGGCGCGGCAGACAGTACGGCACAGTCATCGCCCACGCCTTTCAGGGTGCCGGCGTTTTGCGGTTCGAGATCTTCGGTCAGATGCCTGATCAGTCCGAATTCTCCCAGTTCTGATATATTGGTCATTAGGATGTGTTTGGTGACTTATTGATACTCAGCTGCGGCGGATCATTTCTTCCATAATGCTGGCCATGCGCGGCTGAGCCTCGCTGGCTGCCTTCTGGACGTCTTCGTGCGTGACTTTCACGATCTTCCCGTTCACGCCAAGGTCCGTGATAATGCTCAGTCCGAAGCAGCGGATGCCACAATGACGGGCTACGATCACCTCGGGAACGGTACTCATGCCAACTGCATCGGCTCCCCAATGAGCAAACATGCGGTATTCGCTGGGCGTCTCGTAGGTAGGACCCTGAGTTGCCAGGTAAACGCCCCGCTTCAGCTTTATATCCAGCTCGGCTCCAATGGTCTTTGCCAGTTGGATCAGTTCGGGGTCGTAAGCCTCGCTCATGTCGGGGAAACGAGGGCCGGGAGGGATGTTAGGCCCATGCAGAGGGTTCTCGGGCATATAGTTGATGTGGTCGGTGATAATCATGATGTCACCGATGCGGAAACTGGGATTTGTGCCGCCTGCAGCATTGCTGACGAAGAGCGTCTTTATGCCTAGTTCGTTCATCACCCGTATCGGGAACGTCACCTCCTTCATGCTGTAGCCTTCGTAATAGTGGAAGCGTCCCTGCATGGCCATGATGTCCTTGCCGCCCAACTTGCCGAAGATGAGTTGCCCACTATGACCCTCGACAGTTGAAACGGGGAAATTGGGTATCGTGCTATAGGGTATTGCCATTTCCGGCACGATTCTCTCAGCCAGGTGTCCCAGTCCAGTACCCAGGATAATGGCTGTTTCGGGACTACTTGGCATTCTCTCCTTCAGCCAAATAGCTGTTTCTTGGATTTTTGTGTACATAGTTCAGTATTTTTTCGTTAAAAGCAGTAGTTTGATTTCTCATAATCTCTATTTGGACAGGCAGCACATAGAGGTTTTCCTCAACCGGGGCGTCCAGTCCCTTTACGCTTCTCAGCCTTGCTGCGTCTTTCTCGGTCGTGATGACCAGCTTCGGTCGCGGCATATCGGCAAACGTCCTGTTGATGAGCCGAATATCGGCGGAGCGGTATTTATGATGATCGGGGAAATTGAGCGTCTTGATGTGCTGCGCGTATTTCCTGAGGTCTTGCTCCATCTGGTATGGGGTGGCTATGCCTGTCACCAGCAGCACGTGGATATTCTCGAGTCGCAGGGTGTCCAGGCCTCGCCGCTCGTCCCTGTTGAGGGCCTGTAGGGGCGCATAGCGCAGGGTGCTGAAGAACAGGTCCTGGTAGGGCTTCAGGCCAAGGCTCTGCTGTACCACCCGGAATCCCATAGGACTCAGGTCGGCCGGACATTTTGTCACGATAATGACTTGTGCCCTGTCCATGTTAATAGCCGTTTCGCGAAGGCGTCCCGCCGGCAGCAGACAGTCCTCGGTGACGAGCCGGTTGTAGTCCGTCAGCAGGATGTTCAGGCCGGCCTTGACGCGCCGGTGCTGGAAGGCATCGTCCAGAAGGATGGCCTGCACATCGCTCGTCTCGGGATCATGCAGCAGATGCCCTATACCGTTGCAGCGGTCGGCATCGACTGCCACATAGGCCTGCGGAAACTTATGTTTCATCTGCCACGGTTCGTCGCCCAGCAACTTGACAGGAGTATCCTCGCCGGCCAGCAGATAGCCCCGCCCCTTGCGCTTGTAGCCGCGACTCAGCACGGCCATGCGCAGCTGTCCGCCGAGTAGCCGCAGCAGGTATTCCACATGGGGTGTCTTACCCGTGCCGCCTACGGTAATGTTTCCCACGCAGATGACGGGAATGTCATACGTCCTCGACTTCAGCCAGCCCATATCATACAGGAGGTTCCTGGTGCCCGTGACGGCTCCGTAAATCCAGCTCAGCGGCAGGAGCCAGGGATTGATATGGATATGGCTGCTGTTCATCGTCGTGCGAGTGTTGTCAGTCAGGGGGTTGGAACGAGGCCTAACGGATGTTCGGGTCGAAGGGGATGCGGGCCTGAACGGGTGCCTGCCGGTTCAGGGTGCGCAGCAGGTTGAACGAGTTGTAGTATTCGCCCAGGGTGGCGCGCATTTCCTCTTCCAGGTATGACTTCTTCTGCTTATCGAGCAGGTCGGCATACCAGGGCTCGCTGTCGGGATAGCGGCCTACGCTGTACTTCTCGATGCCTGCAGCCTCGGCAGCAGCAGCTATGGCGTCGTCCAGGTCGCCCAGCTTGTCAACCAAGCCGATGCCGAGAGCCTGTTCGCCGGTCCATACACGTCCTTCGGCAATGGCCTTGACGTCGTCCTGCTTCATCTTGCGTCCGTCGGCCACTCGTCCCGTAAAGAGCTCATAGCCCTGGTTGATGTGGCTCTGCAGCATCGCACCCTCTGTCTCGTTGAGGGGACGTCCCATTGCACCTAAGTCGCTCAGGGCGTTGGTCTTCACGACATCAAAGTTCAAGCCCAGCTTCTGGGTGAGCAGCTCACTGGGGTCTGGAATCATGCCGAAGATGCCGATACTGCCGGTCAGGGTTGAGGCTTCGGCCAGAATCTTATTCGCAGCACAGGAGATGTAGTAGCCGCCGCTGGCAGCCATACCGCCCATCGAGACGATGACGGGCTTCTTCTCCTTCAGCAGGGTCACCTCCTTCCATATCTGCTCGCTGGCGTAGGCACTGCCGCCGCCTGAGTTGACGCGCATCACAACGGCCTTCACGTCGTCGTCCTCGCGCAGGCGCTGCAAGTCCTTGATGACCTTTTTGCCTACAATCTGGTGTTCGGTACTGAAGCTCATGCCGCCGGTTTCTTCCACGATGTCTCCGTATGCGTAGTAAACGGCAATCTCGTCGGACACCTTGTCCTTCAGCGTCTCGGCGTGAGCTACGTCCTTCAGGGTGACGAACCGCAGGTCGTCGTCCTCGTCCAGTCCGGCCTGCTCCTTCAGGATGCGCTTGACGTCGCTGATGTAGCAGAGCGTGTCAACCAGTCCGCTCTTCACGCTTAGGGTCGGATCGCTCAGCAAGGTCATGCTGTCGGCCAGCCCGTTCAGTTGCTCAACGCTCATGGCGCGCGACTGGGCCACGTCCTTAAGCATATTGTTCCATATACTGGTAAGGAAGCTGGTCACCTGCTCGCGGTTGGCATCGCTCATCGAGGTGTTGATGAAGGGCTCTACGGCGCTCTTGTACGTGCCGACCTTGAAGACCTGCATCTTCACGCCCACCTTCTCCAGCAGGCCCTTGTAGAAGATCGGCTCGCTGGCCAGGCCGCTCCAGTCGAGGAAGCCAATCGGGTTGAGCATGATCTTATCGGCCAGCGAACTCAGATAGTATGCATTCTTGCTATAGGCGTCTCCGTAAGCCAGTATCCACTTGCCGCTTTCCTTGAAGCGGGCCAGGGCGTGGCGCAGTTCCTCCGCCATTGCGGGCGTGGCGCTCAGGGAGCCTCCCTCCAGGTAAACACCCAGGATGTTCTTGTTCTTTGCAGCCTTGTCCAGAGCGATAATCGCCTCGTCCAGCCCGATGGTTTCATCTTCGCTGCCTGTCAGGGCGGCAATGTCAAAGGGCATCTCGTCGGCACGTTCCTCCATGGACGTGTTCAGGCTTATTTTCAGGATTGATTTCTTCTGGATAGGAGAAGTCATACCCTCGCTTGCCGCCATCCCGGCGATTGAGATGATGAAGATGACGGTCATGATGGTGCTGAAAAGCAGCAGGCCTACGATAGTGGCCAACGTGTACTTAATAAAGTCTTTCATTTGTTTTTGTCGTATTTTATTAATATATTTTCGAGCAAAAATAGTATTTCTTGGCTTAACCCCCAAATATCTTAGCCTTTTTTATTTGCTATGTTCCTTTTTTTTACTGCAAAGCGTACAAAAGCATTGTTCGGGGCTGCCAAAAGAGACCCTGTCCGACAGGAAAAACCGGCTCAGAGGTCCCGCTCGCCCTGTTCGCTGAACTGGAGGCGGGTATAAATCGAAAAAGACCCGGGTGTAAATTGAAAAAGACCCGGGTGTAAATCATGAAAGAAAAGGGCGGAGTTTACTTTTGGCAAGGGAAAAGCTTTACTTCTTCAACAATATATCCATAGCATAACTCTAGCTTTTGAACTAGAGAAGAACTAGAGGGGAATTAGAGAGGAATTAGAGAGGAACTAGAGAGGAATTAGAGAGGAACTAGAGAGGAATATGAGTAAAACATGTGTTTAATATGAAAACAACACTTCCGGAAGTTAGGTTCATTAACATAACTCTGTCTTCTTTCTCCCTTTATCTTCAAGGTCTTCAAGGCAAGTAGAGCAATGCCCACCACATCGTATGGCGGATTATTCTTCATGTCTTCAAACGAGGCCTGGGAAAACAATGTGCTCAATTTGTCTGTAAACATATAGTTTGGCATGAAAGTTAAATATTTATACCTTTTCTATAACAAAAAGTGTGCCAAAATTGTAACTTGCTGATTCTCAGTGCGGACGATTTTTACCCTTTGCAAGAGAGTGTGCGATTTCGCACATCGGTGTGCGAAATCGCACACTTTTTCATTTTTTTTCCTTTTCTCTTTCCTGTATCGAAAGAAATATGTAACTTTGCACGCAGAATATGCCAAATAAAGGAAAAATACTAATTGTTGACGACAACGAGGACATTCTGTTCACGCTGCGCTTGCTGCTTCGGTCCACTCTGGACGAAGTTATCACGACGACTGAGCCCGACGAAATCCCCCGCCTGTACAAAGAACATCAGCCCGACTGCGTACTGCTCGACATGAATTTCCACCGCGACAAGATGGACTGCGAGGAAGGCTTCTACTGGCTGGAACAGTTGCTGAAGATCGACCCAGAGGCAATCATCGTCATGATGACAGCATTCGGCGACGTGGAGAATGCTGTACGAGCCATGAAGGCAGGCGCCACAAACTTCGTCACCAAGCCCTGGGATAACCACAAGCTGGTAAGCACCCTGTTCGATTGCATAAAAGTGGGACTCTCGCGTCACGAAGCCGCCGAGCTTGAACTGCAGAAGAAGAATGCCGCACTGGCTATGGCAGGAACCTCACTCATCGGACAGAGCGAAAGCATGAAACAAGTATGCGAACAGATAAAGAAGGTGGCCCCCACCGAGGCCAACGTCCTCATTCTGGGCGAGAACGGTACCGGCAAGGACGTGGTGGCGCACATGATCAGCCAGTTCTCGAAGTGCTCCGAAAAGCCATTCATATCTGTTGACCTGGCCACACTGCCCGAGAACCTGTTCGAGAGCGAGGTCTTCGGCTATGAGAAAGGTGCCTTCACCGATGCACATCAATCCAAGGAGGGACGTCTGGAGGCAGCATCGGGCGGCACACTCTTCCTGGACGAGATAGGCAACCTGACACCGATGATGCAGAGCAAGCTGCTCACCGCCCTGGATAGCCACAAAGTGAGTCGGCTTGGCAGCACGAAAATTAGAAGTATTGACGTACGCCTCATCTGCGCCACGAATGCCGACCTGCACGAAGAGGTCCGCCACGGACGCTTCCGCCAAGACCTGCTCTACCGCATCAATACCATCGAGATTACCCTGCCCCCGTTGCGTGAGAGGGGCAACGACATCCTACTCCTGGCCGATCACTTCGTCAACGTATTTGCCCGCAAATACGACAAAGAAATCAAGGGTATCAGCTCTGAGGCACAGAAGAAACTGCTCGCCTATCAATGGCCCGGCAATGTGCGCGAACTGCTCCACGCCGTTGAACGCGCCGTGCTGATGTGCCGCGAAAAGTCTATCATAAGCAAAGACTTCGCACTCGAAGATGACAGACACAGACGTCACACCGAGGTACTGAACCTCGACCAATTGGAGAGCAAGGCCATCAAACGTGCCATTGAGCTCTCAAACGGCAATCTGAGCGAAGCCGCCGACATGCTGGGCATAACACGTTATGCCCTATACCGCAAGATGAAATGAAGCACTTCTGCTTTATACTATCCATCTTCCTTGTTGCCCTGAGCCTGGGCAGTAGCCTGTGGCTGGGTATGCCCTTCTGCTCCATCGGGCTTCTCATCCTGCTCGTCATACTCATCTTCTTGGAATACCGCCACACACAGTCCCTCAACAAACAGAAGGACCTGATGTACAGGGAAAATGCACGCCTTCGCGCGCGTATAATAGATAATGAGAGACAACTGCACCAAATGCGGCAGCTCACCGAGGACGTGGAGACGGCCATCATCATAGTAACACTGAAAGGACACGTCGAGTGGAGCAACCAGATGGCCCGCCTTATGCTGGGACTTGACCTGGCCATGCTGCCCGACTCCATTATGCAAGCCATTCAAGAACATCGTGACGAAGTGGACGGCATGGCCCTCTCGGCCACCCTCATCCGCATCGAAGGCAAGCGTCGTATCGTTGTGGCGCTGAAGGACATACACCGGCAGATGGAACGCCAGAAGATTGAGGCCTGGCAGCAGCTCATCCGCGTGCTGATACACGAAATACGCAACTCCATAACCCCCATCATCAGCGTCTGCCAGCAGATGCAGGAGCCTGCGGAACAACTCGACAAGGATGACCTTAATACAAGTATACGGCTCGTTGAGCGACGCTGCCGCACGCTGATGGAGTTCATGGATAACTACCAACAACTTTCCTACCTGAAGCCACCCCATAAGCATCCCTTCCCCGTGACCGACCTGATGACCGACCTGCAGGCCATGTACCCTATCTGCCACTTCAACGTCTCGCCCGCCGACCTGATGCTTACTGCTGACCGCGCCCAGATAGAGCAGGTACTCATCAACCTTGTGAAAAATGCGCAGGAGGCGAACGCCACCTCCATACAATTGGAAGCATCCGATCAGACCATTACCGTCAGCGACAACGGTCAAGGCATCCCGCCCGCCATTCTTGAAGAAATCTTCAAGCCGTTCTATACCACCAAGACGAAGGGCACAGGTATCGGACTCAGCCTGTGCCGGCAAATCATTCTGCAGCACGACGGAGTGTTGACGGTAGAGAGTCAGGAAGGAAAAGGCACCACATTTTGCATCAAATTATAGCCTCAAAAAAGTGAAAAAGTGTGCGAATCCGCACACCGATGTGCGAAATCGCTCACATTCTTGTAAAGGGCAAAAATCATCTACACTGAGAATCAGCAAGTTACATTTTTGGCACACTTTTTGTTATATAAAAAGTATAAAAGTTTAACTTTCATGCCAAACTATATGTTTACAGACAAATTGAGTACATTGTTTTCCCAGGCCTTCTTCAGGCTTGGGCGCATGCCGGGCTACACGCTGCTGAGCATGCTGGGATTAGTTATCAGCCTGAGCGGCACAGTCATCATCACCCGCTATCTGCACCAGGAATGGACCATCGATTCGTGGATGCCAGAACGGGATCGCATCTGCATGACACAAAAAGCCGAGTACGAGAACGAAGGGCAACAGAATCCATCTATATTTGCTGCACAGAAGCAGATGGAGGGATGCCAGTCCATTACCGAGATGGACGGCGTGGAAGCCGCAACGGAGGTGTTCCTGCGCAGCCTGCTCACCGTAAAGCTGGTGGACAATGAGACATTCACCGTCAACGCCATCAGCGCCGACAGCGACTTCGTACGGGTCTTCCCCTTGCAGGCGGTCGAGGGCACACTTGACCTCCGGGCCGCCGGAAACGCCATCATCAGCGAGTCGCTGGCCAAAAAGCTATTTCCTGGCGAGAGTGCTGTGGGCCAGACGTTTACAGTGGACAACGTGCTCCATACCGTAACGGGCGTGTTCCGCGAGCCGAACACGAAATCCACTCTCCAATACGAGATAGTCAACAACAGCGCAAATTCTTCATGGTTCAATAATTCCATAAGTTTTCTCTTCACCAAGTTGAGAGAAGGATGGACCATAGAGCAGGTCAACGGGCAACAGGTCAAGCAGAAAGGGTTAAGCTCATATAAGAAGAAAGAGATCCTCTTCTGCTACCAGCTTCGCCCATTCACCGATCTTGAGCACTATGCAAACGATGAGAAATGGCCCAGCCTGAGCAAGCACAGTTCGCCCAGCCATCTGTGGATGCTCTTTGCAGTTGGCGTCCTGCTCTTCCTGGTGGGCGTATTCAACTTCCTGAATCTCTATGCCGTAATGCGCCGTACGCGAGACCATGAGATGAAGGTGCGCCGCATCTTCGGGGCCTCGAAGTGGAACATCTTCTCGATGCTCTACATGGAGAACCTGCTTATCAGCGCCCCCGCCATGCTTGGCGTATGGATGATTATCGAACTGACCACGCCCCACATGAAGGACTGGTTCGCCATCGAGCAGATGACCATGCCTGTCTTTGATACGGCATTGTCCTTATCAATAATGTTTATACTGCCCTTACTGGCTACAGTAAGAAGACCCAACCCCTCCCGTCAGGGAGGGGAGCCCTCCGGCTTGCGGAAAGTTAACAAAGCGCAGCCACTCCCCTCCCTGACGGGAGGGGCGGGGGGAGGGTCTTCATTCCTCTTCCTCCAATACTTCATTTCCCTCACTCTCATTACCGTGAGCCTCTACCTGATGCGGCAACTACACACGATGATGACCTCCGACCCGGGCTATCAGACGGAGAACATCATCTCCTGCCTGCCCTACACCTCGGACATGTACACAACCACAAGCTATACCGACCAAACGAACGCCAAGAAACTCTTCAGGGACCGCATGCAGGAATGTTCTTTCATTCGTGACTTCTGCGAAGACCAGGGGTTCATGAGAAGCGACTTCCGCGTTACAAGCGAGAGTGACACAGAGATGGAGCTGATGTACCTCAATGAGCATGTGCTGAACGTGCTGGGACTGGAGATGCTGGAGGGACGCTGCTTCAGCGATTCGCTGGATGGACATACCATATATCATTGCATCATCAACGAAACGGCCCTGAAGCGACTGGAGCTGAAGAACTGGCGAACCGAAGGCGTTACCTTCGGCTACCATTTCAACTACACCCACGAGACAGACGAGTCGAAGAAACCCACCTACCAGATAGTGGGCATCATGAAGGATTTCCACCCCAAGAAGCAATCAGAGCCGCAGCCCGCCATTATGTTCACCTATACAAAAGACAAATACGACAGCGATCACACAACCTATTATTTCGGCACCTCGGAGAAGCGCACGCTGGTTCGCATAGAGCCAGGACACGAACGCGAGGCCGTGAAGTTCCTGAAAAAGGTGGAGAAGGAAGTATTCGGCAAGGAAGACCTGGACTACCACTGGTTTAGCGACGAGGTAAAAGCTATGTACGAAGAGGACCGGCGGGCGGCCCGCATCTTCTTCACCTTCTCGCTACTGGCTATTGGCGTCACTTGCCTGGGCGTGCTGGGCCTTATGATGTTCGATGTACGCCGCCGCTACAGAGAGATTGCCCTGAGGAAGGTACACGGCGCCCGCTTCCGCGACATC
>JAILKU010000064.1 GCA_024693505.1 Bacteroidaceae bacterium | reverse complement strand
CACCTACTGGAACGACAAGATGAAGAGTACGGGCGGCTCCTACATGGGCAATCCCACTGGCATCTACGTGAAGAACATTGAACCGCTCTACGTCTTCGTGGATGCTGATGTGCCTGAGGACGCCACGCTGTATATCGCCGGCTGCACAGACAACAACCTGATAACCAACGCCAAGACGGGCAAGAAGCTCACCAAGGGGCTGAACATCGTGGACGGACAGAAGGGCGCGCTCTACTACATCGTCTATACAGCCGATACCCGCTCAATGACCAAGACGCTCAGCCAATGGCCTGAGATGAAGATTCACATCGAGGGCGGAACGGTGAATGGCTACTATGATGTGGCGCGCCATAGCGACAAGGACTATCAGGCTATCCTGAAGGCGGCTACCCACGAACGCTTTACGGTCAGGGGAGGTCAGGCTCTCTTCAACTTCAAGACGACGACCTACAGAAAGGTGTGGCCCTCGACGATCGACAAGAGCATCTGCTGGTTCGACAGCCTGACCGTATGGGAGAAAGAACTGATGGGCTTCTGCGAATCGGTTGCCACAGGCCAGCGGGCCGCAGCGCCCTATTGCCTGACTGGCGGCGAGGCCATCTTCCCCCTCTATTACAACAATCCCAACTTCGCCATCGAGGGCGTTGCCGCCGATGCAGGATGGGCGAACTCCACTCCCTACAGAACTTCCTATAACTCAGTAGAGTGCGTATCGTCGGCATTCAACGTGGCGCGTTCCGATCATGATGACTGGTGCTCGGCCCACGAATGCGGGCACAACAACCAGGGAGTCATCAACCTGGAGGGCGGTACGGAGGTGTCGAACAACCTCTTCTCCAACGTCATCCGCTTCCTGACCGGGCGTGTCACCTCGGTCGGCTCGCCGCTTTCCTCCGTCATGAACGAGTATGCCCAGCACACGCCCTACTTCGTCCGCAACGTGAACAGCCAGTTGCGCATGTACTACCAGCTCTATCTCTACTACCATCAGGCACAGAAGAATACCGATTTCTATCCCAACCTCTTCAGGGAACTGCGACGCGACCCGCTGGGAACGCGCTACAGCAACACCTATCAGAGCAGCCTGAAGTTTGTGCGCAAGGTCTGCGAGGTGGCGCAGGAGGACCTGACCGATTTCTTCACGGCCTGGGGCTTCTTTGAACCCTGCACCAACCTGAAGATTGAGGATTATGGTGCCCATACGATGACCGTAAGGCAGGCCGACATCAATCGTACGCTGGCTGAGATAGCCAAGTATCCCAAGAAGAACCGCACTATCCTCTTTATAGAAGACCGTGCCGACTACGTGCTGACCAGGGACTTTGTGACCACAGCCGGAAAGAAACGCCGTGATTCAGATCAGGTCGGACAATGTGGCGAGCTGGGGCAGTTTACGAGCTATCTGCCCGATGCCGATGCCCAGCCGTCCAGCTATACCTACCTGCAGGCCGACTCCCTCTATGCGATGTCGGGCACAGGCGGCGTGGGTTTCCTGGCCCTTGACGGCGATGGCAAGATGCGCTATGCCTCCAACTCGCGCTGCTTCTGCATTCCCACAAGCATAGGAGACGACTTCACCCTCTACTCTGTGGATGCCGACGGCACCCTGCATGAAGTAACCAAGGCCGGCAGCGGAGCCGAGGTGGTTTGGCTCAATCGTGCAGGCACACTCAGGGACTCGCTCTCTGCCAGTGCCATCAAAGCTACCGTGGGCGGCAATATCAACGGCACGGATATCAAATACATGCGCCAGCTCATCAGCGAAGACAATCTGTCCTCGCTGGATCTGACGGAGGCAAAGATGGTCAGCGGAGGCCTGGCCTACTACGAGAGCTATCGCAGCGCCACCAATGCTATCGGCGATCATGCCTTCTATGGGTTGAAGAAGCTCATCTCCGTCAACCTGCCTAAGAGTATTACCAAAATAGAGGGCAATGCCTTTGCGCGTTCCGGGCTTAGGGAGATTCGCATCCCAGACGGCGTGACCACAATCGGAGGCGATGCCTTTGCCTACTGCGACCAGCTGAACAGCGTGGTTGTCGGCTCCAAGGTGCGCACTATGGAGCAGGGCGTCTTCTACAGCTCTGAGGTCAGGCACGCCTATGTGAAGGCGCTCACTCCGCCGTCTATAGCCGCCTATCTGTTCAGCAGCAAGCCCGTCATCCACGTCTATGCCGAGTCGCTGGCCGCCTACAAGGCTTCTCCCTGGGCCGAGTTTGGTACTCTGGTGGGCGACCTGAGTGAATATGAGGACATCACAGGCATAGAGGAAACGGTTCAAGACCTTCCGACGGATGCTGTCGCAGAGCCGTTCTATGACCTGCAGGGACGCAGAGTCGGCCAGCTGCGACCTGGCTCCATCTATATCCGCAAGGGTAGAAAGGTACTGGTTAAGTGAGTGAAGAGTAATACAAATCCGACGATATGAAGAGGACAATATGCACAATTCTGATGGTTGCTGCAACCTTGGGCATACAGGCCCAGTCGTGGCCCGAGGTAATGACTGAGGCAAAGCCAGGCACCCGCTGGTGGTGGCACGGCTCGGCTGTCGACAAGGAGAACCTTCAGTGGCTCATGCAGCAGTATGCCGACCACGGAATCGGCGCAGTTGAGATAACGCCAGTAGATGCCATACAAGGGAATCAGGCCAACAATATCCCCTATCTCTCGGACCGCTGGATGGAGATGCTGCGCGAGGTGCAGCAGAACGGACGGCAGCTGGGCATGGAGGTGGGAATGGCCACAGGCACAGGCTGGCCTTTCGGAGGTCCCTGGGTGCCGCTGGAGGAGTCGGCCTGCAAGGTGGTCTGGGTAGAATCGACCTTCACAGGGCGCCAGGCTCAGGATTTGGAACTGAACGTATCGAAGGGAGACCAGCCCTACTCTCGTCTCTCGAAGGTGATGGCCTACAGCAGCAGGGGGACCTTCGACGTGACGTCCGACATGAACGACGGACGCCTCAGCTGGACTGCTCCAGAGGACACGCCGGCAGACGAGTCGTGGCAGGTAATAGCCCTCTATGTACGCTATGGCGTGCTGAAGGTGAAACGAGCAGCACCAGGCGGCGAGGGCTGGGTCATCGACCACTTCGACAGCGCAAGCGTAGCCCACTACCTGCAGCATATCGAGGAGGCATTCGAGCGGACGGGAACGCCCTATCCGCATACGTTCTTCAACGATTCCTACGAAGTGAATACTGCCACCTGGACCCCTCGCCTCTTCCAGGAGTTTGAGCAGCGCAGGGGCTACAGGCTGGAGGCGTACCTGCCCGAGCTGATCGGCCATCAGACAGGAAGCAGAAAGCCTTCAAAGACGCGCGAAGAGGTCGTTTCCGACTATCGCGAGACGCTGAGCGACCTCCTGCTGGAGAACTTCACCATGCAGTGGACGGCCTGGGCCCATCGGCACGGCGCCATCACACGCAACCAAGCCCACGGTTCGCCCAGCAACCTGATAGACTGCTACGCGGCCGTGGACATACCAGAGATAGAGGGGTTCGGGCTCTCGGACCTCGGCATTAAGGGACTGCGCACAGACCCAGGCAAGACGCGTCCCAACTTTTCAGATTTCTCGATGTTCAAGTATGCCTCGTCGGCTGCCCACGTCTGCAACAAGCCCTTCACCAGCAGCGAGACGTTCACCTGGCTCACTGAGCACTTCCGCACCTCGCTCTCGCAGCTAAAGCCCGACCTCGACCTGATGTTCTGCGCTGGCGTGAACCACATCTTCTTCCACGGCTCGGCCTATTCGCCAAAGGACGACCCCTGGCCGGGCTGGAAGTTCTATGCCTCGATAGATATGTCGCCCACCAACACCATCTGGCGCGATGCACCCTATTTCATGCAGTACGCCACCCGCTGTCAGAGTTTCCTGCAGTGGGGCCGGCCCGACAACGATTTCCTGGTGCTGCTGCCCGTTCGAGATATGTGGCGCACCCACCTGAACAATCTGCTGATGATGTTCACCATCCACGATATGGCCCAGCTGGCGCCCCAGTTCATCCAGACCATCCTGAGCCTGGACCGTGCAGGCTTCGACTGCGACTATATCTCTGAGCGCCTGCTGATGAACGTAACCTTCCGCGACGGGATGCTGACCACCCAGGGCGGCACGCAGTACAGAGGTCTGATCGTGCCAGGCAGCGGACGGATGCCAGAGGCCGTCAGGAAGCACATTGAGGCCCTGAAGGAAAAGGGCGCACCCGTATTGTATACAATAGACGCAGAAAGCCTGAGCCGCATAGCACGCCCGGAGCCGATGAAGGCCCACTTCGGCCTGAAGGCCATCAGGCGGCGCAATCCTACGGGCTATCACTACTTCATAGCCAACCTGACGCCAGATGACATATCGGCCAGCGTACCACTTTCTGTCCCCTTCCGCAGGGCTGTATGGTTCAACCCCATGAACGGCGACATCCAGCTTGCCCAATTCGACGAAGAGGGCGTAAGGCTGAGCTTGCGCAGCGGCGAGTCGCGCATCCTGCAGACATGGGACGAGGGCGAGGTTTCCTCCTTCGCAGCCAATGAGCCAGTCAGCAGGCCCACAGCTGCGCCGCTGACCGTTCCCCTGCAGGGGCCGTGGAGACTTTCCTTCATCGACGAGGCGCCTCGAGTGAGCCGCACCTTCGAGCTGGACACCCTGCAGACCTGGGAAACGCTCGACGACGATTCCCTTCGTGTGATGATGGGCACAGGCGTCTATGAGACCCGCTTCAAGCTGAAGAAGAAGCAGCTGGGACATGGCTGCAGCTGGCGCATCGAGCTGGGCGACGTTCGCGAGTCGGCACGAGTCTATCTGAACGGGCAGTTCCTGGGATGCGCCTGGAGCGCACCTTTCAGCCTTCCCTGCGGGCAGAGCCTGAAGCCGGGCATGAATGAGATACGCATCGAGGTGACCAACCTGCCGGCCAACCGCATCCGAGAGCTGGACCGCAGGCAAGTGCCCTGGCGCAAGATGGAGGGCATCAACCTGGTGGACATCAACTACAAGCACACTACCTATGAGGGGTGGGACCTGGTGCCCAGCGGACTGAACTCCCCCGTCTTTTTGGTGCGCGAGGCGGGTCTTTTTCAATTTACACCCGCCTCCCCGCTGTAGCCCACTCCCTCGGACTGCCCCCCTGAGAGTCGCCAAGCACCCAAATAGCAATAAAAAAACTTGATTTATTTTGTATTTCCCCCACTTCTTCGTACCTTCGCGGCCGAAAAATAAGACCTGAGTTGAAAAAACGACTGATATTTCTCTTTCTAGCATGCTTTCTGAGCCTGCTGCGCGTAGCTGCACAGATGGTTCAGGGCGAGGTGACGGATGCATCGACAGGCGAGCCGCTCCCCGCTGTCCACGTCTATTATATGGACGACAAGAGCACGCTGGTCTCTACGGATATTAACGGCAAGTACAAGATAGCGTTCCGCAAGGGCACGCTGGTCTTCTCCATGATGGGCTTCGACACGAAGGCCCTGGAAGTGAAGGCGGCCCAGAAGCTGAACGTGAAACTGCAGGAAACGGCCTCGTCGCTGATGGAAATCAAGGTGGAGACGAAGCGCAAGAAGTACAGCCGCAAGAACAATCCCGCCGTGGAGATGATGAAGAAGGTCATCGCCGCAAAGAAGAGCAGCAACCTGCGCCTGCACGACTACCTCTCCTACATGAAGTACGAGAAGATGACCATGTCGCTCAACGAGTTCACCGAAAAGGTCTTCGAGGACGACCACTTCAAGCACCTGCCCTTCCTGAGGGAGCACGTAGAAGTCTATCCTGAGACGGGCAAGCTCATCCTGCCTCTGACTATGGAGGAGAAGGTGAGCCAGATCATCTATCGCAAGGACCCCAAGACAGAGAAGTCCATTATCGTGGGACAGCGCAACGAGGGCGTCCACAACCTCATCAATACGGGCGAAATCTTCACCGGCATGCTCTCCGACTGTTTTACGGACATCGACATCTATCAGGACCAGGTGCGCCTGCTGCAGTACCCCTTCACCAGCCCGATCAGCACGGCCAGCGCCATCAGCTTCTACCGCTACTTCATCGTAGATACCCTGATGCTGGGCAAGCAGAAGTGCTACCAGGTGGACTTTACCCCCAACAACCCGCAGGACTTCGGTTTCTCGGGCTCCCTGTTCATCCTGGCCGACTCCACCTGGCGCCTGAAGCGGGCCGAGATAGGCATACCCAGCCGCTCTGACGTGAACTTTGTGGAGCAGATGACCATCCAGCAGGACTTCGAGCCCCTGCCCAGCGGCGAACAGGTGGTGGTCAACAACAAGATGTGGGTGCAGATGGAACTCGCCTCGTGGCTGCAGAAGTTCCAGGTGGAACGCATCGTGAAGTATAGCGGATGGGACTTCACGGCGATTCCGGACCGCACCTTCCGCTTCAAGGGCGACACGAAGCTGGAGGCATCGGCCGAGATGCGTGACGAGACCTTCTGGGAGGAGCAGCGACCCACGCCGCTGACCAAGGGAGAGAACCAGATGGACCTCTTCATGAAGCGGCTCTACAACATCAAGGGCTTCAAGCAGATAATATGGGTGGCCAAGGCCTTCATCGAGAACTTCGTGGAGACCAGCGTCAATCCAGAGCACCCCAGCAAGGTCGACATAGGTCCCATCAACGCCATGATAGGCACGAACAGCGTGGAGGGCTTCCACCTGAGGGCCAGCGCACAGACCACGGCCAACCTGAACCCCCACTGGTTCCTGCGCGGAAACGTCAAGTACGGCTTCGGCGACCAGCGGTGGAAGGGGCTGGGCGAAGTGACATACTCGTTCAAGAAGAAGGACTATCTGCCACGCGAATACCCCGTCCGCAACCTCACCTTCAACTACGAGAACGACATCGGCTCGCCCAGCGACGTACACATGCCCACCGACCGCGACAACGTATTCATAGCCCTGAAGTGGGCACCTGTCCGGCACATGACCTACTTCGAGCGCTACAACTTGACTTACGACTGGGAGTGGGAGAACGGACTGCGCCTGACCGCCCATGCCAGACGCGAGTGGAACGAGGGTGCAGGCCACCTCTTCTACCAGCCCATGAACGGAAGTGCCGACCCCCTGCAGGACCCCTCACAGAACCTACGCAAGCTTACGTTCACCCAGATATCAGCAGGACTGAAGTTCCAGCCGGGTGCCACCTATATCAACACCAAGCAGCGGCGTCTGACCACCAACTTCGACTCGCCCATCATGGGACTGAGCCACACCGTGGGCATCAAGGGATTCCTGGGCGGACAGTACAACTACAACTTCACCGAGGCCACCCTCTACAAACGCTTCTGGCTGCGCTCGTGGGGTAAGATGGACTACATGATCAAGGGCGGCATCCAGTGGAACAAGGTGCCCTTCCCCTTCCTCATCATGCCCGCTGCCAACCTCAGCTACATCATGGAGGGCTACACCTTCAGCCTTATCCGCAACATGGAGTTCCCCACCGACCGCTACGCCTCGCTCATGATGTCGTGGGACCTGAACGGAAAGATATTCAACCGCATACCCCTCATCAAGGGTCTGAAGTGGAGGGAGTACATCGGCGTGAACTGCCTCTGGGGCCAGCTCACCGACAAGAACAACCCCTTCCTGCCGCAGAACTTCAACGACCCACGCCTCTTCTACTTCCCGGGCTCCTTCCGCGCCGACGGCACCTTCGACTTCGCATCGCACGTGATGGACCCCAAGAAACCCTATGTGGAACTCATTGTAGGCATACACAACATCTTCAAGATCTTCCACATCGAATACGTACGCCGAATGAACTACATCTACGGCGACGAAACACACAAGTGGGGCATCCGTGGCATCTTCCGTGTCACCTTCTGAACCCCTTCACACACAGAGGACACCCTGCACACATCAAAGGCCAAACGTTTTGCGTGTTTTTCCTTATTTCTTATTTGGTCGTTTGAAAATAATTTCGTACCTTTGCCTCGAAAAAAGAACAAAGATGCACCATCTACACACTCATACACGCACGAACCTATGAAAAAGATATATCTGTTAGCTACATTGCTAGCGCTCCTCATATCGGGTTGTAAGGAGGATATCGATACATCTGCCCGCTACGTATTCTCCACCCGCACCATTGCCAGCTACCTGGAGTCGCACGAGCAGTTCAGCGAATACGTCCGACTGTTGAAGGAGCAGCGCATAAGCACGCTGAGCGAATCGACCGTCTATCAGTTGCTGACGGCCTACGGCAGCTACACCTGCTTTGCCCCCACCAACAATGCCATCGGCCTCTACATGGACTCGCTCGTCATCAAGGGCATTATTCCCGAGGCCAGCTGGGACGCCTTCCCCACAGAGCGCTGCAGGGACAGCATACGCGAGGTAATTGTCTATAACAGCATACTGGACGGCACGAAGCAGGACATAAAGTATTACTCGGCCGAATTCCCGAGGGCCAACGAGGAGTTTGCCATCACAACGATGGCCGATCGCAAGATAAGCGTCGCCTACAACGCCGACGACCTGGACGACTGCTCCATCGACGGCATTTGCCCCATATCGAAGACAAACCGCGACATACTGACCCTTAACGGATATGTCCACCAGGTGGAATACGTCATCAATCCCAGCAACGAGACGCTGGGCAGCACCCTGCACCGCTTCACGACCGACTTCGGCAGCAACTTCAGCGTGGTGGCACGAATGGTGGAGGCCTGCGGCATGATGGACACCCTGACCGCCGTAAGGGACGAACGCTACGAGACGCTTTACCTGCAGGGCGCCTTCCCCAAGTTCCACTGGAACCTGCTGAACGTCGACGTGGTGGCTCCTGAGCATCGCAAGTACGGCTTCACGCTCTTCGCCGAGAACGACGAGTTCTGGGAGACCGCGCTGGGCAAGGACCGCAGGGAAATAACCATGAGCGACGTGCAGGACTGGGTGGACCGCCAAAAGTACTACCCCAATGCTGTAAAGGACGACAACTACAGGAGCGAGGAGAACCTGCTCAACCTGTTCCTTACTTATCACATGCTGCCCGAGCGCATACCCGTGGACAAGCTGGCTCTGCACTACAACGAGAAGGGCTTCACCTACAGAATCCCCAACATGGCACCCACCGTACCCGTCTGGACCCACTATACCACGATGGGTAAGCGCCGCCTGCTGCGTATCTGGGAGAGCCGCGAGAGCGAGGGTCCGTGCCTGAACCGATTCCCCTCGCTCAACAACGGACGCCACGGAGACTACCACGAACGCGAATGCCTGCCACAGAACAAGGGCATACGCATCGAAACGGGAGAGGATGCAGGTATCATACGCCTCATCAACGGCATCATATACCCCATCAGCGAGCCGCTGGCCTACACCGACTTGGTGCGCGACAACCTGGCAAAGACACGCATACGATACGATGCATGGGAAATGCAGCCAGAGGCCATGAACAACGACATGCGCATCATGAGCTACTTCATGCGATACTACTTCTCGAGCGACCCCGACAAGCAGTACTTCGACAACCTGACCGTAAACACCAAGGAAACAAACCTCATGCTGCTGAACGGACGCGACCAGGGCTGGCCCAACTACCAGGCCGATGAGGTGCTCGCCGAGGGACTCTACGACATCACCATTACCCTGCCCCCCGTGCCAAGGTACGGCATCTACGAGATTCGCATGGGCGTATCCACCGTGAGCGGTACGCGAGGTATCTGCCAGATATACTGGGGCAATCGCAAGGACCAACTGAAGGTGCAGGGCATCCCAGTGAACATGTTGCTGGGCGGACAGGATGCCCTTCTCGGATGGGAACAGGACACGGAGGACGACGACTACAACGCCGAGGTGGACAAGAAGATGCGTAATAACGGATTCATGAAGGGGCCCGAGTACATCGTGGCAAACCCAGGCGGCACAGAGACCAACCGACGCAGTGCCACCTCGACACGACGCATCATCGTACGCGAAGCCATGTCACCCGACGAGACATACTACCTGCGCTTCAAGACCGTGCAGGACTACCTGGAGAAGCAGCTATTCGTGGACTACCTTGAGTTCTGCCCCAAGGAAGTCTATGACAATCCCGATACGCCTGAGGATATCTGGTAAAGGAGGACGGGGGAATCTTAGCGTACCACTTCGCGCAAGGCCTGGTAGATCTTGATGTCGCCAGGCTCTGTAATCTTAAAGTTCATCGGGTCGCCCTCGGCAATGTAGAGAGGATGAATGCCCAACTCGTTGCAGAGGGTGAAGAGCGACTGATGGTCAGTGATGCCCCTGTTGTCGGCTTCAATCATAATCTTGCGAAGCGTAGAAAGGGGGAAGGTGTGGGGCGTCTGGGCTCGCATCAGGGCCTCGCGCCGTATGTAGTCATTCGACGAGAGCCCGTCCTGCGTTTGCATGTAAGCCTCGTTGCTTCGGATGGCCGTAATGGCGTTGCCTTTCTCCTGACACGTTTGTATATTCTGGCTGATGACCTCGTAGCTGATGAGCGGACGAACGGCATCGTGAACCAGCACGATAGTCTCCTCCTGGCCGTAGGGGATAAGATGGAGCAAGCCCTCGATACCTAGGCGGATGCTCTGGAAGGCGGTAGGGCCTGAGTACATCGTAGCGCGCAGCTTGCTTATCCCCCCCCGCTTTGCCTGCTGTATTACATAATCCTGCCATCGTGGCGAACAGACGACATAGATATCCGTTATATCAGGGTGCTGCTGAAAAGCGCGCATAGTGCGCAGGATGACAGGCTCGCCGTCAATCTCGATGTATTGCTTAGGGCACTGGGCGCCTATCCGGCTTCCCTGTCCTCCTGCCAGCAGCAGGGCAATTATATGGGACTGTTCAGGATTCATAGGTCATAATTCAGAGTTGCTTGTCAAATTCCTCGCTGAACGTTTCGTGGCAGCTAATCGTATAGAAGCGCATGGCCTCGAGCACCGTACTCTCGAATACTGGATAAATCCAGGGCAGGCCCACGATGAGCGAGAGGAAGAGCACACCTACGCGCGTATCGAACGTCAGAATGTTGGTATATTTCATCAACGGCCGGCTTTTCTCCACGAATCGCAGTCGGATTTCCATCGGCACATCCTGCCCGTAGCGCTCAGTCAGCCGTTTGTAGAAATGCTGAAAGCGCGGACACTGTTCCTCCTGCCCCTTCGTATAGCTGATGTAGAAGAAGAGGTACAGCTTGTGGAACCAGTCGCGACTTCGCCAGCGCAGGCTTCTGTACTCCTCGCGCTCCTGTCGGCTGGTGTTCAGTTCGTTCTCAACCCCAGGCAGGAACCACAGGTGCACGTTGCGGTAGTAGTCGCCGATGGCACACTGGCGGGCGTGGCATCGGAAACCGGCCCAGGCACAGAGCAGCCATATCCAGATGCCCCACTGGGGCGTGAGACGGAGTGTGATGAAAAGGTAGATGCTGAAGAACCATACATCGCCCGCAAAGCCGTCCAGTATGCGCCCGATGAGCGTTTTCTGCCCCGTCATTCGCGCCAGCTGACCGTCAGCACAATCTAACCAGTTGGCGCAGACGAGCAACAACATGCCTATGGCATTTACGCGCAGTTCCTCCGACCAGAAGAAGTATCCGGCTGCGGCTCCCAGCACAGTGCTTATCAGCGTGACGGCTATAGGATGAACGTGCAGCAGCCGGAAGAGCAATGCCCACAGGTAGCCTGGCGTCCGTGTCACGTAGAGCTCAAAGTCGCTCTCCGTGTCCCTCGATTTCATGGTGCTCAGCACCCTTTCTTTCAAACTCATTCTTCGTACGTTCTGCAGCCCATTCAGGCATGCAGTACTCCATTTTGCAGTGCAAAGGTACGAAATTTTCGATTAAGTGAGTACAAAAGGAATAAAATTCTTTTGTCGAACGGAAGAAATTGGAGGGATAGTATCATAAAGTGGGCCCTCCAAGACCTCCAGGACCTCCGAAGCCTCCACGTTCGCCGCCCTGTCCTCCACGCTCGCCACCTCGTTCAGGTCCTCGCTCGTCGCGGCCTCCACCTTCTGGTCCTTCGCCACGTCCACCACGCTGTCCGCGCCCGCCGAACTTGCCAAAGCGATAGGTGGCTGAGACGAGGAAGTAGCTGTGGATATTCTGCGTACGGCTGTCCGTACGGGCCGTAGCGCTGACGTTACGATTCACCTCGTCGCGTTGGTTCAGCACATCGACGGCACGCAGGCTCAGGATAAGGTTACGCTTAGGTAGCAGGCGCTGGCTGATGCTGAAGTTCCAGATAAGCTCGTTGGTATTCATGGAAGCATCAGTATATCCGCGACGGCTGTGCTCGGATATGTCGGTCTCTACAGAGAGACCCCAGGGGGCATTGATGACGGTGCGTCCTCCGTAGTTGAAGCCGTAGGTATCCAAGTTGCTGGCGCTGGTATTGGTGCTGCGGCTGTGGTTGTAGTTGATATTGCCGTTCACACTTACCTCGAGCCAGTCGTTGCGGAAGGAGAAGCGCAAGCCCTGATTCAGGCGAAGTCCGCGTGTGCGGTTCTTAACGGTTTCCTGAGTGCGGCTCTGATAGACATAGCCGACGCTGTTGGTCAAACCCGCCCGCGTATTCGTATTTGCATGGAAATGCTTATTGCGGCGGAAGGCTGTATTGAAGTTGAATGCTCCGCTGGCATTCCAGTTGCCGTTGATATTCTCCGGCCTCGTGACACGCCCGCCCGTCAGTTCATTGTATTCAGTCCGGCTGCTGACAGCATTCTGCGTAGTGTTAAATGAGGCGTTGGTGGTATAGGAACGTTGCAGGTCGGTAATATTCTTATTGTAACTGGCGTTCACGTTCTGGGTAAAGGAGGGTTTCAGGCCAGGATTTCCCAGGCGGATATTCAGCGGGTCGGCATTGCTGAGGGTGTCTGGGATAAGATCGGTGATACCTGGCTGGCCCATTGAGCCATTGTAGCGGAAATCGAGCCTTTCCTGACGCGAGAAACGATATCGGAAATTCACATTGGGCGAGGCATTGACCACCGATCGGCTCACGTCGTAATGCTTGAATCCCTTGGTGTAACTCACCTCGTTGCGCTGGGGATGCAGGTTTCCGCCTACCGTCAGCTGATACTGGGTACGGTTGATGCGCAGCTGCAGGTTAGCTGTATGGTTCTGGTACTTGTTAGTGGTGTAGTTGCATTGCGCAGTATCAGGTGTGCCGTAGGGCTGAAAACTCGGATAGTTAAACCAATTGACGCCCAATATGTCGTTTCGTGGGTCGAAGATTGAGCTGACGGTTCGGCTGTTATCAGTAAAACGGTAGTTGTAGCCATAGCTCATCTGCAAAAAGATGCGGTCGCCAACAGGCTCGCTGTATGAAACGCGGGCACCCATATTGTAATTCTTGTTATCCGTATCGTTGTACTGCGTTTTGTGATAGATGGAATCTCCCCCGCCTGTAGCGAGTATCTGATAGTAATCCGTACGGCTGAAACTCTCGCTCTCAGTAGTTCTGTTTCCGAAGCCTCCGTCCACGTTGAAGGTGATGTTCCGACCTTTCTTCTGGAAGCGGCGGTTCAGTTGCAGGGAGGCACTGGCATTATAGTTGTGTCCGTCGTTCTGGCTGGCGTTCATACGATGGTTCACGCCGATGGAGTCGCTGAGCAGATCCACCTGAGCCAAGGGATCGGTAATGAAGGAACTGGCATAGGGGTCAGCGTTGAAGGCCGCACTCTCGCTATGGCTGTGACTGCCTGTAAAGCTATAGGTAAAAGAAGGGCGGAAGTTGACGTTGGTCATCGTGTCGGGCTTCCACTCCACGCGATAACCCAGGTTGATACTCTTGCTGTTGTTGTCGCTCCAGCTGTGCCGATTGGTATAGGCTGCTTTCTTGTTCTCAAAAGACTGCGAGTTGGAACTGCTCTCGCTACGCCCCTGATTGAAGGTGCCGTCAACGCTGCCGTTCAGTTCGAGTATTTCCTTCTTCCCCTCGCGTTTCTCGTAGTTCATGGTTGCGCCGCCACTCTGGTGATCCGTCATGCCGTTGCCGTTCGTATTATTGGCATTGCCAACGATGGAGAACTTCTGATCGCCGATGAAACGGTTCACGTTTGTGCTGGCTGCATATCGCTCGCTTGTGCCATAACCGCCGTTGACGTTACCAAACCATCCGCGCTTGCGGTTCTTCTTGATGGTGAGATCCAGCACGGTTCGCTCTTCGCCGTCGTCTATGCCTGTGATACGGGCACGTTCGCTTTGACGGTCGTAGGCCTTTACTTTTTCAACGATATCGGCAGGAAGGTTCTTCAGCGTCAGGTTCATGTTGCGCGAGAAGAACTCCTTACCGTCTACCATAATCTGGGTTATGTTTTTACCATTCCACGTATAGTTCCCCTCATCGTCCACCTCGATTCCAGGAAGTTTCTTCACCAGATCCTCCACCAGCGCGCCCTCAGGAAGCTTGAAGGCATCGGCATTATAGACCACTGTATCATCGACCACGGTCATTTCTGGCATAACGCCCTCAACGACAGCCTCGGCCATTAAAGTGGTATTCTCGCGCATGAGTACATCATTTACCTTAAAGTTTCCCGTCCTGCGCGGCAGGGTCAGGGCAAAGCTCTGCTCCTTGTATCCCATAAAGGAAACCTTCATAGTATAATGCCCTGAAGGCACACCTGGCAGCAGGAACTGACCGTTCTTCTGCGTAATATTTCCCACCAGCATACTATCCTGTCCATTGTATAGCTTAACAGCAGCGCCCTCCATCGGCTGAAGGGTCTGATTCTCATAGACCGTACCACGAATATTGAGGCGGAAGTTAGTGGAATCCAATGCTGTAGCTGATTGAGACGAGGATTTGGAGGATTTATTATGGGACACAGACTGAGCCCTCGCCGTTCCCACACCAATGCCTGAGAACAGCAAGCAGCAAAACATAATGAGGAAGCCTATCCTGGTCATTTCACACTTTTTGACAGCCAATCCGAGTGAAAGGTTTAATCCATTACTGCACTTTTTTTAAATAAACTTGCCTATCTCGTAAAAAAGACGTACTTTTGTGCCGAGTTTATTACCAAAACGATACTGTTCACCCATAAAAAAAAACATCCAAACCATGAACAAGAAAAGTATAAAGAGGTACTTCGTCTATACAGCGACGACCGCCTTATTGTTATCGGCCAACCCGATACTGAGCTATGCACAAGACAATGAGCCGATGCCATGCGGTCCCCTACCCAATGACATTCAGCTGAAAATGCAGGATATGGACATGTATGCCTTTATCCATTATTCCATCAATACTTATACAGACCAGGAGTGGGGCTTCGGAAACGAATCGGCCCGGCTCTTCAACCCGTCAAACCTGGACTGCCGCCAATGGGCACGCGTATGCAAGCAAGCAGGCATGAAGGGCATCATCCTTACGGCCAAGCATCATTGCGGCTTCTGCCTGTGGCCCTCTGCCTATACTGAGTTCTCGGTCAAGAACTCGCCCTGGAAGGACGGAAAGGGCGACGTCGTACGCGAATTGTCCGAGGCCTGCAAGAAGGAAGGGCTGAAGTTTGCCGTCTACCTGTCTCCCTGGGACCGCAATTTTGCCGAATACGGCCGGCCGGAATACATCACCTATTTCCGTAACCAGCTCACGGAACTGCTGACTAACTACGGAGACATCTTCGAGATATGGTTCGACGGCGCAAACGGCGGAGACGGATGGTATGGCGGAGCCAATGAGAAGCGAAGCATTGGAGGCAATTACTACGACTGGGCCGGAACATATAGCCTGGTGCGCAAATTGCAGCCGAACATCGCCGTTTGGGGAAACCGCGGAAAAGGCTACCAGGCCGACCTTCGCTGGGTGGGCACCGAAGCTGGATTTGTAGGTGAGACGAACTGGTGCACGATGTTCAAGGACGGAGGCGGCGACCTGCACTATGGCGCCGAGACGGGCGATTGCTGGTGCCCAGGAGAGGTTGACGTCAGCATACGTCCAGGGTGGTTCTATCACACTTATGAAGACGACAAGGTGAAAGACTTGTCCAAACTGATGGACATCTACTACAAATCCGTAGGACGCAACGCCACATTGCTGCTGAACTTCCCCGTCATGCCAAACGGGCGCATTCACCCGACCGACAGCCTGAACGGCAAGGCTATGGCCGACATGGTAAAACGAGTATTCAAAGACAACCTGATTCGGAAGGCTAAAATAACGGCCAGCAACGTCAGAGGCAAGAACAAGCATTACAGAGCCGAGAACGTCAAGGACGATAAGGCCACGACTTACTGGGCCACAGACGACGAGGTTAAAAGCGCGTCACTCACATTTGAATTTGCAAAACCCGCCTCTTTCAATCGTTTCCTGGCCGAGGAATATATTCCATTAGGCCAACGCGTAAAGAAATTCCAACTGGAATACGAGCAGAACGGGGAATGGGTCGCCCTGAAAGACAAGCTTGTGGAAAAGGGAGACGGTCTGACGACAATCGGACACCGGCGCATCATCTGCTTCCCCACAATAACGACTACGCGCCTGCGCTTCACCATTACAGACAGCAAGGCATGCCCCCTCATTTCGAAAGTCGGCGTATATTGTTCACCTGAAGACTGAGTCCGATGAAAGAGAACGTTGTCCCCCACCCCCTCGTTTCCATCATTCCGGTAGTTGTGCTTATCGGATTGCTGGCCATAGTCATCTCGCTATTTGGAAGCGACTCGCTGAATGGTGGTAGCCAGATAGCGCTGCTGTTGGGCATGGCTATCTGCGTGAGTGTCTCTATGACATTCTACCACGTTAAGTGGGAAACGTTCGAGAAACAGATCATGAAGACGCTGGGCGGTGTTTCCATCACGCTTATTATTCTGCTCGCTGTAGGTATGATAGCAGGCTCATGGATGATAAGCGGTGTGGTGCCCACGCTCATTTACTACGGCATTCAGATCATATCACCGCGCTTTTTTCTGGTGTCGGCCTGTCTGATCTGCGCCCTTGTCTCCTTGCTCTCGGGCAGTTCGTGGACCACCATTGCGACCATCGGAGTGGCTCTGATGGGAATCGGACACGCCTTGGGAGTCGACGAGCCGTGGACGGCTGGTGCCATCATCTCAGGAGCGTATTTCGGCGACAAGATGTCCCCCCTGAGCGATACGACCATCTTGGCGTCCTCAACGACGGGTACCGACCTCTTCACCCATATCCGATACATGGTATATACCACAGCGCCGACGTTCCTGGTGGCTACACTCATCTTCTTTATCGCAGGGCTAACCATCAATGGACATACAGAGCTGCAGGTGGGCACTTACACTGAGGGCTTAGCCCGCACATTCAACATTTCCCTGTGGACGCTACTGGTGCCAGTGCTGACTGGCGTACTCATAGCCCGTCGGGTACCCTCGCTCATTACCCTCTTCATATCCTCGGTAATGGCGGGCATCGTGGCCATCATACTGCAGCCCCACCTTCTCAGCCAGATAGCCGACGACCCGAGTCTCTCCACGCCCGCCGCCATCACTCGTGGACTGGCCATCACCTATTACGGAGCCACGGCCGTCGATACAGGGAACGAATCGCTGAACGAGCTGGTTTCGACAGGAGGCATGAGCGGCATTCTGGACACAATATGGCTCATCATCTGCGCCATGTGCTTCGGTGCCGCGATGGTGGCCAGCCGCATGATTGAGAGCATAACCCAGGTTATCAGCAGCTTTGCCCGCAGCCGTCTGAGACTGGTGACTTCGACCGTAGGCACAGGGCTATTCCTGAACGCCACGACGGGCGACCAGTTCATCTCCATCGTACTGACGTCCGACATCTACCGCGATACGTTCCGCAGTCAGGGCTATGAATCCCGACTGTTGAGCCGCACTTGCGAGGATGCGGCAACCGTAACCTCCGTGCTTATCCCGTGGAACACCTGCGGAATGACGCAGGCGGCAGTGCTGGGCGTCCCCACCATCGTCTATATGCCCTATTGTTTCTTTAATCTGCTCAGTCCGCTGACGTCCATCATCGTAGCCGCGACCGGGTGGAAGATCACGAGACACGCCGAAAACGAGGAAAAGAGTGACAATATGGGAACAAATATATAAGATTACGGACCAAATATATAAGGAATATTAAAAAAAACGGGAATCAAATATGTTTTTCCCACGAAAGTGTGAAGCCATTCCAAAAAAAAAGAGTATATTTGCGAGCGAAAGAACGGGATTACCCGACATTTCATTCATCTAAACTATAGGTTAAACTATCAATACAAACTAAACAAACATCCATGGAACACATTCCGTATTTCCTGGCCGTTGACCTGGGCGCCACTAGCGGGCGGACAATCCTGGGCTCTATCGAGGACGGCAAACTCAAGCAGCACGAGCTGACACGTTTCCCCAACAGCATTATCCAGACGGGCGGTCACTTCTTCTGGGACATCTATGCCCTTTACAGTGAGATTATCCGCGGCCTGCGCGTTGCAGCCGAGGAAGGCATACAGCTCACCAGCATCGGCATCGATACCTGGGGCGTCGATTTCGTCTGCGTCGGCAAGGACGGAGGAATCCTGCGCAATCCCTACTGCTACCGCGACCCGCACACCGAAGGCGCAATGGAGGAATACTTCAAACTGATTCCCAAGGAAAAAGTCTATGAGAAGACGGGCATACAGTTCATGAACTTCAACTCCCTCTTCCAGCTGTCCGCCATGCGAAGCCACAACGACTCCGCGCTGGAGGCCGCCGACAAGATTCTCTTCATCCCCGACGCCTTGATGTACATGCTTACGGGGCAGGCCGTTTGCGAATACACCATCCTGAGCACGAGCCAGATGCTGGATCCCCGGACGAAGAAGATCGACCCCGAGCTGATTGACGTCATCGGGCTCAAGGAGAGCCAGTTCGGCCGCTACGTCAATCCGAGCGACGTGGTGGGCACGCTGACACCCGAGGTGCAGAAGATGACGGGCATGGGACCCGTTCCCGTCGTTGCCGTAGCAGGACACGACACGGGCGCAGCCGTAGCTGCCGTACCCGCCAGCGACGAGCGATACGCCTACCTGAGCTGCGGCACTTGGAGCCTGCTGGGCATCGAGACGCGCGACGCCATCATCAACGAGAAGAGCTTCGCATA
>JAILKU010000057.1 GCA_024693505.1 Bacteroidaceae bacterium | reverse complement strand
GTCATCGGTACCCTGGCGCGTCAGGCTGACGAACAGGGCATAGAGACCTTTATGATGACGCCCGACAAGGATTACGGGCAATTGGTGACCGAGCGCGTCAGGATGTATCGCCCTGCTGTCGGAAAGAGTGAGGCTGAGATTCTGGGACCCGAGGAGGTGAATCGCAAGTGGGGTTTGGAGAATCCTTCCCAAGTGATTGACATGCTGGGTCTTATGGGCGATGCCGTAGATAACATCCCTGGATGCCCTGGAGTAGGGGAGAAAACAGCACAAAAACTCATAGAGCAGTTTGGAAGCATCGAAGCTCTATTGGAACGCAGCGGCGAGCTGAAGGGCGCTCTGAGGCAGAAGGTTGAGGAGAACACAGAGAAGATAAAGCTGAGCAAATGGCTGGCGACCATAAAGACTGACGTACCCGTCTCCCTCGACATGAAGGCGCTGGAGGTTCAGGAACCGAACGCGGAAGCATTGCAGGGGCTCTTTGAGGAATTGGAGTTCCGCACCCTGCTGCGCCGCAAGGCGGGTCCTGCAATTGCAAAACCCGCCTCAAACAAAAATCCGGACCCTGTGCAGGGCGACCTCTTCCAGGGATTTGCGCCGCAAAACGAGCCGGAACCCGTCCAGGGAGACCTGTTTTCCGCGATTTCATCGCAAAGTAACCTGCAGACGATACACGACCTGAAGCCCGATTACCAGTTGGTAGACACACCCGAAAAGCGTGCCGCCCTCATCGCCGAACTGGCTAAGGCAAGGGAGATAAGCCTGGATACAGAAACCACAAGTACTGACCCCATCAGTGCCGAACTGGTCGGGCTGAGTTTCAGCATCCGCGAGGGACAGGCCTGGTATGTGCCTTGCCGTTCGCAGGAGATAGTCGAGGAGTTCCGCACCGTCTACGAGAATCCCGAAACGCTGAAGGTGGGGCAGAACCTGAAGTACGACCTGCAGGTGCTGAAGAGCTATGGCATCACGCTGCAGGGCCCGATGTTCGACACAATGATAGCCCACTACCTGCTCCATCCCGAGATGCGGCACGGAATGGACTATCTGGCCGAGGCTTACCTGCATTATCAGACAATCCACATAGAAGACCTTATCGGGAAGGGTAAGGCGCAGCGCTCGATGGCTGAGCTGGACCCAGCGCAGATTTGCGACTATGCCAGCGAAGATGCCGACGTCACCCTGCGCCTCTATCATTTCTTCGCTCCGGAACTGGAGAAAGAGCAGTGTGGCGAACTCTTCCGCAATATCGAGATGCCGCTGATGCCCGTACTCGCCTATATGGAGCGAAACGGCGTCAGCATCGATACGGAGACCCTGCGCGAGACATCGCTGCAGTTTACAAACGAAATGGAGCGGCTGGAAGGTGAGATTCATGAATTGGCTGGTATGAACTTCAACATTGCTTCGCCAAAGCAAGTGGGCGAGATTCTATTTGACCGCCTGCATATTCTGGAGAAGCCAAAGAAGACGAAGACCGGACAATATGTCACAAGTGAGGAAGTCTTGGAGAGTCTGAAGAGCCGTCATCCTATAGTGGAGAAAATCCTTGAGCACCGTGGCCTTAAGAAGTTGCTGGGCACTTATGTCGATGCTCTGCCGCAGCTCATCAATCCGCGGACGGGTCACATTCACACTTCGTTCAATCAGACGATAGCAGCTACGGGACGGCTCTCGAGCAGCAACCCCAACCTGCAGAACATCCCTGTGCGCGATACGCAGGGCAAGGAAGTCCGCAAGGCCTTTATCCCTGAACCGGGCGAAACATTCTTTAGTGCCGACTATAGCCAGATAGAACTGCGCATCATGGCCCATCTGAGTCAGGACGAGAACTTGATTGATGCTTTCTTGCAGGGTCACGATATTCATGCCGCTACAGCCGCCAAGATATTCAAGAAGGATATCAGCGAGGTAACCAGCGATGAGCGGCGCAAGGCAAAAACGGCTAACTTCGGTATTATATATGGTATTAGTGCATTCGGATTGGCTGAGCGGATGGGCGTTTCGCGCACAGAGGCCAAGCAGCTCATCGACGAATACTTTGCCACTTATCCCGGTGTGAAAGCCTATATGACGCGCAGCATAGAAATGGCACGCAACCAGGGATACACAGAAACCATCTTCCGCCGCCGCTGCTATCTGCCCGATATCAACAGCCACAACGCTGTAGTGCGCGGTTATGCCGAACGAAATGCCATCAATGCGCCCATTCAGGGCTCGGCTGCCGACATCATCAAGATAGCGATGATTCGCGTCTATCAGCGTATGAAGGCTGAAGGGCTGCGCTCCAAGATGATTCTGCAGGTTCACGACGAATTGAACTTCAGCGTGCCGACAGATGAGAAAGAGCGCCTGCAAACCCTCGTTTTGGAGGAAATGCAGGGCGCTTGTCAGCTTCGTGTCCCCCTTATTGCCGACTGTGGATGGGGCAATAACTGGCTCGAGGCACATTAATCATATTTGCAGGAAAAAGAGAAAAAGAAGAAGACTTTATCCTGTAATGATAAGGAAAAAATCCGCGGTTTCATCGGTATTTTTTGTCCTTTAAGGTCTAATTATTCGTATTTCCAGAGCTTTTCTGGTTAAAAGTGACTATTTACCTTAATTTATTTAAAAAGCTACCGTAATGACTAAAAGCTACCATAATTTTTTCGGACCTTTGCACCGAAATTTGCAAAAAAGTGTTTAGAAAACAAATAAAAATCAAATAAAAAAGAAAAAGAAACAATGAAAACAAAAGCATTTCTGATGTGTCTTTCCATGAGCTTTATCGGATTAGCGACATCGTGTACTTCTGAAAACGAAGAACCGGGCTTGGCAAGTGGTAAAGGCACGTTTGCTTTAGACTTGAAGTCTGGAGTAGAATTTGAGACAGAGACGCGCACCGTAAACGAGTCGTCATATCGTTTGGCTGACAATTATACGGTAGTCATTACTAACCAATCTGGTACTATTGAAAAATTCAATGGTACTTATTCGACATTGAAGAATAGGCTGCCTATGGAGTTGGAAAATGGTACGTACAAAATTCAAGCATATATGGGTAGCTCACAAGCAGCCTCTCAGAATGCTTTCCGTTCCGAGGTTTCAAGAACTTTTACTATTCTGTCTCAGCCTCAAAGTAGTCCCTTGGAAGTCACGCTTAAACCAGAACCGACATGTGGTAAGGTACTTGTTAACTTTTTAAAGGACGGCGAGGATGGTTTAGACAAATATTACGAAGACTATTATGTGACGATAGAGGGAACAGAAGCTTTGGGCTCAAGTTATGTTACTTGGGCAAAAAATGAAACAGACCCTTGGTATCTTCAGTTAAATGCCTCAGAAACGGGTGAGGATGTCAAGTACACTATTCACTTGACTGCAAAAGACGATTATGCAACACTGTTAGCCGATGGTTCAAAAACGATAAGTTCTGAGATCTCCAGCACGTTTAATTTGAAGCGCAATAAGGCTACGAAACTGACGATAAGTGCGAATTACACACCCACAACTGAAGGTGGCTTGAAGATTGTCATCACTATTGATGACACAACGAATCCAGAAAAGGTGATTCCAATTCCCGTTCCAACTTCATGGAAATAGTGACTTTAGTAAAATTAGGTATAGTAAATATATTCGAGTATGAAACGATATAATATTATTTTAGCTTGCACAGTAGCATTTTCTTTAGCGAGTTGTGTTAGTGAAGAAATAAACCAAAGTGCTTCTGTAGGAAAACTCTCTGTTGAGGTGGAAACCGTGATGCCTATGAAAACAACGCGCGCAGGAGTGCCTACAGATAATTTTTTAATTTCCATTTTCCAGGCCGATGGGCAGACGAAGTTTGATGGAGATAATTATTATGAGAAGACGAAGGCACAATTGCCGAGCCAGATAACACTCCCAGTTAATGAAAATGGTGAGTGCAACTATGTATTGACTGCACATTCTCCCGAGGAATTCAAGCGGATAATGGATGTTCCATATTTCAGAGGTTCGAATACAATTCTGATTAAGAAGAATATGAACACGGAAGCTACAATTCATTGTAGGCAGGCTAATACAAGTATAAAATTAACATATTCTGCAGATTTCTTGGCTACATTTACCAGTTGGTCAGTAACCGTAGACGACGGGAACAATCTTGGACTGGAATTCTTGAGCTCTAATGGAACAGATCCAGATGCTAAGTATTGTGCACTTGCTGAGGGGGTATCTGAACTTGTTGTTAATTTTGCGGGCACCACAACGGATGGTGCCACTGTTCGTCGTTCAATGGCTTTGACTAAAGCTGAGAGTACTCAGACATACGAGGGTGAAAGCAATAATTTCGGCGGTGGCGATGCAGTTGTAATTAATCTCAATCCCGAAGAGACTACCAGTGGTTTTGTGACTATTGGTATTGAGGCAAATATCGTGTTTGAGGAAACGGAAGTTAATGTCCCCGTCAATGTAGTAGATAATGGTGAATGGGAAGAGGAAGGTGGTAATGGCGAAGAGCCTGGTCCTCAGCCAGGTGATGACAATACCATTACGCTTACTTTGCCAGCTCCTTTGACATTTACGATGGGCGAAGGTGGAACATTGGATAAGTCTTTAGGTGATACCAAAATCGACGCCACCAATGGCATCAAGAGTTTAATGGTAACTGCTGAGTCCAACAATCCGGATATGGTAGCCTCGCTTGAAGCTGTTGGTGCCGGCTATGGCTTGGATTTCGTCACTGCTGGAGTGGAAGTGGTAGGAAATAACGACCTCGTGTCTTTCTTCTCAGGTCTTGGTCAAACTTTGAGCGTTCCCACAGAGGGCGACAAGTCCTATCAATTCCCCATAGGTAACTTCTTCGTTTTGTTGGATGTGATGAGTGGTACTCATACCTTCCACCTGACGGTTACTGATATGAATGGTAAAACAAAGACTGGAGAAGTGATAATTACGGTTAATGAATAATTTTAAGATTGTACAGATATGAAAAAGATATTTTCCTGTTTTTCCGTCCTGAGCCTTGCGTTGGCTTTTGTATCGTGCTCCAGCGATGTGGACGAGTTGGCTAAGAATGAGGTCGGCTATCTCAAATTAGGCATTGAGACCAATAGTGCTACGGTAACTCGTGCAGATGCGCCAGCCAATTATGATCCGCGCAATCTTTACGTAGAGGTAACACCTTATGGTTCAACTGTTCCTGTTGTAAGAGGCTTGTATTCTAATCTCGGAGGTAAAACTCATGAGCTGACTGCTGGTACTTACATCATTACTGCATATTCCAATGGTTGGGATGGTAGTGGTTCTGGTATAGATGCTCCTTATTATTATGGAAGCACTGAGAAAGAAGTGAAAGCCAAGACAATTGTTACGGCAAGTGTGGTATGTACACAGGCTAATGTAAAGGTTGTTGTTGAATATTCTGATGATTTCAAGCAGAGCTTCAGCGAGGCGCAAACCACCTTGGCATCATCATTGAGTGGTGTGGGTGCTATTGTATATAGTATGAATGAGAAGAAAGGTGCTGCATATCTTCCTGCAGCAGAGTTCACAGCAACGCTTGATGTGAATGGTCATTCTTTGCCAACCAGAATAACAGATGTACAGCCTCGTGATTTCTACCGTCTTGTCTATAAGATGGCTGAAGAAGGGACACTCTCTGATATTAATGTTGTTGTGGATGAAACGGGTAAAGAATACACCTATAATATCCTCGTCCCCAAGAAGGCTGGTACAAGTCTGGCAGCATACAAGGCAAATGCTTGGAGCAATATGGCTTATCTTGAAGGTGCTGTTACGACAAAGAAGTCGAGTTTCGATAAGACCAAGGTAAGCATGCAGTGGAAACTTGCTTCTGCACCGGATGATGCATGGGCTACTATTGACAATACCTTACTTTCCGTAAGTGGTGATATATATAAATATCAGTTGAAGGGGCTCACTCCCAATACGACATATCAGTATCGCCTTATATATGTTTCAGCAGAGGACAATGTTCAGAGTGAAGTTTCCGAATTTACGACAGAAGGTCAGACTGCATTGTACAACGGAGGTTTCGAAAATTGGTATTCTGTGGGCAATTACTATAGCCCCAATAGCGATGCTAGCAAAAGGTATTGGGATACCTCAAATCCAGGATCTGCAAGTTTCAATTTCATCGTTACTTCACCTGATGAATCCTTCAAACATAGTGGTTCGAAGTCCGTTAAGCTGGAATCGAAGTATGCAGTCATCAAGCTGGCTGCCGGTAGCATTTACACTGGTACCTTCGGCAAGGTCAGCGGCACCAGCGCTACAATCAACTGGGGTGTACCCTTCGAAGGCCGTCCAACAGCACTCAAGTGCTTCATCAGCTATGCGCCTGGAAGTGTGAACCGTGGTGACAAGCCAAACATAGCTACAGCTCCTGGAAACGGTATGAATGACCATTGTGGTGTGCGTATTGCCCTCATGACGAAGTCTGTCACGATTAACAATAAACAGAGTGATTGGTACTTCCCTGATTGGGAGAATGATGAGTTCATCGTGGCATACGGTTACTATGAGCAGAGTGAAAGCGACAACGGGCAGTGGCGTGAGTTGACGATTCCGCTCGAATACCATAGTTTGACGAAAAAACCCACACACATCCTCATTACGGCTGCATCTAGTGCATACGGTGACTATTTTTATGGCTCTGATGCATCTGTGCTTCATGTTGACGACTTTGAGCTCATTTATGGTGATACACCGACCGTGAAGCAATAAATCTGTATAAGATGATGTTCCTTTGCCCGTTTTGCCGGGCAAGGGCATCATCTTACTCTGAAAACACGCTTTTGAGCGGTTTCATCGATGAAATGTGAGGTTGATTGAATAAAAAGTGCTAAATTTGCAGCCTATAAGTAAATGACGCAAATAATGAATAACGCATTTAGCAAACGTCTGCTGACGTTATGTCTGGTCGTTCTCCCGTGTCTGGCAATGGCACAGGAGAATGACACCGTTTATACCCGCCCCCAGGGTTTGCCGGAGGCGGGTTCCGGAGCTCCGGTAGGCGTGGACTTGAAAATTGAGGTTAAGGTGGACAGTGCTCATCGGGGCCAGTTGACTGATGCAGAGATTGCTCGTGCTGTGGAGGACGGCATTCGACGTGCATTCGGTCAACCTGGTGGTCCGTCAGGAACTCAGATATATCAGGTGCAAGGCCATCAGCAGCCTATGGTGGCAGGAACCAGAGTGTCGGCAATATACGACCGCTATATGCAGAAGCAGCAGATGCGTGGGCGTCACCTTCAGCGGGTTGATCGCGAGGCACTGAAGGCTGTCTTCATTCCCAAGGGCCAATGGATGATGGGCGGTACGGTTAACTTCCAGGAATGGGATACCGACAACATCAACTTGTTGGTGCTGAAGAATATGGATATTGAGGGCCATACCTTCTCGGCCAGCCCCTATTTCGGTTATTTCGTGGCTAACAACCTTGCTCTCGGAGCGCGTTATAATTATCTGCGTAACTATTTCTATCTGGGCGACTTCGACCTAAACTTGGGCGAGGACTTCAACATAAGCCTGGAAGATCTCTATTATCTGGAGCATAAGCATGAGGTTAGTGCTTTTCTGCGTACCTATATGCCTTTGGGCCGGAGCAATATCTTCGGTTTCTTCGGTGAGATACGCGGTACCTATGCATACGCTAACGGAAAGAACAGTACAGGTAGTGGCACCGAATTTGATGGCAGCTATGAGCATGTTCATTCAGTTCAGCTGGGCTTCTGTCCCGGTATGACCGCCTTTGTGACTGACTTTATGGCTGTTGAGGCCAGCATCGGTGTGATGGGATTGAAGTACCGTTGGAAAGACCAGAAGACCAATCAGGTAGAGAAAGGTAGCAGCAAGATGGGAGGCGCGAACTTCAAGTTCAACCTCTTCAGCGTTAATCTGGGCATGACGTTCTATTTATAAAATGCGTATACGCACATTTATATATAATGTATTTTGTCTGATTATGGTATCCTTGATAGCATCTTGTGCCATCAAGGATGATATACCTTTCCCCTTTGTCGAAGGTGCCATTACGGCTTTCGAGGTGGAAGGGCAGTGCGATGCAAATGGCAATGAAGGCGGAACCGCTGTGATAGATAACAATGCGCGTACTGTAAAAGCCTATGTTAATGACTTGGTGGATATTTCCCATCTGAAGATTACACGGATGGAAACTTCCAACGACGCTGCAGTTATCATGGATAGTGTGGTATATCAGTCCTCTGATATTTATCCCCTTCAGGAGTATACGAAACGGAGCAGTTTTAGCGATTTTCGTGCCGACTTCAGTTACGAGCAGGAATTTACACTTCGTACCTATCAAGATTATATTTGGAAGGTAAGTGTAGAGCAGATAATAGATCGTCAGATAGAGATTGAGGGTCAGGTAGGAAAGGCTGTCATTGACCCGGATGACCGAGTGGCAATTGTATATGTAGGCAATAATCAAGATTTAAAACGTCTCAAGGTACGTAAGTTCCAATTGGGAGGCGAGCATGGAGCTGTTGTGCCAGATCCAACGGCGGTGGCAGTATATGACTTCTCTGAGGCCCGCAAATTTTATGTTCGTAATGGTTGGAGTGAGCAATCCTATTTGTGGAATGTATATGTTTATATTACAGAGGCATCGGTTTCTACAACGGCAAATGTGTTCGCTCGCAGCGTTTCGGCAACGGTAAGTGGCGACCTTCCAAATGGTACTAGTCCGCGAGTGGAATATCATCGCCAGGGTCTGTCCGATTGGTTGACCGTCCCTGAAAGCCAGATAAAAACGACATCCACGACATACGAGGCAGAAATAACAGGTTTGCAGCCGTCAACAATATATGACTATCGGGTTACAGCTGGCACTTCTGCTACTTTAGTTCAATCATTCACAACCGCAACTGCCACACCTTTGGAAAATGGGACTTTTGATAATTGGAGCATTTCCGGCACGGGCACTCAGGCGGTTTATCAGCCCTGGGGTGATGGGCATCAGAGTTTCTGGGATACCGGAAACCGAGGCGCTACAACTGTTGGTGCAAGCAACAGTACTTATGTAGATGAGGGTGGACGTCGTTTTGCTAACTTGCAGTCAAAGTACATTGTCATCAAGTTCGCAGCAGGAAACATCTTCACAGGTTCTTATCTACAGACAGATGGCACAAATGGTGTGCTTAGTTTCGGACGTCCGTTCAACTCCTTCCCCACCAAGTTGCGCTTTGAATATAAGTATAAGACATCTCCTATCAATCGTATGGGCGGTGACTGGAAAGAGCCGTGGGGCCGTTATATTTCTCGCGATATGTATGAGAATATGAAAGGCAAGCCCGACTCTTGCAGCGTTTATATTGCGCTAGGCGATTGGGAACCGGTGATGTACAAGAATACTGAGTGTCCTTATCTGATTCGCACTCGTCCCAGCGAACTGCACCTCTTTGATCTCAAGGACGAGCATATTATTGCATACGCCCAGATGACAAAGGGTGAGGATGTGCCTGAGTGGACCACCGAAACACTTACTTTGGATTATAGGGTGAAGAACCGTCAGCCCAAGTATATTATTGTAGTGGCTTCGTCAAGCAAGTACGGCGATTATTTCACAGGCGGAGACCAGTCTCTGCTTCAGGTGGATAACATGGAACTGTTGTATGAATAGAATTAGACATATAGGTAATCTGGCTTTGGCGCTCATGCTCTTTTTGCTTGCAGCTTGCACAAACGATCCTATTGTGGAGAGTGCAGGAGGGGGCATATTATTGTCTATTTCAGGAATTTCGACAAACGTTCGTGAAACACGTACCACACCTGATAAGATATATGATTTTAGCGACGAAGAGGTATTGGCTGCTTTCATACAACGTTTCCAGGTTAAAGTCGTACGAAACAGAAACGGCGTGACAATATATGATGGTCCTTTCACATCCGAGAAGATATCAGCTGCTCCAGGGGAATATACAGTAATAGTTTCCAGCGGGATTAATCCTGTTGTCGGCACTGATGCACCTTATTTCGAAGGGTCAGCAACAGCTACTGTTCCCGAGTCAGCAACAGAGCCTACGCCAGTTGAAGTGAAGGCTCGAGTAGCGAATGCATTGATTTCTGCGTCGTTTGGAGACCCAGATAAGGAATTGTCAGAAATTGGAGAGACGGACATAGAAAGGTTTAATAAGTTCTATAGCGATTACGCTCTTTATGTTTATAATGGAGCATATAATCTTCCTATTACTAAAAGTCAGCCTTTCCGTAGTATTTATCTACCAGCTGGTGTGCCTTATCGTCTTCGTTTTTGGGGGAAACTTCGGGCAGAGAATGATCGCGAAGTCTCCTGTGATTTGGAATCAGAATCTTTGCCTGCCTCTCTTTCTCCCGGCGACCATCTCCGCGTCATGCTGACCTTACCAGATCCCGAAAGCGATTTGATAGTAAGTATAAGTAAGATTGAGGTAGAATCTGTAGTGCTCGATGAGACAATTCCTTTGTCGTGGTTGCCAGTCTCAGCCGTAGCGCATTCTCATCAGTATGATGCCCAAGGCAACTTGGTGGGTACTAACTTGATGTTTACTAATTCTTATCCTGGCATGAAGTGGAAGGCTGTAGTTAAGAATGCTGCTGGCACCACTGTTCGTGCTGTTCAGGGAACAGATGCACTCTTCAGCGAGTATTCTAAGGCTGGAAGTTGGCCTTACCTCCCGTCTGGGGAATATACAGCTTATTATTATCTGATAGGTGAAGATGACTCAGAGAATCTCACAAGCAGCCGCGAGTTTCAAGTGAGTAAGCCCAAGATATCTGTTTCTGTGGGTGGCTATTCTTCTTATACCAAGTATTTACAGGGTGATATAGATGGGGCGAATGCATGCGAGCGTCTTACGGTCTATGAGCCTTCGGTGACATTAAGTGTTGACGAGAGTCTTCTCAGAAATGCTCACTATTCCTATTCCTTTACCTATTCTTACAATGGTCAAACGGTTAATGTACAGAATGGGCAGAATAGTTATATGGTGGAAAAGGTGGAGAACAATGCCGTTCGTGCCAACCCATATGTTCTGAAAGCCAATGCAACATTCGATGGAGTTTCTGTTGAGGCACAGACAGGATTCCTTATTACCGGCCTGCCATATTCTTTCAATGCTGCATCACATTCCGAATGGAGCGACGATGGTAAGGTGGAATGGAGCGAGGATGGTGTTCAATTAGGGGGATGGTCAGCTGGCGATCAGACCATTACGACCAATTCCTCTGTATATATTCCTCAAGGAACTCGATTCTGTGCGGATTATACTATTAATATACATCATTCTTGGGTAGGTACTACTTTCTCAATCCAGGTCGGTGGTCAACAAATTCTGTCTATAGAAGAGGGACCGATATTTATAGCTGCGGATGTACCTCATACTGGTACGACAGATGTTGTATCAGCTAATGGAAACCATTCATCAATCACTTGTCGTAATAGCTATGGAGCGGACTTAAACTGGTCCAATATATATTTCCTTAGGTTTAAATACGGTCAATAAATGAAGCGCCTATATATATATATAATAATGTGCTGTTTGTTCCTGACGGCTTGTCAGCAGGAACTTCCAGATAACCAGAAAGGTGAGGCTTTCCTGGAACTGAATTTGCTGCGGGCAGGAAAACCGCTAGTGGCTACCAGGGCGGAGGTGTCTGATTTGACCGTTACTATTCTCCGCGAGGATCGGACTGTATATAAGAGTCTTACGGCAGATGCACTACCCGATAAAATCGTATTGGAGCCAGGAAACTTCATCGTACAGGCCTATACTGATAATCAGAATTCCTGGAAAACTGCTGCCAGTGGAAAGGGCGAGGGCTGCTACTTTGCCGAGGCCACCGTTGTGATGGAATATGATGCGGTGACGCGCCTGAAGCTTGATGTACCCATGACGAACTATGCCGTCGGACTGCAGTTGCCTGATATGTTCGATATCCTTTTTAATCCCGATAGTAATCCATTCCCAAATTCCTATACCTTTACCCTGAAGAGTGGCGAGCGCACTGTTACCATCCAGGAGGGCGAGCGTGCCTACTTCGATGTGGCAGACGGCGGTTTCAGTTATGCGCTGGAAGCCACGAACAACGACGGCAAGACGAGTCGGCATTCTGCCATCGACTTTACCGAGGTATTGGCAGGCAAACTTTTCACCGTGAAGTACAACTATTCTACCGATACCAATACAGGTGGCGTGGTGATCGTTATAACGGATGATATGGAGGATGATGATAATGATGTACACCTATGAAGAAACTATTGACCATACTGAGCACCGTTTTTCTTGTGGCATCTTGTGCGATAAGTGATTTCGAGAAACCTTCTTCACCGACTACTGGCAGTGGAACGGAAGCGGTGGATAGCTTAGGCTTCTTCGAACTGACTCTATCCAGCGTGCCGGCTACGCGTGCTACGACGACCCAGATAACCCCAGAGGAGGCTGCCAATTTCTTGATTACCATCTACAAGGGTAGCGACATCGTGCGACAGACTGTTCGACTGGGCGATCTCGACACCCGTCTCTCTGCCGGTTATGGTTATACTGTAACTGCTGAGAGTTGTTCAGAGACCGAGGCTGAGAGTGCAAATGACGGGTGGGGTCAGAAACGTTTTGCCGGTTTGTCTGCCTCTTTTGCTATTGTGGCTGGTAAGACAACTGCTGTTGATGTGGGTTGCTCGGTGGCTAACGCGGGCATTGAGTTAACCTACGACGAGTCACTGCTTGACTACTTCACTTCCGTTGAGGTTACTGTGAAGAGCGGGAACCGTACGCTGACGTTCACCAAGAGTGGGCAGATAGCATATTTCAATACGAATGTTGACGGTTTGCGCACAGCCACCTATACCATCACTGCTGTCGGACCGAATAGCACCCTTACGAAAGAAGGTACATTGGACCTGGGAAAGGCCAAAATGAGTCACATCAATTTGCAATATGAGATCGGTACCTTCGAACTCAGTGTTTTGGTGGAGGAAGCCGACCTGACCGACGATGAGGTAGTCATCCACGAGGAAGATATTCAGACCGACGATGGTAAGACCGAGGTAAACGCTACGTTCACAGGCTATTCAGAGACAGCCCGAACGGACATCAATACATACGGCCAGGCCAGTGTATCGTTGTCAGCTACGTCTCCTATTGACTGGGCGCAGGCTGAAAGCAACGTAGCTGTGTACGATTATACAACCGAGAAGCGAGAGTTTCCTGTTTCCTCGGCAGAGGGCGTACAGCGTCTCGAAGGTAATGTTACGCCTAAGACGCGCGATTTCCTGGCTGCCTATCCCTATAGTCAGGCGGGTGATGCCTTGTCCGAGGGCAAGATTGTCTTCACCTTGCCCGCTGAGCAACGTGCCTTGGCTGTAGCGCCGGGTACTGAATTGGCGTCGTCGAAGATGAACTATGCCGTGGCTAAGGGCCAGCGCAGCTACGATGGCAGCCTGTTGAACCTCACTTTTCAGCCCGTTTGTCAGGCGCTCCAGTTCCAGGTGCCCGAATATGCCGCAGGCCGTATCTCAGCCATTCAGTTTACAGCCAATACACCAGTGGCTGGTAAACTGACGGTAGATGTGGACGGCGAAAAGCCTACCACTGCGATTGCGTCCACTGAGAGTCCGTCCATCACCATTCTGCCGCCAGCTCGCGAATCGACATTTGCAGCCGGAACCTATTACATTCTCACCGCTCCTGTTCAGATGAACGGTTTCTCCATGTCGTTCCAGTGCGAGGATACGGGCTATACGCTCTCTAGCACTTCCGCTTTAGGTGGCGAGGCTGGCAAACTCTATCCCTTAGGTTATATTGATTTGGTGAATATTCCTGAGGTTACTCCAGCCCATCAGTATTCCAATAATGTATTACAGGGTACAAAGCTAACTCTGACCAAAGCTCCTATTCGAGGCAAGCAGTGGAATGTGACTGTCAAGAAGGGCACAACGACTGTCCGTAATATCTCGGGCAGTAACAACCTGTCTTCGCCGGAGACTGATGCTTCCTGGCCCTATTTGCCCAAGGGCAATTATACAGCCGAATACAGCTTTAGAAACTCAAATGATACGCAGAGTTCAGGCTATAGTGTGGACTTTAATGTCGGCAGTCCAACGATTACGCTGGTTGTTGACGGTTACTCTGCTCATACCAAATATGAAGCTGGCGATGTGGATGGAGCTAATGCCTGCGAACGTAAGACCATTTATAATCCTTCGGCAAGACTGAGTGTAGCTGCTGCAATCTTTGATAACAGCAATTATAATGGATTAGGCACTTATTCCCATACGTTCAACAACGGAGATGCTCAGACCGAAACAGCTACGAGCAATAATCCTGTTTGGACTAATTATACAAATGTGGCTGTAAGTGCAAACCTCTATCGTTTGTCTGTCTCTGCGACTTTTGACGGTGCAAATGCAAATGCATATAAAGACTTTAGGATTACGGGACTGCCTGTGAAGTATGAGCCGCCGACTGAAAATGGAGGCTGGAGTGGACATAGCCATGTTTCATTTGAAAATGGTTATGTCGAGATAGGACATAATGCAGCAATTGGCTCGAACCCTCATTATATTACATGTAACGATTTTAGTATTCCTTCGGGAGTGCGAATGTCTTTGACGTATGATTTTATGTTACATCTTGATGCAGCAAGAGTAACTAACACATTTACTATTTCTGCTGGTGGAGATAAGTTCTTTGAAGAGACTCAGACCGGTTCTCTTTTTAGTGGAATTCAGTCTAATAATCGTTCAGGAACAAAAGCGCTAACATTGTCTGCGCAAGTTACAGAGATGAAGTGTAATCAGAGTTATGGCTTAGGCCAAACTTATACTCAAGTTAGAAAATTGGATTATAAATACAGTAAATGACCCATACATTCCGACATATAATTCTGTTCATGCCTCTGCTGCTATTGGCGAGTTGCGTCAGTGAGGTGGATTGGCCACGAGACAAGGTGACGTCAGGCGAGGGTTCGTTCTCGCTCAGCCTCTCTGCAGGTGGGCTGAATGCTGAGGTCGAGACCAGGGCCGATGGTGATAAGTGGCGTAAACTGACGGATGTTGAGGCATCGGGTTATCAGGTGACGCTCACTCACGCCGGGGAAACCTTGTGGGGACCAAAAGCTTTTGGTGACATTATCGATAGAGATTGTACGCAGCCTGCGGGAACTGGCTATGTAGTCAGCGGCGGGAATTGTACTGCCGAGGAGGCCGAGAGCGGTTGGGGACAGCCCCATTATAGTGGGCAGTCTGAACCTTTTGAGGTGAAGAACGGTGAGACGACACCTGTGGAGGTGAAGTGTCGTATGCAGAACGCAGGCTTCTGCGTGGTTTTTGACCAGACGTTCACCGACCGTTTCCCCACTACTTACGCCGTGACCACCAACGATGCCCGCAGCCTGCGCTTCGATGCTGACAATGCAGCGGTCTTCGAGGACAATACGCTTCAGGGGGGTGCGATAGCCTACTACAACATGGAAGCCGACGGAAAGCGTACTGTATCGCTAATTGTAACAGGCGCTAACGACTGGGATCGTGTCCGGCTCGAGAAAGACATCGTTATGGAACCTGGCAAGTTATACCGCCTACTCGTCCGCGTAGGTGGGGAAAACGGGAAGATGGGTCTCAGCATCACCTACGACAGCGAGTTTGATGTGGTCGAGAATGAGATTGTCGTGGATTAAATATTTGAAGATAAAGATGAAATAAGTTAACAATAACAAATAAACAAAGCAAAAAAGTTATGAAAAAGAATCTATTCTTTGTGGCTGCAACACTTGCAGCAATGTTTGGTACCACTTCCTGCGTAAACGAAGTGGACATGTTCAAGTACAATGGTAAAGGTACTATCAGCCTTAATGTGACAAATGATGATGTGTTTGCAGTAGAAACCCGTGCAAGTGTATCATCTACTTCTACGGATTGGTATGTTAAAGTAAATAACGATGCAGCCATTACGGTTAGTGCTCTTCAGGGAAAGGCTTATACAGCAAGCCAGACAAATAGTTTGTCTGTGTATTATAAAAATGCAACTCTTGCAGAATCTCTTGGTGCGAACAATGGTTGGGGTGAGGCTTTCTGGTCTGGCACTTCTGACAATTTTGTTATTGAGGCAGGAAAGACTGCTTCTGTAAATGTTACATGTGGAGCTGCTCAGAACGCCGCGTTTTCCGTTGCGTTTAACGAATCGTTTACAAATGTTGCTGCAGAGGGTTATAAGGTGACTGCATCTATGTCTTCTCGTTCTTTGGAATATAATGCAGGAACAGGGACAAAACTTGGTTATTTTGAACCTGGCACACTGACTTATGCGGTTTCAGGTACTGTAAATGGAAAGACTGTGAACATTTCAAAGAATCTTACTTTAGTAGCTGGAACAAAATACGTGCTGACGGTAAAGGCTAACACGAATGGTACTATAGGTCTTTCTATCACTTATACAGAGATGGCCGATGGTGATGCTCAAGAGGTTACCATTGATGCTGCTACTGGCGCAGAAGTTAATCCCTAACCCCCAATGAATAGATTTCATAACTATCTAATCCTCGTTACTCTGACCGCCCTGCTGCTTGTGGCAGCGGGCTGTCAGCAGGAGGAGGTCTCTTCGCTTGAAGGGGCTTCCCATGGGAAGATAGTATTGAATCTCTCCCCGGGCGAGGTGTTCGTGGACGTGGAGACAAGGGCCACCGTAACGGATATCACGGGTTATATCTTTACACTCAGCGGAACGGATAGCGAAGGTGCTGCGGTAAACAAAACTATCTCTCTTACATCGGAGGTTGAGAATACGTTCTCCTCGATTATCGAGGCGGGCACTTATACCCTTACCGTGGAGAATATTTCGCAGTCTACTGCGGAGGAGGGTAATGGACGTGTCTACTATAAGGGCACTTCAGCATCTTTTACCCTTCAACCCGGTCAAACGGTTAATCTGGGAACCATTAACATGGGCGCCCCCAAGAATGCGATGGTATCACTGGCGGTAGATAATACATTCTCTGCGCTTTACGAAAATCCGCAACTGACGTATGGCGCGGCCACGGTAAAGCCCGACGCTCCAGGTTACTTTATGGTGCCGGATGGTGGAACGCTCACCTTCTCCCTCTCGGCCAAGGGAAAGAATCATGCGCAGGAGATAGAAGGTGCGTTCGTCTCGGTAGCTGTCGAGGCAGGAAAGCATACAACGGTCACGCTCACCGCACAGCCGATTAACAGCGACTGGGTTGTCATCCCTGTGGTGAGCGGAACACATAATGGCGAGTTCGATGTGAAAGCAAGGAAACCTTAGGAAACCCCAGGCCAACTTAGGACGCCCAGTAAAAAGAAAGCAGATAATGAAGCAAAAGCTACTATGTATAATTCTGATGATTGCTGCCTTTGCAGGTGGCAGGAGTGAGGTGTGGGGACAAGAGAACGTGTCTTATAAAACGATAACTGATTTTAACTCATCCACAACATTCAGTGGGTCCAATCTAAATCATGTGTCAAATGGCGTTTTTACATCAACCAAAACAAATCATGTAACTTTTACTATTAATAGCCTAGATAAATATGATAATAATCGTTTAGTTTATCCTCAACACTCTTCAACAAATACTACGAAAACTTCTACATTCTCATGGACTGCCGATGCCAATTATAGTGTTACTGTAACAGGTATATCTTCTAAAATTCGTGCGTATAATGGTTTAGTAGGCGGTTCCGGAACTGCGCAGTTTGCTGGGGGATCTTCTGTTAGCTGTGCAACCATACAAACGGGCACAAATGGATCAAAAACTGTTTCCGTACAAAATGATAATGGTCTCGGTACATCAGTCGTATTATCCATGAATTGTGGTAATCGTAAAGCGACATATACTCTTCATGATATCATATATACCTACAAAGTAACCCACAAGGAGTACCTTTTCAATTTCTCCGCAACAGCTAACAAAAACATCGATGCAGCAGGTACTGCAGAGGCATCTGTTGCAAATACACAAATTCAGGCCGCTGTGGGCGTGACAAGTGCTTCTACTACCGCTACCTTTACTGCTACGGCTAATTCTAGCTATGAGTTCGCAGGATGGGGTACTACGTCTAACGCAACGTCCTACGAATCGACAGCAAATCCTTATACACCAACAATTTCAAATAGCACAGCAGGTTCTACTGCAAATAAGACGCTCTACGCAATATTCAAGCCCGTCTTCAATTATTCTGTCACGGCTAATAAGATTAATGGTAGCTATGGTTCTGTTAATGCTACTGTGACAAATCGGGTGGTTGGTAATCCTTCTGAGACCTCGAAATCCACCATCGCTACCTTTACGGCAACTCCTAATTCCAATTGTACATTTGTAGGTTGGTACTACGATGCTGCACACACCAACTTGGCATCAACATCGGCCACATATCAGCCTACGATAAACAATACAACGGTGGGTTCCACGGCTAACCTTACCCTGTATGCTTGGTTCAAGAGCAATCAGACTTTGACTTGGACACAAGCAAACTACGACCCAAATGTAGTTGCGGGCGTCACATATCCGGGTTTGGCAGCGGCTACTGCGTCCAGCGGTCTGGCTGTGACCTATACGAGCAGCAATACAAGTGTCGCAACGGTGAATAGTAGCGGTGACGTTACGGGCGTTGCTTCATCGGTTGACGCCATCACGATTACGGCACGTCAAGCTGGTAACGACGAATATAACGCGATGGAGGCGACGCGCCAGTTTACGGTCATCAATAAGTTCCAGCCCACGTTTGATGCTACGGGTTTCCAGAGCAGTAGTGGCGACAATTACACATCTTATGTAGATGATACCCCCACAATCACGGTGGCGAACACCACTGCTGGCTTTACATACAATTCGTCGGATCCCACTGTTGTGAGCATATCGAAGTCGGACAATGTTATTACACTGACGGCGCTGAAGGTAGGTACGAGTACAGTGACGCTCAACGACCCGGGTAACACCACTCACTATTCCGCTTCGAAGACCTATAACATTACCGTCACCAGGATTCCCAACGGCCTTGCCGCAAGTATGGCTTCGCTGACGGCGAATCCCGACGGCACGATTGCCGTTACCTTCACGGGTCAGAACAACATGGGAACCGCTATTGTGGGCACCATAACGAACCAAGAGCTTTCGTCGAGTGTCAACAAAGGTAGTGATGTTATTACCTATGCCGATGGAGTTATCACTGCCAAGAATGCAGGTACGGCCAAGATTACCTTTACACAGGCTGAGACCGATAAGTACGCCGCTTGGACCAGCTCTATCTACGACATTACAGTGACAAAGCTCAGCAATCCGATATCGATTACACTTGCTGGTGGTAGTGCGACAAATATCAAGTTGAAGTATGGTGCTACAGCTTCTCTCTCCTATACCTATGCTAATACAGCCGGCGCTACTCCTACGGTCAATCGTGCCAGTGGTTCGTACACTACTTACTCGGCTGGCACCATAACTGCTGGCAATGCTCAAGGTACTGATATCTACGAGATTCGTCAGTCTGAGACCTATAAATATGAGGCTGGCTTGGCAACGTTTACTATACGTGTCAACAATACCGATGAGATGGACGGCTATGTGCTGTACGATGAAACCGAAGAAAGCCATACGCCTATTAGTACAGAAGGAACATATTTTAATGAACATACATTAAGTGGTCCAGGTGAGATATTATCATTTAAGGCTCATAAATCAAATTTTATTTGGGATGGAGTAACAAAGCTTGAGGTTCAGTGTTATGTTAATGGGAGTTGGCGGACTGGAGATAATGCAGCCATGTATACAGAAAGTTTGTCTACTAGTTATGGAGGTGACATAACGTGCAAAATACCTGAGAGTACGACAAAGATACGTTTTTTCTTAAGGGTGGGTAGTACACTAGAGCATTGTATCAAAGATGTTAAAGTTACTCGTAAGACGTATGTCCGTGAATCGCACGACACCTCCAAGGATAACTTTGGTACTGTCTATACTGGTTCTACGGCAACCTCTGCCACTGTTACTGTGAACTACAGCTCGACTAATGGTGGCAACATCAATATTAGTAGCAACAACTCACACTTTGTGCCTAGCATCTCAGAAATAGCCGTAGAGAGCAACAAAAAGGCTACGAGTCCGGGTGGAACGGAATATATCTGCGGCGTGGACGGGACTCAGACCTTCACCGTTACCTACGCGCCCGATTCGAACTCACTGGGTGAGGAGACGGCTACCATTACCATTGGTGACTTGTTCTACTCTCAGACGATAACGCTGACGGCTACGGCTGCCAAGCGGGAGAATACGCTGGCCGTTGTGGACGAGCAAACGCTGAAGGTGGACGATGTGGTATCGGACGTATTCTCGGGCAAGAACAGCGAGGCTACGCTCACAGCCACTTGGTCGCGCGACGGTGTAGCTACATTTGATGCGGCTACCAACAAGATAACGGCAGTGGGCGAGGGCACAGCTATGCTCACCCTGACCCAGCTTGAGAACGATTACCACTATGGAGCTACAAAGACCGTGAAGGTAAACGTTTCGAAGTACGACCAGACAGTGATGTGGGTAAATGAGCTTGATGCCGATGCCCGCACGCTGGAGGTGGGCGATGAGTTGACGACCAATACGGCAACGTCCTCGAGCGGACTGACTGTAACCTACTCATCGAGCAATCCGACAGCTTTAGAGGTGAACGCCACGACTGGTAAGCTGACAGCAAAGGACGGTGGTGCCAACATCGTCATTACGGCTACGCAGGCTGGCAACAACAAGTATAACCCTGCCAGCATTACGCGCACCTTCACTATCATCAAGCGAGAAAATGTCACCGTTTCCACAACGCTCACGGATGGCACTAACCTGTTCCCGCTCGGAAGTGACAATATCACCATCCGCACCGATGCTCTTATCACGGAGAGCGCTCTGACTATTGCCGACGGAACCATCGTTTCGGCAAGTTTCGGCAATAATACCTTCACGCTGACCGCCCTCAAGGAAGGAACAACGACCGTCCGACTAGTGCGTGCACAGACCGAGGACTTTTACGCATTGGATATCACATATACCATCCGCGTGGTAAAACCTGTTCTTGTGCTTGACCCGACAGCCGATCCGGTTATCAATTACTCTGAATACAGTAGTGTTACGCTCAATCGCATCCTCAAATCTGGTTATAATTCCATTGCCCTGCCGTTCTCAACTGATGTGGCTACACTGACGGGGAGGAATAATGCTGACGATTGGGTGGCTACACTGACGGCAGTTACATGGAACTCAACGGATGGCTATACCTTGTTCTTCACGAAGGGCACAACAGTTGAGGCCAACAAGCCCTATATCCTGCATTTAGGTGACGAGGTCGTTAATCCCACATGGACAAACCAAGAGGTTATGGCAGCTGAAGGAGCAACTGTTACGCCAGAAAAGGGTGGAGCTAAAGATGACGGTTGGTCTATGACCTCGAACTTCACAGTTGATTTCCCGATGGATGGGAAATATGGGATTGTTAATTCGTCGGAAGGAGGCCTGATGAAGGGCAGTGGTAGCAATGCTAAACTGAACGCTTTTACGGCCTATATTACGCCGCCGGCCAATGGCGGAAACGTTAAGGCTCGCACGTCGTTCCTCGACTTCGGTGATGAGGGAACGGCCATAGAGAATGTCCGAATGGTGGATGAAGACGAGGTGGAGGGTTATTACGCTACTGACGGGCGTAGGCTGGCCGGGCCGCAGAAGGGTATTGTCGTGGTGAAGTACCGCGACGGAAGGCGCATGAAGGTGAAGTTCTGAGTAAAAGCACCGCGGCAAAGCGCGGATAGTAATTATAGCCTGAATACATAAAAACAGCTGCTACGGCCATATCCTGGTCGTAGCAGCTGTCTTAGTTATTGTCAGTGCATCCTTTCTGCTTTGCATCCTTCCAATAAACCACGTTGAATTTGTCTTTTCACTTCACTGTCAGACGTGTTATAGCGTTTGCCGTGTGGGGTATAATTGCATTTAAAACCGACAATATGGGTATCGTTGCGAAACTCTGACGGGTGATCCACACATACGCTCTTTACTGTGATTGAGAACTTGCCCATCTCGCGAAGGTCAACTGTATATCCACTTTGCATAAGGAATTTAATGGTGTCGAACAGTTCACGTAGAACCAACCTGACATCTGCAGCTGTAGCCGAACAGTTCTGTTCAATCATTGACTCGACTTCTTCCATCGAAATGACACCACGCTTCACCGTGTGGGCATAGTATTTGCCGTAGTTTTTGCTGCTCTTAATCTTATTCTTCAGCAGTCTGTATTGTATTGCCATAGCCGTATATCTTAATGTTTCGCTGCAAAGGTAGCTTATTTTTTTGAAATGACCAAGACAAATATAGGTAAATTCACTGAAATTGTTTATTAAATACAGTGAATTAACTTACCAAATACAGTGAATTTGTATTTAGGTTAGTAAAGCCATTCTCCAAAGTGAGTGGCTACATTCTCTGTAAGGGCGGCTTAAAACCACAACCTGTAGTCACGGAGGCTTTTTTGCAATTGGCGAGAGCACATTAGCCTGTATTGGCTGCCTTATGCTCTCTATTTGTCTGCGGTGGTGCTTTGGTCTATTACGCTGGTTGCTGCGCGACGGTCACTTTCTATGAGCTGGCCCATGTGGCGGAGATTCGTCTTGACGGGACGTACGGTAAAGTCGGGCGTATTGAAGGAGAAGAGTGACTGGCGGTAGTATTGCATGGGGTTGCGCTGGGGAAGGAGGAAGGGTTTGGTGGCCTTTCCGTCGGGGCCTATCGATGAGAAATACAGAAGTGTGTACAGGCCGTCTTCGCGCCGGCTTGTGAAGAGGAACCATCGGCTGTCCGTACTCCAGGCATGCAGACTCTCTGCCCTGGGGCTGTTCACCTCGTCCATTTTGCGTCGCCGGCCCGTCTCGAGGTCCATCAGCCAGAGGTCTGCTTCGGGATGCCAGACGGTGAAGTAGCCGTAGTCGGCCTGTGTGTACATCAGGTAGCGGCCGTCGTAGGAGAGGCGGGGCCAGGAAACGCTCTGGCCCGTCTGGGCGGCATTGATGAGCGTATCGACCTGTTGCCCCAGGCGTCCAGTATGTTCGTCGAAGGCCACGCGGCAGAGGCTGTACTTCTCGCGGTCGTAGCCCTCGGGATAGGGCTGGCAGGGCGAGCTGACGTAGTAAAGCCATTTGCCGTCGGGCGAGAAGGCGGGGCAGTTCTCGGCCCAGCCGGCCGCCATTGTCAGGCTGTCCCTCAGCAAGGTCCTCGTCTCGGCATCGTAGATGAAGATGTCCGACGAGCGGTCGAATACCTCAATGCGCTTGTTCTGTGCCAGATGGAACATCTGCGATGTGGCGTTGGTGGAGTAGGCGCAGTATCGTCCGCCCGGATGCCAGCAGGGATAGACCATCGATCCGCCAAGGCTGTCGTTGCGGGCAGCCAGCAGGTCGATTTGCCCGTTCCTGCTGATGACGGTTGCGCCGTGCCTGCCGCGAACGTGGAACGTGTACTGGTCGGGGTTGGCGCGGTTGGGGGTGTGACAGTTGACGCACATGCCCGAGACCTGTGTGTTGGGCAGCAGGGCCTTCTCGCTGAACGTGGACAGTTCGCGCTGGTAGAGGCCCATCTGGCTGAACATGCCATAGCCTGGCGAGACGCGCCGATAGGTCACGCCCCAGTCGCTAAGCGGGTCGTTGCTGACGAAGACCTTGAATGTGCGGTAGCGGATCCATTGTCCGTCCTTCAAGGCCATGACCGTAACCAGGAGGTGACTGCCTCGATTGCCGGCCAGCAGACGATGCCACTGGCCGATGCTGAATTGCGCGAGGCGGCCGTTTACTGTGAGAAACCCGCCTTTTGCACCCTTTACTTCCACCTCCACTCTGCTCACGCTGTCGTCGGCCATAGCGAAGTTCAGGGGCGCTATCTCGGCTGGAACGGTAACATCGACATAGTCGGGATAGATGTCGGGCAGGGCATCCACCTCCGTCACGTTATGGGGACGTGGCCGGCAGGCCGTCAGGGACAACAGTCCCAGCACGATTGCATATCCCAGATACTTCATACCCGATACTGCTTCAACAACTTTGTTATGGTGCGTCCTCATCATTCTCGGCTTAATAGAAAAAGACATCGTCGGCCTTTTCATAGATTTCCTTGTATTGCTTAAACAGCGGTTCGCTCTCCATCAGCTCGGGATGCTCGGCAAAGCGGCGCATCGATGAGGCCCATTTGCGATAGAAGAGCGTCTGCTCCAACAGCCGGATGTACTTGAGTGCCAGCTCGGGCTGCCCCGTATAGAGCGCCGTCTCTGCCAGCCGCTTCATGGCCCGTCCGCTCTTGTTGCCGTTGGGTATGGACTCCATCAGGTCGAAGGCAGCCCGCTGCGACATGTTCAGCATCCCCAGTTCCAGATAGACATTGCTCATGATACTGGTGGTCACGGCACTGGCCATCACCCGCCGCGAGTGCTGCAGGCATTCGCGCAAGGCCTCGTCGCCTACCCGCTTCGTGTGCCAGAGGGCCAGGCGTGCTGCATTCTGACTGGCCAGAGACTGAGGCGGATGGCTTATGGACAGCCTGACCAAGCCCTCCCATTGCCTGCGGCGCAGCAGGGTGGAGTAGGTCATGTCTTGGTAGGTGCCGATGATGTCCTCCTCCCATCGGTAGTCGATGCCCCTTGCCAGCTCGCCCAGCGGATAGGGGACGAGGCGGGTACTGCCCGTCAGGCACAGAAGCAGCAAGAAACCTGCAGCCCAAGCTTCACCTATCGAAGTATTAGGGTGGCTCCAGAACCAACGCAGATGGTAGAGGGGAATCAACAGGGCAACCGGCCCTGCCAGCCAATAGACAATGGGCACAAGGACAGCGGAGACCAGCAGGGCAGGCATTTCCTTGTCCGGAATAATCGTCATGGCAGCGAGGGTCAGCACCAGGGCTACATGGGGCGTCATGGGGATGTCCGTGTGAAGCGACAGCCACCACATCAGTACTGGCAGGACGAGCGAGAGCAGATAGTTGCGGGTAAGCTTCCAGCAGAGCAGCTGGACCAAGGCGAACAGCAGGGCATAGATGACCGCACCATACTTAATATACACGAAGAACTGCACGAGCCATTCGCCGATGTATCGGGCCAGTCCGCCCGGTACAACGATGCGCTCCATGAAGTAGTCGCAGTTCCAGAGAAACATCTGCGTAAGCTCCCGCTCCGTGATGAGGTAGGGACGTACGTAGCCCCAGAAACAGAATACGGCAACGGACAGCAAAGCCGTCGTCAGCAACTGTATGTGTTTTATGGAAACATCCGCCTTCATCTCATTTGTGTAATTGCGGTGCAAAAATACGAAAAAATCGATTAAATGAGTGCAAAAGGACTTAAAATCTTTTTTAAATACCGACACTTTCGGACGGATAAAAGAATAAATTCGGCATTTTTCTTTGTGAATATCTTCTTTATTACTACTTTTGCTCTCTGAAATCGCAAAAAGAAACTGCCGATGGGTGCAAATACCATACTTCTGACGTTGGCCTGCAGTGCTATGGCGCACTTGGTTATGACCTGTGTGATGGCACTCTATGCACGCCACAAGGTGCAGTACCTGAGCCTTGCGTGGATAGACGGAATCTTCTCTGCCATACTGATCGGCGCGGCTGTCAGCAGCGGAATGATTCCCGACGGCAAGCCTGGCATCCTGAATCCGATCATGATGATCATGCTGGTGGTGGGCTGTTTCCTGCAGAGTATCTATCCGCTGAGCATTCCCATGCCCGGTTATCTGCAGTGGGGGCGCATGTGGAAGTACGCTTCGCCTGCCATTGTGCTCATCATTATCTACCTGCTGGCCTTTATGGTGGGCGAGAACATGGAGGAGTTCTACACGTTTGCCGAGGTGCGCGAACACCTGTTCAGCTTCAGTATGTTACTGCGTCTGGCCGCGTTCCTGATGGCTTTGTTCTACGTCTTCAATATCTTCATGCTGCCGCGTCTGATGGTGAGGCACCCCAACGTGCCGCGCTATCTGAAGGGCTACTGCATGGTGCTGAGCCTCTCGGCCGTGTTCTACCTGGTGGTGTGCATCGTCTACGACCCCACGTTGCTGATGGTCTATGTGGTCATCTTCACGCTGCTGAACATGTACCTGTCGCTGCGTGCGCTGGAGACGATGGCCATGAGTCTGCCGCGCCCGGCCATAGAGGGCATGGAGGAAATGGCTGAAGAAGCGCCGGTGGCTGAGGTTGTAGCAGAGGAAAGCGGCAAGAATAAGCGTGAGGACTTCAACGAGGCTAACCTGCAGCGCTATCATCGTCTGGAAGCCTGGATGCAGAAGAACAGGGCGGCCTGGACGGAGAGTACGTTCGGCCGCGACCAGCTGTGCAGGGAGGTAGGACTGAATCGCCACCTTGTGCTCCAAAGCGTGCGAAGCCAGGGTCATAATAATGTCCATGAATACATTAACCGTTACCGCATCGAAGAGCTGAAAAGAATGATTCTTCGGGGCGAAGTGGTAACGGTAGGTGAGTCGATTGATGCCGGTTTTGGTACGGTGGCTACAGCACGTTCCTGTTTCAAGAAGATGGAGGGCATCCGACTGGACGAATATATGGCGCTTCGCGGAGCGAAGGCACGGGCATAGTCTTAAAACAAACGGAATTTAAGGGAAAAGCCAACTTTTTCGGTAAAATTCTTGTCAGATTCCCTTAAATAGCGTAAATTTGCAGGGTAAAATAAATTGGGATAATATATGTTGTTCGGACGTAAAGGCTGGTGGTTCGCTTTGTGGCTGGCGGGTTTGCTGCTCGTCAGCGCGGCTGTTCATGCTGCTTCTGCGTCACAGGACGTGGCTCGTCAGGCGGATGACCGCAAGCTGCAGCCCGACTCGTTGACGGTTCCCCGCAATGTGCTGAGCGACATGGAGCGGCCGCGCAAGATGAGCATGTCGCTTTATCCCGTACAGTTGCAAGTTCATGGCCGTTTGCTGCGCATACAGAGCGACCACAACCAGATCCTGCCCATCTATACCCAGAGCGGTGCGTTCTACATGGCTATGCGCCTGAGTAAGGGCACCAACTGGCTGAACGGTCTGCCACGCGGCCGCTATTTCATCAACAACCGGCCGGTGACGATTAATTGAGGTTCAAGAGGTTCAAAGGGTTCAAGAAGTTCAAGAGGTTCAAAAGTTCAAGGTTCAAAAGTTCAAGGTTCAAAAGTTCAAGGTTCAAAAGTTCAAGGTTCAAGAGGTGAATATGGAAGAAAAGAAAAAGGGCATCAGCGAGATAGATATGGATGCTATCGTGCGAAGTCGCGCAGGCAGTAAGGCCCGCTTCATTCCTCAGTGGGCTATCAACATGCTGAAGCGGCTGGTTCACCAGGACTTTATCAACGGCTATCTGCGTCAAGGTCTCGAAGGTGTGCCTTTCTGTAAGGGCGTACTGGATTACCTGGGTGTTACGGTAAACGTGGAGGGCCGGGAGAACCTGCCTGACGACGGACGTTGGTACACCTTCGTAAGCAATCATCCATTGGGCGCCATAGACGGTGTGACATTGGGCTGGGTGCTGGGCGAGCAGTATGACGGTAAGATAAAATATCTGGTGAACGACCTGCTGATGAACCTGAAGGGACTGGCTCCGTTGTGTGTGCCGGTGAATATCATCGGCGGGCATCAGTCGCGTAGCCTTTCAGAGAACGTAGAGGCTATCTTTTCGGGCGAGAACCACGTCATCATGTTCCCTGGCCGCCTGTGTAGTCGCAAACAGGACGATGGCAGCATCCACGACCTGCCTTGGGGCAAGGCCTTTATTCAGAAGAGCGTGCAGCACCAGCACGACGTCGTGCCCATTCATTTCATCGGGCAGAACAGTTCGCGCTTCTATAATGTGGCCCGCTGGTGCAAGCGTCTGCATCTGCCGAACTTTGCCATGGCCTTGCTGCCCGATGAGATGTATCGCAGTCAGGGCGGCCAATATACCGTTAAGATAGGCAAGCCCATCCCCTGGCAGACCTTCGACAAAAGCCGCTCGCTCTCGGAGTGGGCCCTGTGGGTTGAGGATAAAGTATATGAAATAGATTAACCGGATAGACTAGACGGACTAGAGTAACTAGGAGTAATAGAAATAATAGCGTTTGTATGGAAGATATAATACCAAAAGTACCTAGAGAGTTGCTGTTGAAGGAGTTGACCCCCGACAAGCGGCTCAGAATGACCAACAAGAGTGGAAACGAGGTCTATGTAGTAACTTGGCAAGACTCTCCGAATGTGGTGAGAGAGTTGGGACGCCTGCGCGAGGAAGCATTCCGTGCAGCCGGCGGCGGTACAGGTAAGAGCCTCGATTTGGATGAGTTCGACACTTGCGAGAACCCCTACAAGCAACTCTTCGTTTGGGACCCCGAGGCTCAGGAAATCCTCGGCGGCTACCGCTATCTTTTAGGTAATGAGGCCCGCTACGACGAGAACGGACAGCCCATCCTGGCCACAAGCCACATGTTCCGCTTCTCGGAAACGTTCCTGCGCGACTACATGCCCTATACCATCGAGCTGGGGCGCAGCTTCGTGACCCTGGACTACCAGAGCACGCGAATGGGCACGAAGGCCATCTTTGCGCTGGACAACCTGTGGGACGGCCTGGGCGCCCTGTTTGTCATCAAGCCCAATGCCCGCTACTTCTTCGGCAAGGTGACGATGTATCCCAGCTACGACCGCACGGCACGCGACATGATCCTGTTTTTCCTGAACAAGCACTTTGCCGATCCCGAGCACCTCATCGAACCGATGAAGCCCCTGCATATCGAGAGCGATCCCACGGCACTGGCCGAGCTCTTCTGCGAAGAGGACTTCCGTCGCGACTATCGTATCCTGAACCGCGAGGTGCGTAAGCTGGGCTACAACATTCCGCCTCTGGTGAATGCATATATGGGCCTGAGTCCTACCATGAAGATGTTCGGCACGGCCATCAACTACGGCTTTGGCGATGTCGAAGAGACAGGTATCCTCATTTCCGTGGACGAGGTATATCAGGAGAAGCGCATGCGCCACATCGATACGTTTGCTGCCGAGCATCCCGAACTGGTGAACATTACAAGTGGTGCCAACCGCATCTTCTACAAACCCAAGAATTGAGCGGATGGACTGGTCACAACTGCTTTCCAATAAGAGGTTAGGTCAGGAGGGTCAGCCACAGCGCAAGGATGACCGGACGGAGTTCCAGCGTGACTATGACCGCTTGATTTTCTCGGCTCCGTTCCGCCGCCTGCAGAACAAGACGCAGGTATTCCCGCTTCCCAGGACTATCTTCGTGCACAATCGTCTGACGCACAGCCTCGAGGTGAGTAGCGTGGGACGTAGTCTGGGCAACGATGTGAGCCGCCTCTTGCTGGAGCGCCATCCCGAACTGCGCGATACACACTTTACCGAACTGGGCAGTATCGTCAGCGCGGCCTGTCTGGCCCACGACCTGGGCAATCCGCCTTTCGGGCACAGCGGCGAGCGTGCCATCGGCACCTACTTCAGCGAAGGGGAGGGACAGTTCCTGCAGAGTTATGTCTGCCGCGAAACACACGATTGCCTGACGCCAGACCAATGGAATGATCTCATCCACTTCGAGGGCAACGCCAATGCCTTCCGCCTGCTGACTCACCATTTCCTGGGGCGTCGAAAAGGCGGTTTCGTGATGACCTACAGCACACTGGCCAGCATTGTAAAATATCCCTTCTCGTCAGACTTGGCAGGCGATAAGCGCAAGTTCGGCTTCTTCCGCAGCGAGGTAGAGGATTACCGTCGCATTGCCAGGGAATTAGGCATACCCCAACTTGACAGTCCGGAAGGGAGTTTCCGTTACGCACGCTATCCGCTGGTCTTTCTGGTTGAGGCCGCTGATGACATTTGCTATCAGATTATGGACATCGAGGATGCTCACAAACTGAAGCTCCTCACTACGGATGAAACCAAAGGCCTGCTGCTGGACTTCTTTGAGGGAGCACAGCGCAATCGCATCGTAGAACGCATGCAGAGCTTGGAGGACACAAACGAACAGGTCGTTTATCTGCGCTCCTGTGTCATCAACTGCCTGGAGCAGGAATGCGTTCGCGTATTTGTAGAACACGAAAAAGACATTCTGGACGGTACTTTCCAGGGCGCGCTCATCCGGAAGATGAGTGATGTGCCGCGCGCTGCCTACGAAGCCTGCTCGCGCACAGCCGTAGCTAAGATCTACCACTGCAAGGAGGTGGTCGATATAGAGATTGCGGGTTACCGCGTGATTACAGCCCTGACGGATATGATGGTGAAGGCCGTCACCAGCACGGACAAGGCCTTCTCTCAGCTGCTTATTAACCAGGTAAGCTCGCAGTACGACATCAAGGCGCGCACACTCTATGGCCGCCTGATGGCTGTCTTGGATTACATCAGCGGCATGACCGACGTCTTTGCCCTTGACCTCTACCGCAAGATAAACGGCATGAGCCTGCCGAATATATAGGAATAGGAAACCCTAGGATATCATAGGACGCCCTAGTTAATCCTAGTAAGTCCTAGTTAAAACTATAAAGACTATGAAGATAAAGATTATAAACAAGAGTCACCACGACCTGCCACAGTATGCTACTCCCCTGTCGGCTGGTGTGGATTTACGGGCTAATCTGGAAAGCCCTATCATTTTGGAACCCATGCAGAGACGTCTCGTCCCAACGGGACTTTTCATTGCCTTGCCTCCAGGCTTTGAGGCACAGGTAAGGCCTCGCAGCGGGTTGGCTTTGAAGCATGGCCTTACTGTGCTGAACTCACCCGGTACGATAGACGCCGACTATCGTGGGGAGGTGTGTGTCATCTTGGCAAATCTCTCCGAGGAACCCTTTGTCATCAATGATGGTGAACGCATCGCTCAGATGGTTATTGCCCGTCATGAACAGGCCGAGTGGGAACTGGTGGACCAGCTGGACGAGACAGAACGTGGCGCAGGCGGCTTTGGCCATACGGGGAGATAGGGACTAGGACGGACTAGGATTTCCCAGGACTTCCCAGGATACCCCAGGATTTCCCAGGCTAAAAGAAAGAGAGAAAAGACGATGAGGTGCTCCCTTTTTATCATGGTGCTTTGGTCTGCCTTGGCGGGCTTGGCTCAGACGAACTTCGACTACTTCTATATGGAGGCTGAGAAGAGTCGCCTGGCTGGTGATTACTCGTCAGCGGCCGAGCTGTATCAGCATTGTCTGGACATCAATCCCGATGCGCCCGAGGCACTCTACAACCTCAGCCTTATTCAGTTCTACCTGCGTCAAGACAGTCTTGGCACGGCTATGCTGCGCCGTGCGACAGAGCTGGATCCCGGCAATCCGTGGTACTTGGAGACGCTGGCCAGCATCTACATGAACCGTCGTGACGTGAAACAGGCCGTGCCCGTCTTGGAGAAGATGGCTGCCATCCAGACACGTCGCTCGGATGTGTTGTCTCAGTTGGCGCACATCTATAAGTCTGAGGGCGAGACGCAAAAAGCCATAGATGCCCTGGAGCGCATAGAGTTGCTCGAGGGAAAGTCGGGTCAGCTTAGCGTAGATAAATTTGCGCTTTATATGGATCTTGGGGAGAAGGAGAAGGCTTTTCAGGAACTGCAGTCGCTCTGTGATGAGTTTCCACACGACATGAACTACCGCGTCATCATGGGGCGCCAGTATCAGCAGGTCGGGGAGATGGAGCGTGCCTGGGATATCTTTCAGACCGTGAAGCAGAAGGAGCCCGACAATCAGAGCCTGAAACTGGCACTGTTGGGCTACTACGAGGAACAGGGCGATACGCTCAGCTACAACCACCTGCGCGACTCGCTGCTCTACAGCCTCTCTACGCCCAGCGAACTGCGGGTGGCCATGATGAAGGACTTCATCTACCGTGCGCGCAATGATGCCTCGCAGGTGGAACCCATGAAGAAGGCCTTTGATGCCGTGCTGGCTATGCCTCAGCAGGATGCACAACTGTTATCGTTGAAGGCAGCTTACCAAATCTATGCTAAGGAGGGCGATGATGCGGTAGCAGAAACCATGCAAAAGATACTGGAGGTTGACCCTGCCAACGAAGCGGCTATGTCCCACCTGTTGCAATACTATGTGGAGAAAAACGACATTCCTGCCATAGAAGACCTGTGCCGTCGCGGCGTGAATGCCTTCCCTGAAGAGCTGGCTTTCCACTACTACCTGGGTGTCTCGCTCTATCAGCAGAAGAAACTTACTGAGGCTGCGGAGGTCTTTCAACAGGGGTTGCGCACTCGCGAAGAAGACGCATCGCCTCAACTGGTGTCCGACATGTTTGCTATTTTGGGCGACCTCTGCCATCAGCAGAATAAGACGCAGCAGGCCTTTGAGGCCTATGACTCGGCCCTGGTATATAAAGATGACAATATCTCGTGCCTCAACAACTACGCCTACTACCTCAGCCTGCAGGGCGAACGGCTGGACCAGGCCGAGGAGATGAGCTACAGAACCATCAAGGCAGAGCCTAAGAACAAGACTTATCTGGACACGTATGCCTGGATTCTTTTCATGAAAAAAAACTACACAGAGGCACGTATATATATAGATAAGGTAGTTGATCCTGAGGAACCAGAGGACTCCATCCTGGCCGATCCCTCGTTGCAGGGCAACGTCATAGAGCATGCAGGCGATATATACAGCCAACTGGGCGATGTGGAACAGGCTTTGCGCTTATGGCAAATGGCCGTCAGGAAGAATGACGACACCTGTACTCCCGTCATAGGTAAAAAGATAAAGAAGAAGCGATATATCCTTACAGAACAATGAAACGACTAATTCCAATACTCCTGTGCTTGCTGCTGGCTTCCTGCCACAGCCGTAAGTCGGCGATGACTGGCGGCGGATCGACGCTGCCCAGTGCGGTGAATAATGCCGAAGCCGCTCTTTCACGTATAGTGGAAAATGTAAACCAGAACCGTCAGACGGAAGAATACGTAACGTCCAAAATGAATCTCAACCTTTCCTCTGGCACCAAAAGTGTCTCCGTGGGCGGTACTTTGCGCATGAAGCGCAACGACGTCATCCAGCTGTCCCTGGTGGCTTTAGGCATTATGGAAGTGGGACGTATGGAGCTGACGCCCGATTATATGATGGTTGTGGATCGTATGGGCCGGCAGTATGTGAAGGTGGACTATAAGGATGTGCCGTTTATGAAAGAGGCGGGTATTGATTTCTATACCTTCCAGTCACTCTTTTGGGATGAGCTGTTCCTGTTTGGCGACAAGGGTTCCAGGCCCGATGAAAAGCGCTTCCAGAAGAGCTTGGCCGACGGCATCGTGAAGCTGGTCAATACCGACTCTCATCAGATGGTGCTGACCTTCCTGGCCGATGCGGCTGATGCCTTGGTGAAACAAACCTCGGTGGCCAGCAGGAAGCAGGCGGACGATGCCGTGCTCGACTGGCAATATCAGGCCCACACTCAGCTGGGGAAAAAGGACTTCCCCTCGCAGATGCAAATCCAGGTGAACCTTCCCAAAAAGCCGGTCAGGGCTCTCATTAACCTGAGTAACGTGAAGGCTGACGATGACTGGGAGACGCGAACCGAGGTAAACAATAAGCGTTATAAGGAAGTAACCCTGGAAGAGGTGATGGAGCGTCTTATGAAACTGTAAGACCCTCCCCCTACAGACCCTCCCCCAGCCCCTCCCTTGTAGGGAGGGGAGGATATACTCTCAAGAGTAATAGGGTGGTGCCAGACTGTTGAGACAAGTTAATAGGTAACCCAAAAGGTAAGCAAAGAGATAAGAATAATAAATCTTCACGAATGCATATAAACAGAGAGCCACTTCTCATCCTTCAAAGGATTCTGCTCCCCTCCCTACAAGGGAGGGGCTGGGGGAGGGTCTGTTGGGGGAGGGTCTTTCTCTTATTCCTCTGCATTCTCCTCCCCTCCCTGACGGGAGGGGCTGGGGGTGGGTCTTTTCTCCACGCCCAAAACAGTAAGAAGGTGCAGGCACTGAAGGCCCAGAAGGTGGAGCTGCAGAAAAGTCTGGACAAATCAAAAGCCCAGCTTAACGTCACACGGCAGAAGGTGCAGACGGGTCAGCGAGACCTTCATTTCATCGGGGTGCAGATGGATAACCGCCTGGATTATATCAAGCGCCTGGAGGGGGAGATGAATCTTCTGGACGACCAGATTGTGGATCTGCAGAATGAAATAACCGCCGTTGACGGCGAGCTGCAGGCTAAGCGCGGCAAGCTGCGCCAGGCTTTGCGCTATGCCCAGCACCAGAAAGCCCAGCAAAGCGCCCTGCTCTTCGTGCTCTCGGCCAAGACCCTTACGCAGATGTACCGTAGGGCCCGGCTTGCAAGGGAATACGCAGCCTACCAGCAACAGCTGGGCAAACAGATTATGCAGAAGCAGGCCGACCTGCTGGATGCACAGAACCGGCTGCTGGAGGCAAAGAGCCAACAGACGGAACTCCTGCGTGAAGTGATCGGGCAGCGCCGTCAGCTCAGTGCCCAGCAGGTGGAACAACGCAAGAAGGTTGACGGCTTGAAAAAGCAGGAGACGGGACTGCAGGGGCAGGTGGCTCAGCAGCAGAAGCAGTTGGCTGCATTGGACAAGAAAATAGACGAACTGATTGCCTACGAGATAGAGCAGGCCCGTAAGCGGGCAGAGGAGGCCGCCCGCAAGAAGGCTGCTGAAGAAGCGGCAAGGAAAGCGAAGGCTGCAAAGAGTTCAAAGGGCTCAAAAGGTTCAAGTGGTTCAAAGGGTTCTGCGAGTGGTTCAAAGGGTTCAACCGACGCAAAGGGCTCAAAGGGCTCCGCGGATGCGAAAGCTTCAAGTGGCGGCGGGAACTGGCTTACGGCCGAGGACCGTCAGTTAAGCGGGTCGTTCGAGAAAAACAAGGGGAAGCTGCCCGTACCCATTACCGGACCATATATGTTGGGTAACCGGTTTGGTCTTTATACGGTACCAGGCCTGAAAAACGTGCAGCTGGACAATAAGGGCGTCAACTACATCGGGCGTTCCGGTGCGCGGGCACGTTCCATCTTTGACGGAGAGGTGACGGCCGTCTTCCAGTTCAGCGGAACGCGCAATGTCCTGGTACGCCACGGCAGCTATATTTCCGTCTATTGCAACCTGTCTTCCGTCATTGTCAAGAAGGGTCAGAAGGTTAAGGCGCGCGACGTCTTGGGTACCGTCGTTCAGGACGAAAAGGGCAACTGCGTGCTTCACTTCCAGTTGCGTAAGGAAACGGCTAAGCTCAATCCCGAAGCCTGGATTGGGAAGTGATTTCCATTAACGGCGCAGGAAGGCTGAAACAACGGCATTGTTTCAGCAAAACATCGGTGTAGGAATGGCAAAACAACGGCGTTGTTTTTTATGGAACTGCAAACTGCAGTTGAATTCTTTCAGCAGAAGACAGACGCAAATAAGGCGGGATGTGCAAAAACTGAAAGAAAGAAGATAAAGAAGAAAAGAAAATATCCCCACACCCCTAAAAGAAAAAAAGAAACAGAAGAACGAAGGAGAAGGAGAACGCATGCATACGCGCGCGATTCTTTCCCTTAGCTCCCGCTATGGTTCCCCTTTAAGAAAAAAAGTGTCAAAAGATTTGGCCGTTAGGGCGAAAATGCGTATCTTTGCCTCTCAGAATGTATAAAATAACGTTAAACTAACCTAATTATTAATCAACTTTAAACAATCATTCAATGAGAACAAAACTACTGAATGTATGCTTCTCTGCACTGATGTGCATGATTAGCATGTCTGCATGGGCATTGGAGAAATCCGGTGATGTCTATCAGATTGGTTCTGCAGAAGACCTTCGTGCCTTCGCCGAACTCGTGAATGGTGGTGAGAATCTGGCATGTGCTGTGCTGACAGCAGACATCAAGTGTGCCCCAGATCAGCCGATGATCGGTACTGACGCCAAGCGTTATGCCGGTGTCTTCGACGGTGACGGCCACACGATCACTCTTGATGCCTATCCCACAGAGGATGCATGTGCAGTATTCCGCTATGTGGACTACAAGGGTACGGTTAAGAACCTGGTTGTTGACGGCCAGATCACCACTGCGGCCAAGTACGCCGCTGCTGTGGCTGCCTACAACAGAGGTACCGTGACGCGTTGTGTGTCCAAGGTGACCATTAACAGCGCCATTGCCGGCGACGGCACTCATGGCGGTCTGGTTGGTATCCAGTACATGGGCGGTATCCTGAAGGACTGCCTCTCACTGGCCACAATTACTGGTGATGCCACCACCAACTGCGGTGGCCTTATCGGTTGGATGGATGGCCGCAGCATTGTAATGGACAACATCTCCATTACCGAGATATCCATTGCTGCCGATCCTGACAACACCCGCAGCGTTGCCCGCAACGGCGACAATATCCGTGTGGGTAAGAACTTCTATGTGACCCGCGAGAAGGATACTTCTGACAGTGAGGGTATCCAGGTGTCATGGGATGAGCTGAAGAGCGGTGCTGTCTGCTTCGCCTTGAACAACGACCAGAGCAACATCGTCTGGACTCAGAACCTGGGCGAGGACGACTATCCCGTCCCCTTCAAGACCCGCAAGCAGGTCTATGCCTCTCAGGCCGGTACCTGCCAGGGTGAGGTTCCCGAGGGAACAACCTTCAACAACACGGGCGGTGCCGAGTGTCAGAAGCACACTCTGGTGGCAGGTAAGTGTACCAACACCTTCTTCGACGAGGAGGAAGGCGAGGATATTAATTGCTACTACTGGGATCCCTTCTTCGTGAAGCGCGATGCCGAGGGCTACCTGATGCTGAAGACCGTTACCGACATGGAGTGGTATGCCAAGTATCATGAACTGGGTGGTGAGTATGCCTCTTCACGCCTGATGGCCGATATCGACTACACTGGTCACGACATGTGGATCAACTCCAGCTGGTTCTCCGGCGAGTTCGACGGTCAGGGCCATACCATCAATATCGCTTTCCCCGACAGGCATATCGAGGGTGATGCAGCTGATGCATCCGGTACGAACAACGCCCTGTTCCCACAGGTCGGTGGCGGTACCATCAAGAACCTGAAGGTTACAGGTACTATTGCTACCAGTGCCAAGTATGCTTCCGGTCTGGTCGGCCATACGATGAACGGCACCAGCTATACGTCGTACATTCAGAACTGCGTGACCGACGTCACCATCACCAGCACCCTTAGCGGTGACGGTACGCACGGCGGCCTCATTGCCGTAACCGACGGTCTGGCTTATGTGGACAACAGTATAGCTCTGGGTACCATTACCTCGCCCGACCATATCACCACCTGCTGCGGCGGTCTGATTGGCTGGACAAGTACGACCAGTTACCTTACCAATTGTGCCTTCCTGGGTGTATTGGATGTGAACCCCGAGGGCAGCGACGTGCTTACACGTAACAATGGCAGCTCAAGCATCACTAATACATATTATCTTAATGATGCTGTCGAGCCCATGACCATTCCCGGTCAGGCCATCCAGACAACGGCAAATGCCGTGGCTAACGGTGAGCTGACTTATCTGCTCAATAGCAACAATCCCGACGGTGCCTTCCGCCAGACAATCGGTACTGATGCCATACCCATGCCTTTCGGCGCAAGTCAGAAGGTTTATGCATCACCCAGCGGCGGCTTCCGTTGCGACGGCGTGCCTCAGGGTAACGTGACCTATACAAATACCGAGGGCTCAGCCACGATACCTCCCCACACCTTCAAGGGTGCATTCTGCGAGGTCTGCGGCTACTTCAATGCTGACTACAAGCAGCCCAATGCCGACGGTATATATGAAATAGCAAACGCTAAGGACCTCGTATGGTTTGCCAAGAAGGTGAACAGCGAGAATGCCGGCAGCCTCAAGGCTAAGCTGACAGCTGACATCCAGATGGAGGAAGAGGACAATGCACTCTTTGAGCCCATCGGTTCTACGAGCAACCTCTACACCGGTACCTTCGACGGTCAGTTCCACACCATCTCCGGACTTGTCATCGAAACGAACGGTGCACAGTACACCGGTCTGTTCGGTTGTGTTGGTGGTGGCGTAGTCATTAAGAACTTCACCCTCGATGCAACCTGCTCCATCAGCGGTGGTGCCTTCACCGGTGTCATCGGTGGTTCGAACGGCAGCGGCGAGGTACGTTTCCAGCAGATCGGTAACGAGGGTACGGTTACCAGCACGGCCCAGAACGCCGGCGGTATCTACGGCTGTAACATGAGCAGTGCTGCTACGCCCATCATCGAGAACTGCTACGTAACCGGTAAGGTTGTCGGTGCCAACGAGAGTGGCCAGATCTCCGGTTGGGCAGCAAGCGGTCAGGTTCGCAACTGCTGGTCTGTTGCCGAACTGGAAGGTGTTGACGGCGAGAACTATATGTTCCGTGGCAGCCCAACTCAGGAGAACAACTATTCTACGCTGGGTCAGGTGAACGGCCTCACCGAAGAGGATCTCCAGACCGGTGCCCTCACCTGGAAGCTGAACAAGGAGAAGTTTGGCAACGTGGTTTGGTACCAGAGTGTCGGCGAGGACGAGCATCCCGTGCTGAATCCCACTCATGGTGTGGTTTACAGCTTCGGCGGCGAACTGGGTTGCGTCATCGGCGGTGACATCAACGGCCTGCGCACTGCTATGGTAAGTGCCGAGACCGACTGGATCCAGAATCCCGACATGCTTGCCGAGAAGGCACTGAAGGAAGCTTACGAAGAGCAGGTTCAGGGTCTGATGGAGGCAAACAGCCTTGAGAGCCTGATGACCCTCTACGAGGCATTGCTGGAGTCCAAGGCAACCGTTCAGAAGAGTGCCGATGCATACGCCAAGTATAAGTATAAGGTTGAAGAAACCCTGCGCTACATGGCCGAGCACGACGACTTCTCCGGTCCCGACCGCGAGTTCCTGCAGGATTACCTGGAGAGCGGCGACGAGCCCAGCGAGGAAAACCCCAACGGCGGTGCTGAGTACATCATGGAATACGAGCTTCTGACTGCCGAGGAGATTACGGCAGAGACAGCCCGCATCGACGAGCTGCTGCGCGTAGCCGTTGCCAACGGTTACGAGCCTGGCACGGAGGTTACCAGCTTCATCCTGAATGCTAACTTCAGCGACGGTGTTAACAAATGGGAAAGCACGTCGAATACTGGCATCCATGACGTAGTATTGGGCGACGGCCTGACCTATTACGGTGGTGAGAGCTGGTCTAACGTTCCTATGGAACTGCACCAGACCATTACCCTGCCCAAGAAGGGTTACTACCTGTTCATGATGAACGCCGCCTATCGTCCGGCCAATGATCGCTACAGCTATAGCCACGGTGCTAAGATCTATGCTAACGGTAATGGCGTATTCGTGCCTACCTCAATGGAATCTTACTTGCCGATCGCTGATTGTATCGACCAGGAGAACTGTAACTTGCACTCGGGCGATGTGGAAGATCTGGCTATCCTGGCAGATCCTACCGATGAGACCTCCGAGGTAATCGGCTATGCCCTGCACGGACAGCGCAGTATAGCTATTGCCGCATATTCAAACCGCGTGATTAACTACACCGTAGCCGAGGTTGGCGAGGATGGTCAGCTCACTGTCGGTATCAGCAATCCTCATGGCTACTTCAAAGACAATGAATGGACAGGCTTCGCCAATGCCCGTCTGGTATTCCTGGGTGAAGACCTGGAGGCTGCCGAGGCACAGAGCGGTCTGGATCAGTCTGTTCAGGGTGCCGTTGACCGTGCTACCACTATCCTGACACTGTATCAGTACAGCGATGGTACCGACTTTGCTCAAGCTCCCAACTACAGCGAGGCCTTGAAGACTGAGCTGCAGGGTCTGGTGAACGAAGCAGAGAAGGCTCAGAGCGGTGCCGAGAAGTACGAGCTCATCAAGAAGTTCTCCGACATCTTCGACCGCATCTACGACTGCCGTATGGCTTACTCTGCAATGTTTGCCAAGGCAGAGGCTCTGGCCGGTGTATCAGCCGACATGGCTTCCATGCTGGGTGACGAAGTGGCTCAGGCAATGTCCAATGCTGCCTTCGATTCCTTCGAAGCTTATGCAGCCGGTCTTTACACGGCCGAGCAGGCTCGCAATGCCATGAACGACTTCGACGTGATGCCCGAGAAGATCGACGGTGTCTATCAGATTGCCAACGCCATCCACATGGCTATCTTTGCTGCCAACGTAAATGGCGGTGAGACCTCGGCTAATGCTGTGCTGATTGACGATATCGATATGGGTGGTAAGCTCCTCGACGACGGTACGCCCGATCCCGAGGGTTCTCTCTTCACTCCTATCGGCAATACTGGCATGCTCTACAAGGGTACCTTCGATGGCCAGGGCCACACCATTAAGAACCTGGTAATCAGCACGGGTGCTGACTACACTGGTCTCTTCGGTTGCGTGACCGGTGGCTTCGTAGCCAAGAACTTTATCGTCGATAAGAACTCCTATATCAGCGGCGGTGCCTTCATCGCAGTAGTCGGTGGTTCTAATGGCGAGGGCGATGTAACAATGGAACAGATTGGTATGGAAGGCCGCGTTGTGGGTTCTGCCCAGAATGCCGGCGGTATCTACGGCTGTAACATGAGCTCTACAGCTCATCCCATCATCCGGAACTGCTACGTGACCGGTGATGTGAGCGGTGCCAACGAGAGCGGTCAGCTTTCCGGTTGGGCAGCAGGCGGCGATGTTTACAACTGCTGGGCTATCGGTGAGATCTCCGGTGTTGACGGCAGCAACTACTTCTTCCGTGGCAGTCCATCTGAGGGTAACAACTACTCCAACAAGGGTCAGGTGAACACCTATAGTGCAAATGATGCCAAGAGCGGTAAGATGACCTATCAGCTGAACGAGGGTGAGACCGATACCCCAGTATGGTTCCAGAACCTGTCCGAGGGTGGCGACGAACTGCCTCGTCTGTTCGGTAGCGACATCGTTTACCTGTACCAGAACAAGTACACCAACGAGAAGCCGACCATCGAGCTGAACTCCTATGCTTACGGCATTGAGACAGCTTCCAGCGCCGACAACGTGACGGTGACCTATGCACTGAACGCCAACGCCAAGGCTGCGAAGATCAACTTCAAGAAGGGCGACGAGGTGGTTTACACTCAGGAACTGGCCGGCGACGAGCTGGCAGTTGGTAAGCACAGCGTGACCGTAGCCAACAGCAACCTGCCCGAGGTAGGTACTGAGCTGACCTACAACATCGAGGTAACCAGCTTCGGCGTAGCTGAGGCATTCCGCGTGAAGGCTCCTTCTGCAAGCGGCACCTACAGCTTCTGGCGTCCCTACAGCATGGCTATCAATACGAATCCCAACAGCAGCCGCTTCGGTGACCTCTATGTAACCGAGTCTGCTTACGACAACACCAACACTGGCTATATCTCCGACGACAAGCACAATGCCATCTTTGCATTCGATGCAGAGTTCAAGCCTATCGCTGCTGCCGACGGCAAGTACGGCTTCACCGGCGGTCTGGACTTCTCGGCACCTGGTATTCAGGTACTGGATGGCACTGAGGCCTTCGAGCCTAAGGCTGTAACCTTCTCTCAGGATGGCCGTCTGTTCGTAGGTCTGATGGGTGGTAAGACCAACAGCCCCGTTTATGAGGCTAACCCCGAAGACCTGAACGAAGCATGGAGTCCCGTCTTCACCGGCGGTGAGGTTGATGCCCAGAGCGGTATCACCTGGATTGGCGAAGACATCCAGAGCGGTATGATGGTTGACATCACCACCAGCGGCAAGGGCGATGCCCTGAAGCTGTGGACTCTGGCTTGCGGCCGTTCTACCGGCGAGGCCCTTGTGACCGACTACTTCGCCTACACCTACGACCTGGGTGCCAAGAAGCAGTGGGATACCACACCTTCCGGCCAGGTTGACGTACTCATGAACCAGTGGACTATCGCTCCTGGTCCTGTACACATTGCAGCCGACAACCAGGGCGGTCTGTGGTACGTTCAGTATCGTTCCGCTCCTACCACTGAGATTCCTGCTCTGAAGCACATCAATGCCGAGGGCAAGGTGGACTACGACAAACCTACTGATGTACTGCCCGGCGGCGGCATCGCAGTGAGCCCCGATGGCTCATACGTCGCAATCGTTTCCGGCAACAAGCGCGTGACGGTTTACAACGTTAGCTACGTGCCCAACCCCAACGGCCTGATCATGCCCGCACCTAAGTTCAATGTATCCACTGTGGATGGCGATCGCATCTCTGCCTTGGCATTCGACTATGCCGGCAACCTGTTCGTATCTTCTTCCAGCAGTGAGACCGTGAACCGCTACGTCATCCCCAGCTGGACCAACAACATCACCGTTACTCCTGCTCCCGACGCAGCTGCCTTCAAGGTTGGTGCTACTGGCATCCAGAGCGTTGCCGAAGGTGTTCATAACGACGAAATCTACACGATCAGCGGTGTACGCGTTCAGAAGGCCCAGAAGGGTGTGAACATCATCAACGGAAACAAGGTTCTGGTTAAGTGAGAGTAGAACACTGAGCTTGCTCGGGTGTTCTACCGAACGGAAAGAAGCTCGAGCAACGCTCAAAACATTGGTTAAGTGAAAAGATCCCCTAACCCCTTTTAGGGGAAAGTGATAAAAGAAGCGCTCGTCATTGTTTGGCGGGCGCTTCTTAATTGTTATTGGAACTTTGCGAAAAGGAAAACGTTCTAAACTATAGCAGACTGCCGAAAGTCGTGCTTCTTATGCGGGTATAAGGATAGTGAAGCGCGTGAGGTGATCTGTGGGGTCGGTAAGGAGGCTGAAGGTACAGCGATGGGCGGTCAGGATGTCGCGGATAAGGAGCAGGCCAATGCCCTGACCCTGTGGCTTTGTTGAGAAGAAGGGCGTGAAGAGGTGAGAGGCCACTTCAGGCGGAATGCCGCGTCCATTGTCGGTCACAGTGAGGGAGGATGGGGTGACGGTGATAGTGATTATGCCCTTTTCCGTATTTGATTCCCTGATGCTTTCAATGGAGTTCTTCACGATGTTCACCAGCACCTGCCCGAAGAGAATGGTATCGAGGTGTACGGGAATTGCCTCGTCGGAAAGTTGTAAGTCCAGATGCACATGAGCATTACGGCAGATGTTTTCGAGGAAAGGCCGGCTTGCCTCCACTTCCTCGCTGAGGTCGCAAAGCTCAAGTTGGGGTTGTGGAATCTTCACCACTTCCGCAAAGCGTGTGACAAAGGCCGAAAGAGCCTTCAGGCGCTCACTCGTGCCAGCCTCATTGTCAAGGGTCAAGTTCCCGTTTTCAATCAGGCCGATGATTCCAGCCACGCTGTTGTTCACCTCATGGGCAATCATGCGTATAATCCGTTCGTATGCCGCTTTCTCTGCGCGATGTACCTCGTCAGTGAGAGATTCAATGAGGAAGAAGGGATGCCGATAGCCTCTGTCCGGGAAAGACTGATGAGTGATACGGTATAGCTGTGGTGCACCGGCCGGGCGCACGGTGGTGGACTCTCCGAGTGGCAGGGAATGCATCGCCTCTTCTATGGCAGGCGAGAACGTGTCGCGGGCAGCAGGATTCATCGAAGTGATGTTTCCCTCCAAATCGCATTGGATGATGCCCATTGGCGAAGCTTCAATAAGAAGACTGAGGAAGGTATATTGCTCTTCCAGGCTCAGGTGCTCACTGCGCAGGCGATTCAGCAGGTCGTTGAACGTGCGCACAATGATATCTGTCTCGTGCTGTCCCGACGGAGCGAGCCGTGTCGTCAGGTCCAGGTCCTTCACCAGTTCCATGCCGCTTACGAGGGTGTCGTAGGGACGAATGGTTCTCTGGTAAAAGAACCAAAGGTAGAAGAACAGCAGGACGGTGAAGCCTTCCGTTGTGTAGAACAGTCGGGGATTGCTGTGGAACGAAGCGAACAAGGCAACGCCGGCTAACAGGATGATGCACAGGCCGAGGATCAGGAAATAGTACTTTAGTCTCATAGCCCGTGCTTTTCTATCTTACGGTACAGCGCCCCGCGACTGATGCCCAGTTCCTTGGCCACGAGGGAGAGGTTGCCCTTGTGCTTCTGAATGCAGGCGGCGATGGCAGAGCGTTCCAGAGAAGAGAGAGACCCACTCCCAGCCCCTTCCGTAATGAAGGGGAGATCCTCATCCTCATGGCGGTGTGGCGAGAGTGCCTGGAACTCCGCGGCAGTAAGCTGGCCTGCGTTAGGGTCATGCATCAATAAGGTCCTCTCCACCAGATTCTTCAGTTCACGGATGTTGCCGGGGAAGGGCAGTGTCTGGAGGTAGGCAATGGCATCTTCTGATGCAGAGATGGCGGGCACTTTATTGGCCAGACAGGCTTTGCGCAGGAAATGTTCTACAAGCAGCGGAATGTCTTCGCTGCGTTCACGCAGTGGAGGCAGGTGGAGGTTGATAAGGTTGATGCGGTAGAAGAGATCCTCGCGGAACGTATGTTCCCCGACCATTGTCTGCAGGTCGGCATTTGTGGCACAGACCACGCGCACATCTGTCCGGCGGGTATGGCTGTCGCCCAGCACCTCGTAGGTCTGGTCCTGCAGCACCCGCAGGAGCTTCACCTGACTGGCCAGCGACAGCTCGCCGATCTCGTCGAGGAAGATGGTGCCGCTCTTTGCCAGTTCGAAGCGTCCGATGCGGTCGGAGGTGGCATCGGTGAAGGAGCCTTTCTTGTGGCCGAACATCTCGCTCTCGAACAGAGACGTGGAGATGCCGCCCAGGTTAACCTTCACAAACGGCCCGTGGGCCCTGCGGCTCTGTCGGTGAATGGCCTCGGCTATTATTTCCTTGCCCGTTCCGCTCTCACCTGTGATAAGGACCGGCGCATTGGTGGGAGCAACGCGTGAAACGGTAGAATAGATTTCAGATAAAGAGGGAAGCCTCACCCCCAGCCCCTCTCCCGTGGGCGAGGGGAATTTTGAATTTATTGATTTTGAATTTTGAATTTGTCTTGCCGTCTCAATCCTCTCCAGCAGCACACCGTTGTCCCAAGGCTTGGTGATGAAGTCAAAGGCTCCGGCACGCATACCCTGAACGGCCAAGTCTATAGAGCCCCATGCCGTCATCAGGATGCACGGTACGTCAGGCCTGAACACCATTATCTGTTTCAGCAAAGTGAGACCTTCCTCACCGTCCGTGGCGCGTGAGTAGTTCATGTCCATCAGCACCAAGTCCACAGCAGGCACATCCCATATAACCTGTATGGCCGCCTTTGGTTCTTCAGCCAAAGCCACCTCGTATCCGTTGCGCTCCAGAATGGACTTCAGCGTGAGGCGTATCTGTTTATCGTCGTCAACTATGAGAATCACCTTTTTAATCATTGAACCTTGAAAAATATGTAATTGTTAGAGCAAAGTCAGTATTCTATGCCAAAATAGTCGAGAAGCAACTTGTACTGGTCCTGAGCCGTCAGACAGGTATCCGTTAGATAACCGTTCAGGTGTCCCCACTCTTGTAATCCACGATAGTAGAACATCTTCAGCTCGTCTGTGATAATGAAGGGAGCAATGTTGTTAGCCAGACATTCCTTGAACATCAACAGACGTCCCACACGGCCGTTACCATCCTGGAAAGGATTATACTCCATATTTTAGTCTATCGGCAAGTTTTTTCCTCGTTTTCAGTCGCAAAGATACATATTTTTGCCGATAGCGGCAAAAAATCAGGCTATTCTTCTCTCAATGATGCAGTAATTTCGCTGCGGCAGATGCGCCAGGCAGGGATGACGGTGCCGAGCAGGACGGCACATAATATAATAAGGTAAACGATGAGGGACACGACCATGAAGTGCGTACCGAAATCGTCGAACCAAAGACGGACGGCAGGGTTACGGCTGGTGAAGCCGTCGAAGAGGCCCTTCGCGGCGGCGAACTGGAAGTAGATGATGCAGCCGATGATGACGCAGATGGTGGTAAGCAGCCACGCCTCGCGAATGAAACCCCAGAAGATGCTCCATCGCGTGGCACCGAAGGCACGCTTTACCCCGGCCTCCTCGCGGCGCTGACGTGTGTACATCAGCAGCGTGCCGAGAACGCCGAAGGCCATATTGGTGGCAAAGAAGGCGGCGATGAGCAGGTTGCGCCGCGTCAGTCGCCCAAGGACGATGGACCCTAATTGCTTGTCCTTCGCCTCACTCGCAGTCTGTATGTTACGGATGTAGCAATGTTCCGTCTCAATTTCATTCAGTATTTCCTTCTGATGTTCCTGCACGAAGCGCTCGGCATTTACGCCCTCACGAAGTCTGAGAATAATGGGGATGCCGGAATCGGCTCCACTCGCACAATAGAACAGGGTGGCGTAGTTGCGGTCGTAAGTCTGATAGCGCACGTCCTCCACCACGGCGCGGATGTGGAAGTACTCCTTGTGCCATCCCATTGTGCGAGACTCTTCGTCCCATCCGTACTTCATCCCGAGCACATTCCGCCCTGCCACGTCGATGGTGCCGAAGAGCCCCATTGCTAAGGAGCGCGTGAAGATGACGGTCTTTTCCCACTCGCAGTCGTGTGTCAGCTCACTGTCGGGCACGCTGGGTGTCAGGGAATGGATGCCATAGACCTCGAACATCTTCGAGTCCTGTATGAAACCGTAGCGCTGGGTTTGGATGGAGTCGCCCTTGTCATTAAAGAAGAAGCCAGGCATGGTAATGGTGTTGTAGCCCATAGGATTGTTATGGGCGCGGTAGGCCAGCTCCACTTCATCCATCTCCTGCACTTTCTGCAGTAGCCGTTCTTCTTCGTTCGAGAGTTCATTAACCGCTATCCCTTCCGTTAGGATAGCAACATCCAGTTTTACCATGCGGTCCACGTCGTAGCCAAGAGGCAGATGGGTGACGTAGTTAGTGACAATCACGGGGTCGAAGGCCCACCATAGGGTGAACGTGACGAGAATGAGCTCAAGGGCGAGCCAGCGGGAAGTGCTCCGACGAAATATCTCTTTAATCTGTTTCATTTTTTTATCATCATAGATTCAACAATAGGTTTTCTGAGACTGAGCCATGCGGGCAGGGTCGCTGCCAGCACATTCAGCAGCGTGCAGATGAGCAGGGCGATGATGAAGATGGCGGGACCGAAGAACATCTCGCCCTTCAGGATGGGTACGGTGCCGTAGAGGTTCGTGTTGCTGGAAAAGGTATAGAACAGCCAGTCGCGCCAACCGTAGAGTGCTGTCCAGGCAAGGCAGAGGCCGACGAAGCCGCCGATTAGCGTCAGCATCAGATTCTCCGTCACGACCTGCCTGAGCAGTATGCGCCGCTTGGCACCGAAAGCTTTGCGGATAGCCATTTCGGACAGACGGCGTTCCATGCGGCTCGCCACCATGCCACTCAGGTTGAGGGCGGGTACAATGAGGAGCAGCAGGATGCCAGGCAAAACGTACCAGATAATGTTGTCGCTCTTGGCATCGAACACGTTGGTTAGTTCGTTCCACACTTTGGTGTAATGCGTTTGAATGCTGGTTGTCATATCTACGGGCTTGTCCGTATGCATGGAGTTGTAGCGTGCCTCCACTTCCTTCAGCTCTTGCATAAAGGCCTCGCGCTTGCCGGCGGGAACGCTCAGACAGACCTTATAGGATTGCCTCTCATAACCAGCCCCCCAGTCCCTCAGCAATCCGTCGGCAGCAGCAGGCATGTAGATGTCTGCCACGCACGCTTCCGTCAGCACGCTTGGCGTCTCCACCACACCACAGATGCGGTATTCCTGATAGTTATAGGTGAGGATAGAGCCGACTGCCTTGCCTTCTTTGCCGAATAGGACTTCGCGAATCTCTTCCGTGATGACCACATCGCGCCGCCCGCTGTCGAAGTCGTCCTGCGTGAAGGGCGCTCCCTCGGTGAAGCGGAACTGGAAGAAGCGGAAGAATCCCGGCTCCGTCACTATCAGCTTCACGGCCTTGTCGTGGCGGCCGTCGGCCAGTTTGATGTAGTAGCCATTGGACAACCAGTAGTCCATCACGGCCGTCACACACTCCGGCGTCTGCATCTTCTGGAACAGGTCGCGGAAATCTTCCCAATGAATCATAGAAGCATTGGACTCGTTTTTCTTGATTAGGTATTCCAGATAGTACGTCTTGCTTCTGTTCACTTCCGGCGCGATGTCTGCTACCTTAATATAATACACCTCGGCAATGAGCATCGTGAAGGCGATGGCCAGGGCCGTGCCGCAGATGTACATCGCGGAATAAAGTTTCTCCTCTCGCATCATGGCGAGGGCTTGTCGAAGGTTGGTTTTGTTCATTTTCTTGATGTCATTTTGGGTTATTGCTGATGGTTAATTTCAAAGTTGCGCGTCGGTTGAGCAAAAGTTGCGCGTCAGTTGAGCAAAAGTTGCGCGTCGGTTGAGCAAAAGTTGCGCGTCGGTTGTAACGGTCGGTTTCATTTCACTTTCAGTTTCTCTTTTCCCTTATATTTCATCATGTCGCTGACCACCACTTGCTCGCCTTCTTCCAGGCCGCTGATGACCTCGATGAAGTCGTAGTTGCACTCGCCGAGCTTCACCTGTCGCGGCAGGAGCACGGCACTTCCCTTCTCATTTTGAACTTTGAACTTTGAATTTTGAATGACGTATAAAGTGTAGTCGCCCGGGCCGCTGTAGAACGAGCCGTTCTTGATGCGGAGCACATCGTCCTTGATGCTCGTGATGACGAAGACCTCAGTCCTGAGGCCCGAGCGCAGTCGCGGATGGCTCATGTCGTCGGGCACGACGGTAAAGGTGATGGCGCCGCTCTGGCTGAGAGGCGTCACGGTATTGATGGTGCCCGTCAGCCGTTCCTTGCCTATCTTGAGGAGTACGGCGCCGCCCACATGGACGCGGTCGCTGTGGGTGTCGCTTATCTCGCACTCCGCCTTGAAGTGGCGGAGGTCGCTCACGATGGCCACTTTCTGCCCTGCGCCCACGGTGCTGCCCACCTCATTATTTATATAGGTCAGCGTGGCGCGGCGCGGCGAGCATATCTTGGCATCGTCCAGGGTGCGGCGCTTCTCGGCGAGTCCTTTCTCGAAGATGCCGTTCTGCAGTTGCTGCATGCGCAGGTCGGCCTGCTTCACCTTCTTCTCGTTGGCGTACTGCTGGCGGAGCTGCGAGAGCTGGAGCTGTGCCGTGCGCAGGGATGTCTCTGCCTGACGGACCCGGTCGCGGGTGCCGGAGCCGAGGCTGTCGAGGTAGAGCTCGTTGCGCAGCTGGGCCTCGAGCTGCGAGACCTTCATCTCCTCCACCTCAATCTGCATCTGCCGGTCGGAGAGCTGCGTCTCGGTGTTCGCCTTCAGCTGTGCTATCTGCTGGCGCTTTATCTCAAGCTCGTCGAGGGCCTTGGCGTAGTCCGTCTCGGCCGACTGCAGGTCGAGTCGCAACAGCGGCGTGCCCACATCCACGCTGTCGCCGCTATGGGCATAGACCTCCAGGATGCGCGAGCTGATGGGCGAGACGATGACCTCCTCGAAGGCCGGCACCACCTTGCCCGTAGCCGAGACGCTGACGTCTATCGTGCCGCGGTCGACATCCGAGATGACGAGCGACTTCTTGTCCAGCGTCGTAATCATCTGCGTGCCGAGCCATGCCGCTATGCCCAGCGCGGCCAGGAAGCCGCCGGCCCACATCGCCGCCTTCTTTATCTTGCGCTTCCGCTGCTCGCTGACAGGGATGGCGCGGTCCATTGTTTGATTGTCGTTCTTCATTTTCTTTTTTCTTTCGTTATTTCGAAATTTCGACATTTCGAGATTTCGACATTCCGACATTTCGAGTTTTCGATTTGGATTACAGCTTCTTTATATCCTCGCTGATGTCACATCCCTTCTCGAAGTCCCAGAGGGTGATGCTGCGCAGTTGGTAGTAGTAGCGCCAGTAGTTATAGAGCTGCGAGATGCGGTTCTGCCGGGCCTCGTCCTTCGAGGTCTGCGCGTCGCTGAGCTCCAGGGTGCTGATGGTGCCAATCTTGAAGGTTTCCACGTTGGTGTGGTAGCGGCGGCGGGCGATGGTGTCCGCCTCGCAGGCGATACTCAGCTGCTCCGCCTGGTTGTTGAACTGTTCGGTCAGGACGAAGAGGTTCTGGCGGAACTCCTGAGTCTGCTGGCGGAGCTGGCCCTGCACAATCTCGCGGTTGCTCTCTGCCATCTTACGCTGTCCCTTGCGCTTGCCCCAGTCCAGGATGGGGATGGAGAAGCCCACCTGCACCACCTCCTTGCTCAGCAGGTCGCGGTATGCGCCGCCCATGCTCTCAGCCATTCCCGTATAACCCAGCTGGGCATTCAGGGTGATGCTCTGCCGGTTGGCACGGGCCGAGGCCACGTTGTAGTCGGCCTCCAACTGGCGGCGACGTATGGTAGTGGCAAAGGCATTGTTCGTCAGGGCATGACTGAGCACCTCGTCGTATTGCAGTCGAATCTGCGGGACTTCTTCGGGCACTACAGGCTCGATGTCCTCCTCCACATCGAGGAAGGAACGTAGGGCGAACTGCCGTGCCTGCCGCGTGCTCTCGCTATTGGTGAGGTTGCTGCGGGCCGTCAGGACGTTGAGCCGCAGCTGCAGGACGTCGTTCTCGCTGATGGTGCCCATCTTTCGCTTGGCCTGTGCCACCTCATAGAGCTTCTCCGCCGTCTGCAGGTTCTGTTCGGCAATGCCCACCTGCTCGCCTGCAATCAGCAGGCTGAAGAAGAGGCTGACCGCCTCCATCGCCACCTGCTCCGTCTCGCTCAGGAAACGTGCCTGTGCCTCGCGGTATCGCAGCGGCTCGATGCGGCGGTTCCATTTCAGGTGGTTCACGCCGAAGAGGGGTTGCGAGAGTGTGACGGCGATGGGGAGCGACATGAACTGGTTGCCGCCTTCCCTGCCCGACTGGTGCAGGTAGTCGAGCGACGACTCCACGGAGAGCGTGCCGCCCGTAGGCCATATCTTCTGCGTGACATAGAGCGACCCGTTCAGTCCCAGATAGTCGTTGCGGACATAGCTGACGCCGCCGTCCGCCTGCTGGTAGCTCGTGTAGCGCTTGTTGTAGCTGCCGGAAGAAGAGAACGATACCTCGGGCAGCAGATTGGCCTTGTAGCTGCGCCACTGCCAGTAGGCGGACTTAAGCTCGCCCAGGGCCACAGCCGCATCCACGCTCTGGCGGCGGGCCATCGAGATGCACTCATCAAGGGTGAGGCGGAGCGTGTCCGTCTGGGCTGATGCGCCAAGGGAAATCACGGCAATCAGGAGAGAAACCATAGTCCGAAGGCTGCGGACTATAAGTTCGCTCTCTACAGAAAAAAAGTTCGCTCCCTTCGGACAAAAGGATATAACGTATTCTATTTTCTTTAGCATAGTCATGTTTATTCGTGTCTTAAGGCTTCTACGGGACGTTTGTACATAGCAATCAGTGAAGGAACAAGTATGCCCAGGGTCACAATCACCAGCATCAGCAGGTATTGAATGACGCAGATGATAAGGAAGTGCAGCCAGAAGGTGTTTACCCAATCGGTCTCCTGTCCGTTTCCAGTCATTGTCTGACCTTTGGAGAGTCCGAAGTTAATAGCGAACTGCATCCAGATGATTTGCCCTATGATGCAGGCTATGAGGGTAAGTAGAGTAATCTCAGACCATACCATCCAGAAGATGTTCCTACGCTTAGCGCCAAAGCTTCTCAAGATGCCGATATCCTCCGTCCGCTTACGTAGTTGCAGCCAGTAGGTGCCGAGGGTTCCCAACATAACATTCACAAGGAGCAAACCGAGCATCAAGCCTATTAGCGTACTGATTATGGCATAGTCACTGAAAGCGAATTGTTTTTGGTATTCAGGGTATGTCTTCAGCGAAATCACGGCAAGATTGCCAGAGCGCAGTTCCTCCTTCATCGTGCCTTTCATCTTGTTTACAAACGCTTCGGCATCTACCTCGGGCCGCAGACGAATGAGCATTTGGGATGTCAGGTTCCATAATCTGGTCTGGGGGACAAGGATGGAGTAGGCATAGCGTTCGTAGGAGAGTAGGCGGAAGTCTTCCAGCACGCCCGCTACTGTGTAATGCTTTACTGGTGTGTATCCTCCTTTCTCCCGCAGGGCACGGTCGCTAAAGTCCCACTCCATGATGCGGCGGCCTACCACCTGGTCGGTGCCGAAGAGTGCCAGCGCCATGCTCCGGCTGATGACGGCCCCGTCCTCAGGACATTCGTCGGAAAGCTGGGCGGCAGAAGGACTGCCCTCAATGGGTGTCAGACCTTGCGTCTCAAAGTATTTTTCGTGCAGCAGGAATCCTCTCTGTCGGGCACCGCAACGGCGT
>JAILKU010000054.1 GCA_024693505.1 Bacteroidaceae bacterium | reverse complement strand
CACATAATGGTGCCGCCGAACTGCGTTGGAAAGTACTTCCGCCCGATAATAAGTAAAATAATTCTTCTTTTCTTTTGCTTTGTGATAAGTTCTTCGTATTTTTGTAGCCCAAAAGGAAAACAACATGAGTGCACCTCTGGCAGAACGTATGCGACCGCTTAATTTGGACGATTACATCGGGCAGCAACACCTGGTGGGTCCTGATGCCGTACTGCGGCGGATGATTGAGTCCGGGCGCATCAGCAGCTTCATTTTATGGGGTCCCCCGGGTGTGGGGAAGACCACATTGGCCACTATTATCGCCCACCAGCTCGAGGCGCCTTTCTATACGCTCAGTGCCGTCACCAGCGGGGTCAAGGATGTCCGTGATGTCATCGATAAAGCCAAGGGCAACCGCTTTTTCAACTCCGCCAGCCCCATACTTTTCATCGACGAGATCCACCGCTTCTCGAAATCGCAGCAAGACAGCCTCCTGGGCGCCGTGGAGCAGGGAATAGTGACCCTTATCGGCGCCACCACCGAGAATCCGTCCTTCGAGGTCATCCGTCCGCTGCTCAGCCGCTGCCAGGTGTATGTTTTAAAGTCGCTTGAGAAGGACGACCTGCTGAAGCTGATGCAGCGCGTCATCGAGAAAGACGCCCTGCTGAGCCAGCGGAAGTGGGATGTGCAGGAAACGTCCGCCCTGCTGCGCTATAGCGGCGGTGATGCCCGCAAGTTGCTCAACATCATGGAGCTGCTCTACGAATCGGCGCCGAGTCAGGACGCCGTCGTCGTCAGCGATGCAATTGTTTCCGAACGCCTGCAGCAGAACCCGCTGGCTTACGATAAAGACGGCGAGATGCACTACGACATCATCTCTGCCTTCATCAAGAGCATCAGGGGGAGCGACCCGGACGCCGCCGTCTATTGGTTGGCCCGAATGATCGAGGGCGGAGAGGATCCGGCCTTCATTGCCCGCCGACTTGTCATCAGCGCCAGCGAGGATATCGGACTTGCCAACCCTAACGCCCTCCTGCTCGCCAATGCGGCCTTTGATGCCGTCATGAAGATCGGCTGGCCCGAGGGGCGGATCCCACTTGCCGAGGCAACGGTCTACCTGGCCACCAGTCCGAAGAGTAATTCCGCCTATATGGCCATCGGCGAGGCGCTGCGGACCGTTCAGGAGACCGGTAACCAGCCCGTTCCGCTTCATCTGCGCAATGCGCCCACCAAACTCATGGAGCAGTTGGGCTACGCGAAGGATTATAAGTATGCTCACGACTACGCCGGCCACTTCGTGGAGCAACAGTTCCTCCCTGACGGGCTCACCGCGCGCCGTTTCTGGCATGCCCAGCCCAATTCGCAGGAAGAGCGCCTCCACGAGCGCATGATTCAGCTGTGGGGCGACCGCTTTAAAGACTGAGAGATCAAATTCAATATGTTTCATCATCACAATAAAAGGTTCTAATCAATTATGAAGAAAAAAATCATGCTTCTCGGTTCTGGGGAACTGGGTAAAGAGTTTGTCATTGCGTGCAAGCGCAAGGGACAGTATGTAGTAGCCTGTGACAAGTACGCAGGAGCTCCCGCGATGCAAGTCGCCGACGAATGCCGCGTCTTCAGCATGCTCGACGGCGATGCGCTCATGAATGCGGTCCGCGAGGTGCAGCCCGACATCATTGTGCCCGAGATTGAGGCCATCCGCACCGAGCGCCTCTACGACTGCGAGAAAATGGGCATCCAGGTGGTGCCCAGCGCCCGCGCTGTGAACTACACCATGAACCGCAAGGCCATCCGCGAGCTGGCTCACACCGAACTTGGCCTCAAAACCGCCAATTATCGCTATGCCAACAACTATGAGGAGCTCCAGGCCGCCGTTGAGGTCATCGGGTATCCATGTATCATCAAACCGCTCATGAGCAGCAGCGGACACGGCCAGAGTAAGGTTGACTCGCCCGCCGAGCTCCCTGCTGCGTGGGAATGTGCCTGTGGCGGCGCCCGCGGCGACCTGAAAGAGGTCATAGTTGAGCAGTTCATCCCCTTCGACTACGAGATTACGCTCCTAACCGTCACCCAGAAGAACGGGCCGACGCTGTTTTGCCAGCCAGTCGGACACGTACAGATCGGGGGAGACTATCGCGAGAGCTATCAGCCCCGCCGCATGAAGCCCGAGCACCTCAAGGCCGCACAGGAGATGGCGGCGAAGGTCACCGGAGCCTTAACGGGCTCAGGTATATGGGGCGTGGAGTTTTTCGTCAGCGAAAAGGAGGGAGTCATCTTCAGCGAGCTCAGTCCGCGTCCGCATGACACCGGTATGGTCACGCTGGCCGGCACGCAGAACCTCTCCGAGTTCGAGTTGCACTGCCGCGCCGTCCTGGGTCTCCCAATTCCCGGCATCACGCAGGAGCGGCAGGGCGCTTCGGCCGTTATCCTGTCACCGGTGGAGACCCACGATCCCCAGTACGAGGGCATGGAGGACGTCTGTGCCTCGGAGCGCACCTATCTGCGTATTTTCGGCAAGCCTGACGCCCACGTCGGCCGCCGGATGGGCGTAGTTGTGTGCTGGGACACGCTCGACGCGCCCCAGGATGCCCTTCGCGACAAGTGTAAGGCCCTCGCCGCAAAGGTGACGGTCGTTGACGGTAAGAAGTAAGCGTCCCGTGATTTCGTTGAGGAACACATTGGCTGTGCTCTTGTCCCTGGCTTGCCTGGCGACAAGGGCACAGTCTTATTATGACGGGCTGCGCATCTGCTGGGACTATCGCACCCAGAATTTCCTCTGCCCCGGCGTCTATTCGCGTCTCAAGCCCCTCTCCGACGGCTCGCTGGCCCTCGTCTATAACGCCAACAGGGCAATTTGGATCCGCCTGAACCGTGGCGGGCAGTGGGATGAGGCCATAAAGGTCTCGGCAGACCCCGCCGGGCAGTACGACTATACCAACTCCGAGCTGCTGGAGCTCGCCGACGGCCGCCTGATGTATGCATGGAATGCCCGCGCGCTCGGCGGCACGAATCAGCCCTATAAAATCATGGCGGCGTATTCCGCGGACCGAGGTCGCACCTGGCACGGCGAGCAGACGCTCTACGTGGCCGGACATGAGTGGACAGACGGATGCTGGGAGCCCTCGATGATGCAACTTCCCGTCCAAGTTCCGGAGATTCCGGAAAATCCGGAAGTTCCTGCCTCCGGTGAGGTGCAGCTCTTCTTCGCGAACGAGCATAATATCGCCGATAACAGGCAGAACATCACGCTGCTGCGCTCACTCGACAACTGCAAGACCTGGCAGGACCCCGTTGTGGTCAGCTTCCGCCCGACATCGCGCGACGGGATGCCCGTCCCTCTCTGTCTGCAGGACGGAAAGGGTCTCGTCATCGCCATCGAGGACAATGGCCTCAACGGAAACTTCAAACCGGTCATCATCCACTCCACAATGGCCGACAACTGGCGCGCCGGAACCGTAGGGGGCTCCAGTGACCACCGATGGTCGGCCCTCTCGCCCACCGACTCGCTGGCTTCGGCGGTATATGCCGGTGCCCCGTACCTCATCCAGCTCCGCTCGGGCGAGACCCTGCTCTCCTGCCAGTCCAGCGAGGGCCGCAAGTCACCCGATTTCCCCATCATGCAGACCTATGTCGGCAACTCGGAGGCGAGAGACTTCTGCTGCCGCTCCACGCCCTTCCCATTCATCGGAGAGGAGGACACAAGAGTCCAGTGGTGCGCCCTTGCACAGACTGACGACTCCACCGTGATGGCGACCGCCTCAGTCAGCAACCGTAAGACGCAGAACGGCATCTGGCTGGCGACAGGTCACCTCTATCTTCCCCTCCGCGTGCTCCAGGCGAAGGATTTCGCCGCCAATTGGGCCCAGTACGACCCCGGTTTCTTCATCGGAGGCGCCTCACAGGCCCAGGCATGCATCCGTGCGGCGTGGAATAAGGACAGTCTCTATTTCCATTTCCAGGTGTCGGACGAACATATCGTCCATGCGCCGGAGGGCTGCGTGCCATGGGACAGTGATGCCGTAGAAGTCTGCCTCGACTATGGCAGGCGAGGCGGAGAACAGGTCGATAAAGGCATGTTCCGGCTCCTGGTCAACGTAAAAGGCGAGCTAATTGCACAGGCCGGCGCAGAGGGGGCCTGGCATCCATGGACAACCCATGCCCGCCGCACCGTTTCGCCCACATATGACGGCTATAACGTCCTGCTTTCTGTTCCCTGGAGCGACCTCGGCGGCCTTCCGCGCAAGAAAGCCATTCATCTCTGCTTTTCATTGCACAATAATGACAACGGCCCGTTCGTCGTTCATGAAAATATGTCCGGAGGAAACCCCGACCGCCCCCTCACCTGGATGCGTTGCCGATTTTATTGGTTCACCATCCCCCCGCTCCGCTTTTAGTGCGCCTATTTGCCTTCCCCGACGCTATTTGAACCCAACTTTTTTTTGAAATCGCTTATTCAATGTTAAATCCTTTAACAAATGCCATCGATTTGTTATCACATTTTAACAAAAATCGCCAAATCGAATCGATCTAACTTCAAATGTTAAAAAGACTTAATGGATCGAATCGATCTAACTCCACTTGTTAACAAGACTTAATGGATCGAATCGATCTAACCCCACTTGTTAAAAAGGCTTAATGGATCGAACCGATCTAACTCCACTTGTTAACAAGGCTTAATGGATCGAATCGATTTAAGTTCAAATGTTAACAAGGCTTAATGGATCGAATCGATCTAACTTCAAATGTTAACAAGTGTTAACATATCTGAGGCATATTGCTTAAACCTGCTCCGGATCTCATCACTTTCCATGCACAGCCATTCCCCTCCCTTCAAGGGGAGGGGTAGGGGTGGGGTCTGTAACTTTCCTTATCCCCCAGCGACCCTCTCTTGCCGTCTTCCTGCTTTAAATTACTGACCCCGCCCCTAGCCCCGCCCCTACAAAGGGCGGGGAGTGCCTGGCGGACTCGATTTCCTGTCTATATCCCCTTGCTTTCCTTCGTTTCTGCACAGCCTACAGATAATTTTACTCCCCCGGACTTCAGGCAACCCACTTTCCATGCGCAGCCATTCCCCTCCCTTCAAGGGGAGGGGTAGGGGTGGGGTCTGTAACTTTCCTTATCCCCCTGCTTCCCTCTCTTGTCGTCTTCTTGTTTTAAATTACTGACCCCGCCCCCAGCCCCGCCCCTACAAAGGGCGGGGAATGCCATGCGGACTCCATTTCCTGTCAATATCCCCTAGCTTTCCTTCGTTTCTGCTGAGCCTACAGATAATTTTACTCCCCCGGACTTCAGGCAACCCACTATCCATGCGCAGCCATTCCCCTCCCTTCAAGGGGAGGGGCAGGGTGGGGTCTGTAACTTTCCTTATCCCCCAGTGTCCCTCTCTTGCCGTCTTCTTGTTTTAAATTACTGACCCCGCCCCCAGCCCCGCCCCTACAAAGGGCGGGGAATGCCTGGCGGACTCGATTTCCTGTCTATATCCCCTTGCTTTCCTTCGTTTCTGCACAGCCTACAGATAATTTTACTCCCCCGGACTTCAGGCAACCCACTATCCATGCGCAGCCATTCCCCTCCCCCTCACGGGGAGGGATAGGGAGGGGTCTGCTCCCTACACCCTCCTTCTGAACGCCTCAATTAGCTCCTGAAGTTCCTCCTCCTTCATCTCCGGGAACCTTTCTTTTATCAGATTCCGGAAGGCTTCGATGGCTTTGCCTCGCATTTGCTGCATACCCATCTTCATTCCGCTGCGGTAGGGCGTACTTGGCAGCAATGCCCTGTTGAAATTACCGTCACTCATTGTATTTCTGATTCCTTACCAATACCCGGCAAATCATTCTACTTCACATACTGCCTGAAGAAGCTCCAAATCTCGTCGCCCATGTTCAGATCCTCGGTATGCCAGGTATGCCCGGCGCCGACGACCTCGTAAAGCCAGACATCGCAGCCCGACGGACTGCCGGTGAACCGATGTTTGATGACATATCGCCCCGTCTCGGGCTTCAGGCTCTCCACTCGCTCGCTAACTTCGTGCGTGCAGCGGTTTTTGGCCACCCAATAGCCCACAGCCAGCGGCACGGGCATGTAGGCACCCCATCCCCCTTCATTCTTGAGGTCGCCGCCCCATTCTGAGGTTCGGTCTTCCGTGCCGTGAATCTCCATGAGCGGAATGGGCCTTTCTGCCTCCAGATCGCAGTACATCCACTCCATGGTGAGGCCGGCTACTGGCGCAACTGCCTTGAACGTGTTCTGGTGGGCGTAAGCCATGAGGTAACACATCTCCCCGCCGTTGGACATGCCCGTCAGAAAGCAGTTATCGCGGCTCAGCGCGTACCGTTTCTGCACATATCGGGCCATACGGCAGAGCGCCTTCACGTCGTCGACCTTCCATCCCTCCTGAAACGGATAGCCCACGTTCCAGCTGGTCTTTCCCTTGAGGTCGGGCAGGCCCTGCGGGATACAGACGGCGAAACCTTCGCGCCGGGCCGTCTCCACCAGCGGATTCTCGCGCCAAATCTTGCCACTGTAGCCGTGCAGGACGAACACGACGGGCGCATTCGGCTCCATGTCGGCCGGCAGGAACATCACGAACCTCCGCATGTGGCCGTCCACACGCAGCGAGTCCTCTACGAATTGTTGTGCTGAAAGATTTAAGCTTGCCAGCACGCAGGCTGACACGATCAGGCTGCGATGAAGGGCAGCCCAGATTAGATTTCTATTTTTCATATCTTGAATTTTAAACGCGCAGGAAGATGCGCTTTCTATACATTATATATAATATAGCGAACAGGATGGCGGCATTCGACAACGAGATCAAGGCGGGGTACCAGTCGCCCAGGTACTGCTCCATGCCGTGGAACAGGGACCGGCTGATGCTGTTGAAGCTGATGACGTGCGAAACCACGTACGCCGTGATGCTGTTCATGCCATATACCTTCAAGAAGGTCAGCCCGCGGTTGTGGCCCATCACATCGATCCAGGTATAGAACGCCCAGAGCAGCAGGAAGCAGTATCCGCTGCTGACCAGCACCATCGAGCTCGTCCAGATGTGTTTTATGACCGGATGAACACCGTCCATCATCCAGCCGAGCGCCACCATCGTCAGGCCCGCCCCGATGAGCATCTGCTGCTTCCGCTTCTGCGCGAGTTGGCTCCGCAGCAGCTCGCCGGCGAGGGCTCCCGTCAAAACCGTCACCACGAAGTTCAGGCTGCTCAGTATCCACGTGTATGTGTACCACTCCTGGAAGACGACAGCCCCGTCTACGACCTCAGCCTTGTCGCGGAAGCGCCCGAGAACCATTCTGTCGATCCCTTCGGCCAGATTGCCCTGCGGGGAGTAGTCCCCGCCCCCGAAGTTGCCCACGCGGACAAATTCCATCGCCACCCAGAAGGCGAGAAGGAGTCCCACGGCGATGGCGACCTGCGCCTTAGTTCTTGTGTGCAGGTAAATGAGCGCGGTGAACAGATACCCCACGGCAATGGCCTGCAGCGTGTTCGAGAAGAGGTAGATATGCTGCGGATCCAGGCTCAGCAGGTTGCCCTGGACCATCATGCCGAAGATCCACAGCAGGACGAAGCGCCGGGCAAGCCGTTTGTATATCAATGACCCATTCCCCCGGTACTTTCCCATCGAATAGGGGATGGTAACGCCCGACATGAACATGAAGAGCGGCATGACTAAGTCCCATGGCGAGAAGCCACCCCATTCCTTGTGCGTAAACCACGGCAATATCGTGTCGCTGTACCACGCGGCATTGATTGCCGGCTTCAATTTGAACACAAGGTCCTCCAGCGCGACCAGCATGACGAGGTCGAAGCCCCGCAATGCGTCCAGCGATTCCAGTCTCTCTTTCATTTTATTCCGTTTTATGCGTTGTGAACTCTACTCCTTACTGTTTTGCGGCCGCTTGGAGAAGATGGCGCGGATTCGCGCCATATCGAACTTCGCGCTGCGGTCGTAGAAGTAAATACCGTTCTGTTCCTGCTCCACATCGGTCAGCTGGGTGTAACAGTAGCCCCATACGTTCTCCGCAATCGCCATGAGAGCGTCAACCTGACCCTCAAGACGGGCGTAGAACTCCTCGAGAGAGTGAGGCGGCTCCCCATATCCCCAGGACTGATTGCTGTTGGACGTTTCTTTGTCCTGACCCTTCACCCACTTGATGCCGCCGAACTCATCCAGGATGTAAGGCATCGTCGGCGCGTCGTATTTGGGGAAGTCATAGACGTTGTTGTCGGTCGCCCGGTTGAATCCGACGTTCAGTCGCGGGATACCCGGGGCCTCATTGGGTGTCTGGAACCATCTTTCGCCGTTATAGATGAGCTCCTTCAGCTTTTGGGGGTCCTGTTCGTAGCTATGCGTGGTCCAGATGTCCGTCTTGATATGCACACCGCCGCTGACATCACATACCGGACGTGTCGGGTCGAGCGACTTGGTGAGGTCATAGACGTCGCTGACGAAGCGCGGGAACTGCACGCGGTCGGGCCACCATTCCTCGTTCATCGGCGTCCACGTTACGATGCTGGGATGGTTCCGGTCGCGCACGATCTCCTCCGTCCACTCGGAAATAAAGTTCCGCGCCACCTCGGGGTCGTTGGCATCCATGCCCCACGAGGGTGCCTCGCCCCAGGTGATGTAGCCAAGGCGGTCAGCCCAGTAATGGAAGCGCTCCTCGAACACTTTTTGGTGCAGACGTGCCCCGTTGAAGCCGGCGGCGAGGGACAACTCGATGTCATGCTTGAGTGCCTGGTCGCTGGGTGCGGTCCAAATGCCGTCGGGATAGAATCCCTGGTCCAGGACGAGCCGCTGATAGAACGGTTCATTGTTCAGAAACGTCTTGTTGCCCTCGATATGGATCTTACGCATGCCCACATAGGACGCCACCTGGTCGCAAACGTTGCCCTGAGCGTCCCGCACCTCATAGTCGAGGTCGTATAGGAAGGGATCCGAGGGGCTCCATAGGCGGGGAGACTTTATCGGGAGCATGATGACCTGTCCGTCCTGCGCCCGGACCGTCTTCTGTGCAATGAGCTTCTTGCCGTCGCGCAGGGAGACCGTCAGCGTGCCGTTATGGGGCGCATAGAACTTCGGCTGGATGTTGACGACCTTATTGTCGATATCCGTCATCACCTGCGCGCGCTCAAGGGCCCCGTTGCTGACCGGCTCCATCCAGACGGTCTGCCAAATGCCCGTAGTACGGGTGTACATACACTCGAACTGGGCATATCGCATGTTTTGCTTGCCCGCCGGCTGCTTGGCGGTGCGCGTATCGCTGTAGGCGTGGACCACCAGCGAGTGTTCCTTTCCGTCTGCCAGGAAGCGCGTCACGTCGAGCGAGAAGGAGGTGCTCCCGCCGAAATGACGGCCTGCCAGCTTCCCGTCGATGTAGATTTCGGAGTTGTAATAGACTGCCCCGAAGTTCAGGCGGACATTCTTTCCCTGCCATTCGGCCGGCATGGAGAGCGGGCGCTGGTACCAGATGTGATTGATGAAGTCGGTGTAGCCCACGCCGGACAACTTGCTCTCGGGACAGAACGGCACGGTGATGCTCGCGTCGAATCCCTTGCTGTCAAAGTACCGACGCTCGAGGCCCGAGCCCACAAAGTCGAAGATATAGGTCCACTGCCCGTTCAGGTTCACCCAATCGTGGCGTTCAAACTGCGGACGGGGGTATTCCGCCCGGGGTTGCTGGCATAATCCAGCCAATGCTGCCATCGCGAAGCAGCATAGGGAAAGAAATCTTTTCATAATAGCTTGGTTTAAAGGTTATCGTTAGAATATGATACTCCCTGCCTCCTTGGGAATCCAAGAAGGCAGGGAGATGATCTGGCTATTCCTCTGGCTCGGCGCAACGCACGTTCTTGATCTCCCACGTGGCGGCTGTGCCCTTCTCAACGACGCTGCCGTCGGCTCCCACGACGTCTCCGGTGCTGATATAGCGGAAACCTACCACCACGCTGGTCTGGCCGGCATAAGATGAGAGGTCAAGCGTCATCGGGCTGTAGTCCCAGGAGCTTCCGTCGGGCCAGACGCCCTCCGCGAGGTCCGTTACCTCCGTCCAGTGGGCAGTAGCGCGTCCGCCGCGTCCCTGGTAGTCCGTACTGACATAGATTTTCAGGTAATCGGTGACGGGCGAGCCTGCATACTTCTGAGCTTGCTCGAACGTGAAGACGGGCTGCTTGGCTTTCTTCAGATTCATCACCGGACTGATCGCCATGGCATCAGTTTGCGTCGATTTGCCGCTGACGTAGGCGCTGGCGCGCAATCCGTAAAGGGCATCTGCGCGGAACACGTAGCTGAGGTCGCCAATTCCGCCCTCATATTCAACGCTCCAGCCCAGCATGGCGTAAACTTCGTCCATATTTGTGCTCGCCCAGCCGAGGAGAGTCTGATTCAGGTAGTCGCCCTTGGCGCCCCAACCTTCGTCTTCCAAAGTAAACGTAATATCCTGCTCCTCGATCTCCGTGCTCATCACATTCACGCTTCCTTTGGTAAACAGCTGGATGTTGAGATAGTCATCGGTGCCTTTTTTGTCCGCATAGGCGCCGGCTCTGTTTTGTTTGGCCTCAAACAGCATCACTTTCTCGTTATCGGTGTTGACTATGTCCCAAGTGCCGTCGCCGTTTGGCGTGATAGTCCAATATGGCCACATGTCGTCCTCCAGCTCGCCCAGGTCCTCCAAATAGTTGAAACTATTGAATGTCCCCTTCATGTAGAGGTATTGTCCGTAGGGATTACAGATCAGCCAGCTGCTGCCGTCCTTTTCTATGCTATAAAGCCAGCCCGTCGAGGCGTCGTCAATCTGAATCGCCTTCTCAGCGAGGAAGCTGACGGCTGTGGGAGTCTGTGTACTGCCACTGAGGTAGAGGTAGCCGTACGTCTTGCCCTCCCCGCTGGTGGTAAGCACTTGCTCAGCGCCCTGGGGAACGAGTAGGTACTTACCTGCCGCAATCGTGCTGCCGGTGAAGGGCACATAGGCATCACCGCTGACCGAGACGGGCACCTCCTGATTGTATTTGATCTTAATTGAGCTTCCTGCCGTCATGGCGTAATAGGCATTGCTGCCAACAAGAGACGACAGAATGGCCGGCAGGTATTCTTCGGGCGAAATATTGGCCGTGAAGGCACATTTCTCGGCAACTGAGAGCAGTTCACGATATACTGAGCTGTCCGGGGCGGCAGCTAGGGCCAGAGCCTGGTTCGCCTCGTTCTTGGCAACTGAGGCATAGTCCGATGCGGCGAGCGTGATCTCGTGGCTGTTCACCTGGGTCGGATGATAGAGTTCCTCGCGCGTGCCGAAGTGATGTTCGGTGTAATCTTCGCATGCCGAGAGCGTCAGCATGATCATTAGGCCCCGACAAATCCCCGTCAGAGGGGAGGATATATTAAATCTTTTCATTGTCATGTTCATTGTTGTCTGTTAGAAGTTAATTTTCAGCCGTATGGAGTAGGTGCGTCCGAAGTTGTAGAAAACGTAGACATTATCGGCTGTCGCAGCTGCGCTGCTCGTAGAACTGTTGTAAGCCTTGCCGATATACTGGTAGTCGAGAAGATTATTGACCGTACCTGAGATGACAGCCTTCACATCTCTGCAAACATTGAACTTATAGCTGGCGCGCAGGTCAATTTGGCTTGCACTCGGAATCTTCCAGGGGTCCTGGGGCGTGGTTGTGGTCCACTCGCCGGTTGTGCTGTTCTGCTTTACGGTGATGTTCGAGCCCGAGAGGCTGTAGTAGCTGTAGTTGCGGCCATAGTATGTCCAGTCGCCGCCGATTTTGATATCCTTGCCGATTTTGAAGTCCACACCAACGCTAGCTGTGGTCTGCGCCGAGCCGCCGACGCGAACACCCTTCAGGTCAACACGTCCCTGGGCGTGGTTCTGCGAGAAAGCCGTCACACGATTGCCGTCGGCATCGACTGCCTGTCCGTGTTCGTCATAGACGTAACCCTCGCCGATGCTGTTCCACTTCCAGTTGCCCAGAGAGAGCATGCCCTTGATGTCCACCCAGCGGGCTGGTGTGATCTTGCCCTCCAGCTCGATGCCCATGTGGCGGGCATCCACGCCGCCCATGTTCATATAGCCCGTCTCCTGGTTGCCCATGGTCAGATACTTGGTCATCGTCTTGTCCATCCAGTTGGTGTAGTAGCCGTTGAGCTTTACCTGCGCCCATCTGCAGCGCCAGCCGTAGCCTAGCTCGAAGGAGAGAATCTTCTCGTTCTTGGCATCCTTGTTAATGACGTTGCTGGTGACGCTCTGCATGAATGCTCCGTTGAATTTGGGTGCGCGGCTGATGTAGCCCACGTTTACGAAGATGTTGTGGTAGTCGTTCAGGTTGTAGTTGGCTCCGGCCTTGATGTTGCCGCCCCAGAAGTTCACGTTGCCGCTCTTCTCGTGTGCCTTGTCGTAGTAGAAGCGGTCGCGGCGCCAGTAGGTGGTATTGTTGAGCGCACCGCTCACGAAGCTGCTGAGCGGGCCCTTGTTGAACTCGGCCTGCGAGAAGACGCCCTCCTGCACGACGAAGCCGCTGTAGTCGCGATAGACCTTGTCGCCCACGCCCAGCTTCTTGTAGATCCAGCCGGGGTTGGCCGCATTGGCGTTGTTGTTCACCAGCACGCTGCTGCGGTCCTGGTCGTCCATGAAGTACCTGCCGCCGAAGAGGTCGGTAATCTCGGTACTGTGGTCACCCCTGTAGTAGCGGAAGTCCAGGCCGCCATAGAAGTCGACGTACTGTCCGAACTTGTTGGAATAGGTGGAGATGAGGCCCGTCCACAGATGGTCGTTCACGCTCTTGCACATCGCCAGCACGGAACCCTCGTCGCTGGCGGCATTGCGGGCATAGAGTGCGTCGTAGTCGAAGAAACCGTCGGCCGTGCGGAACGTGTTCTTCACCAGTCCGTTGCTAGCACCATAGAAATCGGTATAGGTGCCTGCGCCGTGTCCCTCGGCCGTCGAGCCGTTACCGCGTCCGATGCTCATATAGAGGGCGGTGGAGAGGCTGCTCTTCTCGTTGATGGTCCAGTCGTGGTTCAGCGAGAGCTGGGGCTTGTGGTACTTGTTGTGCGCGTCGTTGTATTTCTCACCGTGATGGTAGCCGAAGGTGGGGTTGTAGCGATAGTCCTTCACGCCGTACTCGGCCTCTACGCGCTGCCATTCGGCAATGGTCAGGGGACCGTAGTTGGCCGAGCTGGTGCGCTGTCCGTGCTCCTGCAGGGTTCCGAAGCCGGTGAAGCTCAGGGTGTGGGCCTCGTTGAAGCGCTTGGCAGCCGAGATGAACCAGGTGTAACCCTTGTAGTCGGTGCCCATTACGTAGCCGTCGCCCCAGTTATGGGTGCCGAGCAGGGTCAGGCCCCAGCCCTTCTTGCTCATTCCGGTCGATACGCTGAAGCTTATCTTGTTGGCGCCGTTGTTTCCCATCTGGTAGGTGGCCGAGCCGCCGCGCTTCTGCTCGAGCGTCTTGGTGATGATGTTGATGGTGCCGCCCACACTCGGCGCACTCACCTTCGAGGCGCCCAGTCCGCGCTGCGTCTGCAGGGTGCGCGTCACGTCGCCTATGCCTGCCCAGTTGCTCCAGTAGATCGTGCCGTTCTCCATGTCGTTCATGGGCACGCCGTTCACCATCGTTGCCACATTCGTGTTGTCGAAGCCGCGCATGTAGATCTCCGAGTCGCCCCATCCGCCGCCTTGCTTGTTGGCGTGCACGCCCGGTGTCGTCTTCAGCATCTCGGGGAACTCCTGAGTGCCCAGTTTCTCCTCGATTTCCTCGGCAGAGACCGTACTCAGGGCAACGGGTGTCTTGCGGTCCAGGCCCAGGGTCCCGGTCACGGTGACGCCCTCCAGGCTGATGTCGGCGGGCTCCAGTTGCAGGGTACCCATGTCGCCGCTCTTGTTAATCACGAAGTTCGTGGTCTTGAATCCCATGTAGGAAACGGTCATCTCGCGATGCTTCCTGGGATTACTGAGGGTGAACTCACCCTCCGTGCCGGTTACTGCAGTAGCCTGTTCGCCCTGCAGCTTTACGTAGGCACCCATCAGCGGTTCACCGGTCTCGGCGTCCACCAATCGGCCTTTCACGGTTGTCTGAGCCATAGCCAGGACGCTGAGTCCCAGCATGCCCGACAACATCAGTAAACGAGCTTTTTCTTGCATGTTTCTCTTCTTTGTTTATTAGTTATGTTTTTCCGTTCTTTGCTCTTGGAACTCCTCGAAGGTCATGTACTTGTGGCTGTAGCCCGATGGCGTGACCTCTATCAGCGTCATGCCGTGCCGGTCTTCGCCCGTCAGGTCCATCCCCACGGCGTTCGAGGTGACCACTTCGACGTCCTTGTATCTCCCGTATGCATTCCTGTGCAGATGGCCGCAGAAGACGGCGTTCACGCCGTACGCGTCGAGCAGCCTCATGTACTTCTCGCGGATGGGCTTCGGCTGGTTGAAGTACTCCTCCGCCTCGTCCATGTTGTTCGTGAAGAAGGAGATGTGCATGAAGATGAACTTGTAGCGGCACTTGCGCATCTTCTTCAGCTGTCCCTCGAGCCAGGCGAAGTGCTCTGCCTCCTGCTCGGGCGAGCCAATCTGCATGATGCTCGAATTGAGGCCGATGAAGGCACAGCCCTTGTATTTGAATGCCCAGCGGTCCGCGCCGAAGTGCTGGTGGTAGTATGCCATGTGCTCCTCGTCCACCTTAGGCAGGTCGTGATTGCCTGGCACCATATACACCTTTGTGCCGGCCCGCCTGATCTGCCCGATATAGTCCTCATAGACCTTCGTGGCGGAGTCGTTCTGCGTCAGGTGCACGAAGTCGCCTGTGCAGACTACAAAGGCCGGTTTCCGTTCGCCGATGATTTTCACCGCCTTGTCCATCAGCGCCTTCTCGGGCGCCAGGGAGAACGTACCCTTGTAGTCGATGAAACCGAACTGCGGGTCGGTCATCTGAATGACGCTAAACGCCCGCCTCGGCCCCTTCGCCTCGCAATTCACGGCAAACACCGTTAGCAGCAGGGCCAGAAAATACCACTTTCTCATCTTACTTGTCAGTTTTTACGGATTCAGGGTGCAAAGATACGATTTAGCGAGCGAAATACAAAATAAAAAATCATTTTTATTTTAATTCCCGAGCGATAGTATCTTAGAGGCGAAGTCTCAAAGATACGAAAAGTCGAGAGTAAAACAAAGATATTCCTCCAACCGGGCTGCACTTGCTGACTCCAGGGACCTGCACTTGCTGACTCCTCCGGCTGTAAAATGTTGCTCCGGAGTTCAGTCTTTTTTGTTGCTGGGCGGACACCTTGTGTTGCCAGTCCTGAAGCCTTTGCCATGTTATTCATATAAGGATGCAATTTTCTTTATCAGTTTCGAATAGCCTGCCGTTGTGCGGGGACAGACTCGATGAAATCAAAATGCAAAAATGCAAAAATGCAAAAATGCAAAAATCGGTGTAGCGAGCGGAGAGTCATGCTTGCATGAACTATCCCAAAGGCTGCGATTAAGCGAGAGGAGAGCCAAGCGAAGAAGCAGCGAGAGCAGTATTAAGCTTGCTTAAAAACTGCCGAGTCGCGACTGAGCTCGAGGAACTCAATCTAGTTTGAGCTATCCCGAGCGAAAGCAGGCTCGATGCAATCAGTCGCGTCGATTTTAGACCGTAGGTCAAATTTGCAAAACAGTTTTCGCTAGAGAGTATCCATGGCGCCAGCCCATTCCCCGCCCTTGCTTCCTATTCCTGGCACCCTTGATTCCTGCTCCTGGCGCCCTTGCTTCCTGCTCCAGGAGTTGAGCTTCCAGCTTCCCCAGCATTCTCCTCCCCTCCCTACAAGGGCGACTGGGGTCTTTAGAGGAACCACTGAATGTGGTTCCGGCCCCACAAAGGGGAGCGAATCCCCATTCGCGACGATGGATGGGCTGGGGGAGGGTCTTCTCTTACGCGAGGCGGGTCTAGTAAAAATTACTGCCGCCTGCTGCAGGAAATGTCTGTTTGTATCATTAAGTCAAAGAACACTGGTTATATGGTAACCGACCTTTGTGGGGTATGTGGGGAAGCTCTGATGTTGTCCGGACTAAGTCGAGCCGCCGTCCACGTTTTTCTGGTGCAAAGGTACAACATTTATTTTGCGCGATGCGCGATACGGCGCGATATGGAACGATATGGAGCGATAAGGCGCGATACGGCACGATACAGCGTTTTTACGTTCCAAAAGCTGAAATGATTTGAACCGAGCGGGACAGTCATATTGCAATATTGCATTGCATTCACTTTTTCCGGAAATTAGCGGATGGAGGGATAGTTAGCTTATTGATAATAATTAATTATAATAATATATATAAATATCTATATATTAATATATTATATATAATATATATTAAATAATAAGTATACTTCTTACTGATACCGGCCTCCACGGTTTGAAGAAAAAATCAAATGCAATGCAATATTGCAATATTATCCTGGATTGCAGCCCCTGGAAACGCTTGTATGGTCTTCCGCGCAAGGCGTTCAAGGAAAACAAGGGCTAAGAGAGAATCCGTTCAACCTATGGTAGGGCTAATGGAAAAGATGCCCGGAATCCGTTCAACCTAAGGCAGGGCTAAGGTAAGAACCATTCAGCTTTTTCCAGGGAAGTACACAAAAATTTGCATTTTTGCATTTTTGCATTTGCGTTTTTTGTACTTGTCATGGATTGGAAGAAATGGAATATAATCGGCAGGAAATTTGGGAGAGTGGGAAAAAGTACGTATCTTTGCAGACAACTTAATTGTCTTTCATTAATATAAAGCTACAATATGAACGTTAAGAGACTTACTTTCTGCCTGTTCGCAGCCTGTTCGCTACAGATGAATGCGCAGTATCTGGAACACCTCTATGACTATATAGAGAACACGTCGGTCTTTGAGGAGAACCAGGAGGAGGGACACGCTTATTACCTTGCCGCCGAGCATCTGTCGCTAAACGGCAACTGGCGCTTTTTCTTTGCCAACACCCCCGAGGAGGTGCCGCAGAATTTCTTCAGGACAGATTTCAAGGACGGCAAGTGGAACACCATTCCCGTGCCAAGCAACTGGGAGATGCTGGGGTACGGCGATGCGCAGTTCCGCAATGTGCCTGCCCCCTTCAAGGCCAATCCTCCCTTTGTGCCGAGGGACTATAACCCGACCGGTGCCTACCGGAAGACCTTCACCTTGCCCTCTTCGTGGAAGGGACGGCAGGTCTTCCTGCGTATGGAGAAGACCCAGAGCGGCTCCTTTGTCTGGCTGAACGGCCGGCAGGTGGGTTACAACGAGGGCGGACAGGAACCTGCAGAATATGACGTGACGTCCTACTTGAAGCCGGGCAGGAACATGCTCGCCGTCTGCGTGGTGAAGTATTGCGACGGTTACTATCTGGAAGGTCAGGACTACTGGCGGCTGGCGGGCATCTGTGATGATGTGACGCTCTATGCTACGCCCAAGACCCGGCTCTTCGACTGGTATGTCACCACAGACCTTGACGACCAGTACAGAGATGCCACCCTGAAGGTGAATGTCGACGTGAAAAAATATGAGGATGCGAGAGCCTCCTATGCCGTCCGCGCTACGCTGACAGATCCGAAGGGCAACAAGGTGAAGGAGATGCTTTCCGAACCCTTCGCGATGGACGGCAGGGGAAAGAAGTCGGTTGAATTGTCTTCGCTCGTTCCCAACCCGGACAAATGGACGTGCGAGACGCCCGTGCTCTATGGGCTCAAGCTCGAACTGCTGGACGAGGCGGGCAGGGTGATGCAGGACATCAGCAGCAGAATGGGGTTCAAGGAGACGGAGATTCGCCACCAGACCTTCTATCTGAACGGCAAGCCCATCAAGATAAACGCCACCAACACCCACATGCAGCATCCCGAACTGGGGCATGTCATGAACGAAGAAACCATCCGCAAGGACATGGAGATACTGAAGCAGCATAACTTCAACGGCGTGCGCACCTCGCACTACCCCCCTGTGAACAAGTATCTGGAGCTGGCTGACGAATACGGGCTCTATATCATCGACGAGGCCGGTACTGAGGCGCATGCCTCGGAATACATCTCCAACGACCAGAAGTACCGCGGAATGTACCTGGAGCGTGTGCAGAAGATGGTGCTTCGCGACCGCAACCACCCCTGTGTCCTCTTCTGGAGTGCAGGCAACGAGAGTGGCGAGGGACCGCTGATCACCGACGTAATCAGGGAAGGCAAACGGCTTGACCCCACGCGCTACTTCATGTATGGCGGCAATGCCTATGCCCATCCCGGCGAGGAAATCATCGGTCCGCGCTATCCGGCTCCCTATGAGCTGGAGATGAACACGGCCCTGGTGCCCGAGTCGCAAGACCCCCGTCCCTCGTTCATGGACGAATACCTGTCGGTGGCCGGCAATGCAGGCGGCGGGCTGGACGAGTACTGGGCCGTCATCCGCCGCCATCCGCGCCTCATGGGAGGTGCCATCTGGGATTTTGTCAATCCCGGTATCACAGAGCATATCCGTCCGCTGAAAGACAGTTCGCCCTACGACACACCTGTCCACCTCATGGGCAATTCGAGGGTGGAAAAGGGCGTGCTGCATCTGAGCGGACACGATGAGTGGGTGGAAGTCTATCGCAGCAGCAATGTTGAACTGTCGGGCAGGGCGCTGACCATCAGTTTCGATGTCAGGCCCGGCAAGCTGAGCGGCGCCTACGAGGGAGCGCCCTACGTGACAAAGGGCAACACGCAGTTCGGCGTTGTGCAGAAGGGAGCCGACAAGCTCCAGTTCTATCTGCACTCGGGCGTGAAGCATGCGCTTACTGTCGATTTGCCGGCCAGCTGGACTGGCAACTGGCATCATGTCACTGCCTCGTGGGACGGCAGGGAGATGAAGCTCTTCATCGACGGGCAGCTCAAGGGCACAGAGACGACTGCACCGGACGAAAGCGGCGACAACAGGCGCGGCAATGGCGGAGGCGAGCGCGGTGTGCTGAGCAATTTCCCATACCCCGTCAATATCGGCAGGTATGCAGGCAATCATGCCCAAGACCCTCAGACCATCTACACCGCCGATGCCGAAATGGACAACGTGGCGATATACGGCAAGTGTCTGGCCGACGGGGAGGGAAAGGCCGAGGATGCCGTCCTCTACCTCACATTCGACGGCAATGGCGACGAAGGCACATTCTTCACGATTGGCGGCAATATGCGCACCTACGGCAGCATCTGGCCGGATCGTACCGTGCAGCCGGAGATGAAACAGATGAAGTGGACCACCCAGCCCGTCAGCGTCCGCCTGCTCGATGCCGAGACAGGCGAGGTGGAGGTGACCAACCGCCTGTTCTTCACCGACCTCACTCAATATGCTTCCCATTGGGCTTTGACGGCCGACAACGAGGTTGTGGAAGAGGGCGACATCCAGTTCTCGGCATCTCCCCAGCAGACCCAATCCGTCAGGATACCCTACCATAAGCCGGCCCTTGTGGCGGGAAAGGAGTATCGCCTCCTTGTCACCTCCACTCTGAAGAAAGACGAGCTATGGGCAAAGGCGGGTCATGAAGTGGCATGGGACCAGCTGGAGCTCTCCTCGTGGAACCTCCCGGCTCCGTTGCCACAGCTCTCCTCCGGGCATGTCCAGGCCCGGGAAGACGACAGTCAAATCAAGATTAGCGGCAAGGATTTCAGCTATGTCATCAGCAAGCAGACGGGCAATCTCGAGCAGATAGAAGTCGGCGGAAGATCTGTGCTCAAGGCACCCGTCACCTTCAACCTCTGGCGTGCTCCCATCGCCAACGAGTTCGATTCGTGGGATGCATTCCGCGTCAATGGGGGCTATGCCGAGGGCTATGGCAATCAGGTGGCCACCCTGTGGTATTCCAGGGGCGTGAACCAGCTGCTTGCCCGCCCGACAGCAGTACGCCTCAACCGGAACCGGCACGAAACCACCGTCACCGTCAGCCAGTTTGTGCAGGTGGGCGCATCCTCCTATGGTGCCCTCGACCTCTACATCTCGGGTGTGCAGTTTGCTGGGTTTATGCTCGATTACACCTATACTTTCTACGACGACGGAACGGTCCGGATACACAATCACATGAGTCCGAACGGCAAGTTGCCCGAGATTCTTCCGCGCATCGGCTTTACCACCTCGGTGGCAAATGAGTTCGACCGTATTACCTGGTACGGACGCGGCCCCGAAGAGAACTATCCCGACCGTAAGACCGGCTATCAGGTGGGCATCTGGAGCAAGCGCGTGGGCGAGATGTACGAACCCTACCTCATGCCGCAGGATCATGCCCTGCGAACGGACAACCGCTATGTGCAGTTGCTCAACAACGAAGGCAAGGGGGTGCAGATATCCATGAACGAGCTTTTCAACTTCAATGCTTATCAGTTCTCGACAGACAATCTGACAAAGAGCCAGTTTACCTATCAGCTGCAGCCGCAGGCAGACCGCTACACCCTCAACCTCGACTACGCCACTACAGGTGTGGGTTGCACCTGCATCTATGTCCTCGACGAATACCGGGTGAAGCCTGCCGCCTACGATCGGGTCATCACCATCAGGCCAATTTGACAGGAGATGGCGGACGAAAAAGCGGAGACCTCAGTGCAGCAATGCATTGAGGTCTTTGCATTTTTGCATTTTTGCATTTAGTTCAATTCATAATTCACAATTCATAATTCATAATGACATTCCTCTCGCTGCTCCGATTTTTGCATTTGCGATAACCAATTTTAGGTATGAGCAGGGAGGGCTGCCTGCATCAAAATCATATTTTTTGTGTATTGCGGGGTTTGGGGAATCGGCGTACCTTTGCAGCGGCAAAAAACCATAAGGTTAAGCGCCTGGAATATAATAATATAATAATGTATAGCGAATGAAGATGAATAGGATGAACCGGCGAATGGCCGGAATGGCGGCTGCCCTGATGATGGGAGGCAGTGCCCTGGCCCAGTGGAACGCAGACAGCACGGAGTACGACTCCTTCGGCCGATACCGCATCGGCGGGTATGGCGAGGCAGTGGCGGCGTTCAAGAACTACGGCATAAACCGCTTCAGCGGCACGAGCACTGGCAACAGCAGCATGCACCGCAACACCATCTCGATTCCCCGCTTCGTACTGGCCGGCGACTATAAGTTCAACCGCCACTGGCTGCTGGGCGTCGAGATTGAGTTCGAGAGCGGAGGCACGGGCACGACCTACGAGCTTGAGAACACCGAGAACGGCGAGTACGAGACGGAGGTGGAGAAGGGCGGCGAGGTGGCCCTGGAGCAGTTCCACATCACCTACCGCCTGAACAACGCGCTGAGCGTACGGGCCGGTCACCTGATTGTGCCCGTAGGCCTGAACAACGCGCACCACGAACCCGTCAACTTCTTCGGTACGGTAAGACCCGAGGGCGAGACGAGCCTGATTCCCAATACGTGGCACGAGACGGGCCTGCAGCTGCTGGGTCAGGCGGGCAGGCGATGGGCCTCGTTCGACTACCAGGCGATGGTGGTGGCGGGCCTGAACGCCAACGGCTTCGACCGCAACACCTGGGTGGCAGGCGGCAAGCAGGGCCTCTTCGAGGTGGATAACTTCACGAGTCCGGCCTACGTGGCCCGCCTGAACTGGCGCGGCGTGCCGGGTCTCAGGATGGGCGCCTCGTACTACTACTGCCACAACACGGCTTCGAACAGCGACAAGCCGCAGACCTACAGCTTCAGCGTGCCCGTTGGCCTGTGGTCGGTGGATGCGCAGTACCAGCACCCCTGGTTCATCGTGCGCGGCAATATCCTGAGCGGGCATGTGGGCAACAGCACGCAGCTCAGCGCCAAAAATGTGCGGCAGAGCAACAACTCGCCCTACAGCCGGCTGACACCCATCGCCAAGCGGGCCGTGAGCTACGGGGCGGAGGGCGGACTCAGGCTCAGGAACTGGGTCTGTGACGACCGTATGCCCGACCTGATTCCCTTCGTGCGCTACGAGTATTACAATGCGCAGGAGAGCGTTGAGGTGGATGCATATAACCTGAAGGGCGCCGACCCCAGGCTGAAGACGTCTATGTGGGTGGCGGGCCTGAACTACCGTCCCCTGCCCAGTCTGATCATCAAGGCCGACTATACGAAGCGGCGCATCGGCGGCGGCAACTACCGCGGCGAGAACGAGTTCGCCCTGGGCGTGGCCTTCACGGGCTGGTTCCTGGCCGACAACAGACTGAACCTGAAAAATTATTAATCATTAACAATAAGTAAAAGACACATGAAAAAGTATTTATTTGTACTGGGCACGATGGCCCTGAGTGCAGGCTTCTGCGCCTGCAGTAGCGACGACGAGAAGGAGATCCCCGAGGGGACTGCCGAAGTGACTATCAACGACAACAACCTGGACGTATCGAGCGCCAACATAGGCAACTGGACGCTCTATGCGCAGGCTGTAGCCAACCTGTTGGCCAAGGATGCCGGCGATTTGCGTCAGGCCTGGCTGGAAGACTACAAGGGCGAAGGTGCCTTTGCCGAGACGTTCAAGGCGCATAGCAAAGCGCCCTATACCAGTGCCGTGAGCTGCCTGGAGCAGGTGGTGGACGGCTGTATCGACATAGCCAGCGAGGTGGGTACGGCCAAGATAGGCGAGCCGCGCGACCTGTGGGAGAAGGGCCACTATACCGAGGCCGTCTATGCCGTTGAGTCGTGGTACAGCTTCCACTCCATCGACGACTATGCCAACAATATTCAGTCTATCCGCAACGCCTTCAACGGTACGCGCAACAACACGGAGGCTGCGAACTCGATAGCCAGCTACCTGAAGAAGAACAACCCGAACGTCTATAGCGAGGCAAAGGCCCGGATAGACGCTGCGTACAATGCCATCAAGACGGGTATGACGGCTCCCTTCCGCAGTCATATCGGCAATCCGACCGTAGTGGCTGCTATGAATGCCTGCGCCCAGCTGGTGGATGTGCTGGAGAACCAGGTGAAGACGGCTGTGAATGCGGCCAAGAACGATGCCGAGCTGCAGCCGATTGTGGAAGCCTACGTTGAGAACGTGGTGAAGCCCACCTATGAAGATCTGGCCCAGAAGACGGTTGCCCTCCGGCAGGCTGTAAGCACCCTGCGCACACAGCCCACCACGGCCCACTTCGAGGCGGCCGCCAAGGCCTGGATGGCTGCCCGCACACCCTGGGAGACCAGCGAGGCCTTCCTCTTCGGTCCGGTTGCCGACCTGGGCCTGGATCCGAACATGGACTCCTGGCCCCTGGATGTGGATGCCATCAAGGAAGTGATGAGCAGCGGAAAGATAGAGGACCTCATCAAGTGGGAAGGCGAATACGACGAGGACAACGAGGACATCGAGGCCGTGCAGAATGTTCGCGGATTCCATACTCTGGAGTTCCTGCTCTTCAAGAACGGCAGGCCGAGAAGCTATTGACAGTCCATTGTCCATTGTCCATTGTCCATTGCTCATTGTCCAAGGCTGCGATTAAGCGAGAGGAGAGTGATGCTTGCATCAGCTTTTCCGAGCGGGAGCAGGCTCGACCGAAGGTCATTGTCCATTGTTCATTGTTGAGCTGCGCTCGACTGGAAATGGTAAATAGTAAATAGTAAATGTTCTAATGATAAATAGTATTTTGATTCGGCTTATCCGAAGATCATCCCTCTCATGCCTCGTCCTACTGACGCTTTGGGGCTGCGAGAATGACGACCTTCTGGACGTAACGGACATAGAGGTGCCCGATGGCTACACGCTCTCGGCCGGCACCTCTACGGTCTTCAAGAACTCCAGCTTCGCCTATGATACGGATGCCGACTGGGTGGCCAATGTCCCGGCCAACGAGAGGCGCTTCACCCACGGAGACCGTCTCTACGACAACCCGATGAACTCGGGCAACGGACTGGGACCCGTCTATGCAGGCTACAGCTGCGGCTCGTGCCACCGCAATGCGGGACGTACCAAGCCGGCCCTCTGGACCCAGACGGGTACAGACCCCGACGGCACTCCCGTCTATGGCTCCGGCCAGTACGGATTCAGCAGTATGCTGGTCTATGTGACTCGCAAGAACGGTGCCTTCTTCCAGAACTACGGTCGTGTCATTCACGACCAGAGTATCATGGGCGTAACGGCAGAGGGTAAGCTGGAGTGCAGATGGCACTACCGGCAGTTCCAGTTCCCCGACGGCGAAACGTACGAACTGGCCTATCCGCAATACACCGTCACCGACTGGTATGCCAACTACGGCAACACCTCCGATCCCATCAATCCCGATGAGCTGTTCTGCACGGTGCGCATTCCCCTTCGCCACGTGGGAATGGGCCAGATGATGGCCCTGGACCGAAACGAGATAGAGGAACTGGCGCGGCGCAGCAACTACCCCGAGTACGGCATCAGCGGACGCTGCAACTATATCGTGGAACGCGGCGTGAAGCAGCTCGGTCTGAGCGGCAACAAGGCACAGCACGCCGACCTGACGGTGGAGCTGGGCTTCTCGAGCGATATGGGTGTGACCAACAGCCGCTATCCCGAGGAGATATGCGAGGGACAGCGACAGATGGAGGAGGGCTCCATGATGGGCCTGCTCTATGACAAGCTGGACATCGGTACGGAGGAGATGGAGGATGTGGACTTCTACCTGCACGGCCTGGGCGTACCGGCCCGTCGGCTTGGCTCAGCCAATACGAAGGTGACCTACGAAGGCCGCCAGATAAGCGAGCGCGACTACATCGCCCTGGGCGAGAAGAAGTTCTATGAGGCCAAGTGCCACCTGTGCCACGTAACAACCCTGCACACCCAACCCCGGGGCGCTAAGCTGCTGAACGGCACGGAGCTGCCCTGGCTTGGCAACCAGACGATTCACCCCTACAGCGACTTCCTGCTCCATGACATGGGCAGCGAGATAATGGGGGTTGGACTGAACGACAACTATGTTAGCGGACTGGCCCGCGGGAATGAATGGCGCACCACACCGCTCTGGGGCATCGGCCTGCAGGAGAAGGTGAACGCCCATACCTACTTCCTGCACGACGGAAGGGCCCGCAACCTGACCGAGGCTATTATGTGGCACGGCGGAGAGGGCGAGGCCAGCAAGAACCTGTTCGCAAAGATGACGAGGGAAGACCGCAGCGCACTGGTGAAGTTCCTGGAATCTCTCTAAAAGAAGATAAAGAAAAATGAATAAGAAGATGAGATATCGTTTACTGGCCTTGATGGCTATTGCCGCCTTGCCTGTGATGGCCGAGACGGAAGAAGAGACGAGCGGAAAAGGCGTCGTCTATGAGAAGTATAACATGGAAAGCAACCGGCAACCCGGACACATCGACATGGAGAACGGTGTGCTGGGTATTGCCGACAACCGCGGCTTCACCCTGCAGAGCCGCGACGGAAGGTTCGTCTTCAAGCCCTATCTGTTCGTGCAGACAAGGGCAAGCCTGAACTATTATGATGACGAGGGTCTGGACAAGGCCTATAACCAGGATAACGTAGCGAACAGCGGATTCGCCATTCCGTATGCCATCCTGGGCTTTACGGGAAAGACATTCGGCCGACTGGACTACAACCTGAGCATAAACGCCGCTGCAACGGGCGGCAATGTGCTGCAACAGGCCTGGGTGGACTACCAGATAAACCCGGCTGCACGATTCCGGGCCGGTAAGTTCAAGACCCCCTTCACTCATGCCTATCTGACTACCCTGGGCGAGACACTCTTCCCCTTGTTGCCCAACTCGCTGACAGCGGGAGTGATCATGCCTCACACGCTGAATGCCGTAGCTCCGAACATCGGCACGGGTTTCGACCTGGGCTTCGAGTTTCATGGTGTAACCGCACTGGGCAAGCGCGATGAGATGCAGGCCGAGGGATTCCGCCGGCATTGGCTGATGGGCTACGAGGCAGGACTCTTCAATGGCTCGGGCGCCGCTGTAAACACCGCCACCAAGACGTTCTCGGACGACTGGCACATCCCCAGTCTGCTCTATGCAGGCCGACTGACCTTCATGCCCTGGGGACAGATGCCCGCCACGCAGGGTAACAATCACATGCTCAGTGGGCGCCACATGCTGTTTGGGGTGAGCGGCGGACTGAACGTGGAGAGCGAAAGCGAGAGTACCAACGACGGACGATTGGGTGCCGAGTTCTCGATGCTTTACAACCGCTGGTACGTAGCAGCGGAAGGCTACTGGATGCATGTAGGATTCACCGAGCGACAGAAGATAGACCAGACCTTCAACTACTGGGGAGCCTATGCTCAGCTGGGCTTTTTCTGCACCGACTACCTGCAGGTGGGTGCCCGCTACGACTTCATGGACCGCAACAGCAGCGGGAAGGACGGGTTCCTGAACATGCCCGCTGCAGTGGTGAACTACTATATCAACAAGTGCAACCTGAAGCTCAGCGCGATGTACCAGTTTACAGGACGATACGGGCATGAGACGCAGTTGGACCGAGACAATGACGACTTGGGCATCAGTACCCATTCGGCCTGTGTGCAGTTGCAGTATAGTTTCTAAAAGAAGAAGGAGTGGTGTGATGAGGAAAAGTAGTATCTTTGCTATCAGCATCTTCCTGTTGGCCCTCTGCCTGACGGCTTGCGACTCGGGCGATATAGAGGAACACGGCTACAGCACAGCCAGCGGCGGACTGACCCTCAGGTTCAGGGCGCAGCTCAGCAGTCAGGACGACTGGGAAGAGACGGGCTACGGCATTGTGTTGGCCGGCTTCTCGGACCAGAGCAGCTATGCCGTTCTGCAGCGCCCCATTCCCTTAGCCTCAATGAATGGCGAGGAGATGGAAATGGTGGTGAGTAATGTCAGCAACAGCATCTCAACGATGGAACTGGCCGTCACGAATACCCTGCGCAAACGCATCGTCACCTTCAGGACCGTCAGCCTGGAGGCGTATAAGGGTAGAGTGGACACAATCGACATAGACCTGGGACGAATTGATGTAGGTTTATCGGGATTCATGCAACAGGGCATCTTCAACCAGGCCTGCATCCAATGCCACGGAGGTAACGGACGCAAAGCCGGCACGCTGGACCTTACGGACGGAATGGCCCTGCAGCAGCTCATCGACGTGCCCAGTTCGCAAAAGCCAGGCTATACACGAATCGTCAGCGGCGACGCTGAAGGCTCTTTGCTCAGGATGATTTTGCACGAAGGGGGTGAGAATCTACTCAACTACAACCATACGGAAGTGCTGAGCAGCCAGTTCAAGGAGAGCCTGGAAGACGTAAAGAACCTGATTGACGAGTGGATAAATAGCTTATAATATGCAGTCGAAACTACTTCAGTTCGGAAAGACCCTAATAAATTTGGCTTTTCTCCCGTTAATCCGTACCTTTGAGCTTCGCTCGAAAGTACTTCCACTCGGATAAGCAAAAATAAAAATCTTTTTATTTTGTTTATCACTCGCTTATCCGTACCTTTGAGCTTCGCTCGAAAGTACTTTCGCTTGGAAAAACTCAAATAAATTTGGATTTTCACTCGCTTATCCGTACCTTTGCAACCGAAAAGACGTAAAAACAAATGAATTTTAGTAAAAAGAACATTGAAGAACTTGGAATAACCCTGGAAACCGCAGCCTTCGCACCCGAGGGCGGCGTAGCGGAATGGCATATAATGATGCATGTAGAACCGCGCAGAGAACCTTTCCAGGAACAACTGAAACGAGTCTATGCCGCAGAAGACATGATTCCTGCCCTGCCAGAGTTCCGGGGCGCACACTATATACTGAAGCGCTACTTCCTGAGCGACAGCACGAACCAGCTGCCATACATGCGCAAGGAGACGGAGGTTTCCATAAGCATCATCCAGCAGCAGCCACTCGACGGCAGCAAGGTGGCAGTTTGGCTCTACTTGCAAAGTGGCACTACTGTTCAGAACGAGAACGGTATGGTGGTAAGCAGTCACAACGGTTACCGCCACCTTTGGAAGATGGGCATGCACCAGCATAAGGGCGACAGCGCCTGGCAAACCGAGAGCGTTCTTATCGAATATGAGGAAG
>JAILKU010000052.1 GCA_024693505.1 Bacteroidaceae bacterium | reverse complement strand
GCATGTCTGCGAAGTCGTTGAATTACTTGAAGAGCGTCGTGACCTTGTAGATGTCTTCTTCTCAAAAGACAAGTTTGAGGAGGATGACTACCGGCAGATGCTGCATCTGTTCAACACAGGAAAGAGCATAGAGCAAAAGGCTGAGTTTCTTGCTCACTTCTCTGATGAGCAGATTGCTCGTATTACCGAGTTTGTAACAGCCACCAGCTTGTTCAGGACTGAGGTTACTGAAGAAATCATGAGGGATTTGTTCGAGTGTAGGCTCCAAAGACCGCTACAAGCAAACAACAACAGAAACGTTGCCTTGTTCTTTGGTGCTCTCCGTGAACATGGTCTTTTGCCTTTCCAATGGCAAATGATCCTGGAGAGGAACAAACTTCTATCTTCTTCAGCAAACAATGAGCCGCTTCGAGCAAGCCAGCTGCGTTGCAGCCTTTCACAAGCAAAGAATCCAAAGCTTGGAAAGAAGAAGAAATCCAACCTGAAGGACGAAGAGGTTGGGTTTGAATCCACTTGCAGAAGTTTCGTGTTAAGACTGAAAGAAAGTCTTTAAAATGAAAGCAGTTTCACAAACTGCAAATTAGAGAGCGATATAACAACTATATAAGAAATCCTATATAGTCGCTATATGTCAGCAAATGATTAGTTGGGGCTACCTTTGCAGCAGAATTCATTCATGCACGGAGGTAGGCCCTCCTTATCATTGTAATTAAATCATAAAATATATGGACGACAATTCGGTACTCCAATTTGCAGACCAATCTGTCACATTCGAAAAGTTCGTTGACCTACTGGCAACAAAAGTTGCATTAAGAATGCATCAAGTAGAGAAAGGACAGATGGAGATTAGTCAAGCTGAAGCTTACAGGCTATTTGGTAGAGCTGACGTAGAAAGATGGAAAAAAAGTGGCAAGTTGCAACCTTGCAGAATATCTCCAGGCAAAAAGCGATATAAACTCGTTGACCTACAGGAGTTGGCAAGTGTACAGCAAAACTTCATTTTGTAATCATACTCAACATGCAAAAGGAACTCAGATACGGCCTACTGCCATACCTGAGTTCCTTTTGTATGAAGCATGTCCTGTGGATTCTTTATTAACGAACAAGCCTTTGATACATTTGAGTTAGATTCTTATCTACATTGGTAATCTTGAACTGGACACGGGCATTCTTGATTTTCTTAGGAAGGAGTGTTGTAAGTTTATCCATGATTTGATCAACATTGGTAAATCCCGTATCTTCTAATGCACAAACCTTCTTTCCCATCACAAATGCCTCTGCGCGTATATTATTATACTTAGATATTCTATCAAATGTCTTATCTTCTTTCTCAACAAACTTTGATTCTTTGTCAGTGAAGAAGATAAAATCAATTACTTTCTCATTAAGAATCCATGCTGGGGTGTAATCCACCTGCACATAGACCTTGGCCATTTTATTTGTTGAATGGTTAAGACCAAAGTCAACTTCGTTCATAGTTGCACCACATTCATTTTGAGCAATGGTAGCCCAACTGTGACGGAATGCATATAAAGAGGCTTTGAAGTTTGGGTCAACCTTTTCCCAAATCTGTTTGATGCCGATATTCACATTGGCACTGAAGGAATCAGAAGTTGACAATCGATCATGAAAGTTGAATAACCATGGAGAACCGACTTTTCTGGAGAGATATTTCTCAAAAGTAGGTTTCAGAAATTCAGGAACACGTATTTCAAAGTAACCTTTGTCTGAACGGCTCATTCTCGTCTTCTGACGTTCATAGTGAAAAATTCCATTGACATATTGATCTTTTTTCGCATTAAAGATGTCAACAGCATTCAGCCCACACATACAGAATGAAATTAAAGCAACATCTTGACCAACCTCCATAAGAGGATGGGTGAATCTACTTCTATCAGGAACAACATTGAAGAACTTCCTCAACATACTTGCTGAAATAGCACGTTTCACAGGAATATCACTCCTGGGTATCGTGACATTTCCCCATGGATTCTTAAGTCTAACGATGCCTCTTTCTTCATCGTTATATTCCTTCATTGCAGCTTTATAAACCTCACGAATGCAAACGGGGTACTGCTCTTTACAACGATTGGTAGTGGAAAGTGACTCAATCCATCTGTTAAGAAAAGCAGATGTAAGACGAGAAAACAAAATGTTATCTGTTTCGGCAAATCTCTCCATATGGTTCAAAGCCCACTTGTAGTTTCGTGAGGTACGTTCCTGACCTCTTCCAATAAGCTTATCTATATGCTTTCTTGCATAATCAGAGAAAGAAAGCTCATGATTTAATTCTGTGACATAATTTACAATCTCACTTACTGACCAATTAGATGTGTCAATTTGGTTGAGTTGATTGTAATAACTTTCAATTAAGAGAGAAGTCTGTTGATTAACAAAGGGATCTATAATATCCCTTTTGTTAGGGTTAAGCCCTTTGTCATTAACAACCCAAGAGGTTTTGACATAGGCAACTTGCTTAACCTGAGTGAAGCGAATGTAAACGGGATAGAGACCACGTTTATTCTTAAATCTTACTGTTGCTTTTAGAATAGCCATAATCTTAAAATTAGCGAATTATTAAACTTCTGTTATCTTCTCGATTAGCAATCCATTTTTTATTGTAAACCAGCCTAACAAAAATTGTAAACTATTTGTAAACTGATGCCGTCATGGACTGCTTTTAGAACGTGCAGAACGTGCAGAAAAGAAGCGAGGCAAGTACCTGTTCGCCAAGTACTTGCCTCGTATTTCGCTAATTTTCAGCATCTTTCAGGTTATTCCTCTACAGCTGCCTGCGCGGCGGCAAGGCGGGCGATGGGCACGCGGAAAGGTGAGCAGCTGGCGTAGTTGAGGCCAATCTTGGCGCAGAACTTGACGGAGCTGGGCTCACCGCCATGCTCACCGCAGATACCGCAGCGGAGGGTAGGACGTACCTCGCGACCCTTCTCGACGGCGTACTTCACGAGTTTACCGACGCCATTCTGGTCGAGCACCTGGAACGGGTCAACCTTCAGGATCTTCTTCTCGAGGTAGGCGGGCAAGAACGATGCAATGTCATCGCGGCTGTAACCGAAGGTCATCTGCGTGAGGTCGTTGGTACCGAAGGAGAAGTACTCAGCTTCGGTGGCGATGCGGTCTGCTGTGAGGGCAGCACGGGGAATCTCGATCATCGTACCGATCTCGAAGTCAACCTTCACGCCATACTCTTCGAATACCTCGGCAGCTACCTTCTGGATGATGGACTTTTGCTGCTTCAGCTCGTAGAGGATACCGATCAGGGGCACCATAATCTCGGGCTTGGGATCGAAGCCTTCCTTCTTCAGCTCGCAGGCGGCACTCAGGATGGCACGGGTCTGCATGGCTGTGATCTCGGGGAAGGTGATGCCCAGTCGGCAACCGCGATGTCCGAGCATGGGATTGTTCTCGGCCAGGCTCTCTACGCGGCGGCGGATGGTGGCGATGTCAACACCCATCTCCTTAGCCATAACCTGCTGTCCTGCCTCGTCGTGCGGCACGAACTCGTGCAATGGCGGGTCGAGCAGACGGATGTTCACGGGCAGGCCGTTCATAGCCTTCAGGATGCCCTTGAAGTCTGCCTTCTGGTAGGGAAGCAGCTTTGCAAGAGCCTTCTCGCGACCTTCAGCATTGTCTGCCAGGATCATCTGGCGCATGGCAACGATCTTCTGGTCGTCGAAGAACATGTGCTCGGTACGGGTCAGACCGATACCCTTGGCTCCGAATGCGCGGGCGACCTCAGCATCGTGAGGCGTATCGGCATTGGTGCGCACCTGCAGCTTAGTATATTTGTCGCACAAGTCCATCAGTTCCTTGAAGTCACCGCTCAGCTCGGCAGCCTTGGTGGGTACTTCGCCGGCATAGACCTGACCGGTGGAGCCATTGATGGAGATGTAGTCACCCTCTTTGTAAACCGTGCCGTCAATTTCAACGGTCTTAGCCTTGTAGTCAACGTTAAGTGAGCCAACGCCCGACACGCAGCACTTACCCATACCGCGTGCCACTACGGCTGCATGTGAGGTCATACCGCCACGAGCCGTGAGGATGCCTTCTGCAGCACTCATACCGGCGAGGTCTTCGGGAGAGGTCTCAATACGCACGAGAACCACCTTGTGGCCGTCGGCATGCCATGCCTGGGCGTCGTCAGCGTGGAACACGATCTGTCCACAGCCGGCACCGGGACTTGCGGGCAGGCCCTGAGCGATGACCTTAGCCTGGGTGAGGGCTTTCTTGTCAAATACGGGGTGCAGCAGTTCGTCCAGCTTCTGCGGTTCGCAGCGCATGATGGCTGTCTTCTCGTCGATCTTGCCTTCGTGGAGCAGGTCGATGGCTATCTTCACCATGGCAGCGCCAGTACGCTTGCCGTTACGTGTCTGCAGGAACCACAGTTTGCCTTCCTGCACGGTGAATTCCATATCCTGCATATCGCGGTAGTGCTCCTCGAGCTTGTTCTGGATGGCGTCGAGTTCAGCATAGATGGCGGGCATGGCTTCTTCCATGGAAGGATACTTCACAGCGCGCTCGCCCTCGCTGATGCCAGCACGCTCAGCCCAGCGCTGGGAACCGATCTTGGTGATCTGCTGTGGTGTGCGGATACCGGCAACCACATCCTCACCCTGTGCGTTCACAAGGTACTCGCCGTTGAAGATGTTCTCACCGTTGGCTGCGTCGCGGCTGAAGCATACGCCGGTTGCGCTGGTGTCGCCCATGTTACCGAATACCATCGCCATTACGCTTACGGCGGTGCCCCATTCGTCGGGTATGCCTTCCATCTTACGGTAGAGGATGGCGCGCTCGTTCATCCAGCTGCGGAATACGGCGCAGATGGCGCCCCAGAGCTGCTCGATGGGGTCGTCGGGGAAGTCCTTGCCGGTGCGCTCCTTGATGGCTTTCTTGAAGCGAGCCACCAAGTCCTTCAGCTCTTCTACGCTGAGGTCTTTGTCGAGCTTTACGCCGCGGACGGCCTTAACCTGCTCGATGATTTCCTCAAACGGATCGATGTCGGTCTTGTTGACGGGCTTCATCTCGAGCACTACGTCGCCGTACATCTGCACGAAGCGGCGGTAGCTGTCATATACGAAGTGGGGGTTCTGCGTCTTCTTCACCATACCCTCGGCAACCTCGTCGTTGAGGCCCAGGTTCAGGATGGTGTCCATCATGCCGGGCATAGAGGCACGTGCGCCGGATCGTACGCTGACGAGCAGGGGATTTTCCTTGTCACCGAACTTCGAGTTCATCAGGTTCTCGATGTGTTTCACGGCGGCCATGACGTCGTCGTTCAGCAGAGCCATGATTTTCTCTTGACCCACCTGATAGTACTCGTTGCACACGTCGGTGGTGATAGTGAAGCCGGGAGGCACGGGTACGCCAATCAGGTTCATCTCAGCCAGATTGGCACCTTTACCGCCCAGTAGTTCGCGCATCTGCGCATTACCTTCAGCCTTACCGTTACCGAAGGTGTAAACACGTTTTTGATTCATACGTTTATTAATATAGTTTTGTTGATGTATTTGCCCTCATGGGAGGTTTAATTTTGCAAATATAGACTCTTTTTTTGGTTTTGTTGCAAGCTTTTGTTCTTTTTTTCTCGGAAAATGAGTAATTTTGCATAAAACTTTAACAAATCAGAGCTTTATGGCACGTAAGAAAAAGGATTTACCCCTTTTGGAGGGAATAGAGATAACCGATGTCGCAGCCGAGGGAAAGGCGATGGCTAGGGTGGACGATTTGGTCGTTTTTGTACCGTACGTGGTACCGGGTGATGTCGTGGACATTCAGCTGACGCGCAAGAAGCACAATTATGCCGAGGGTATTGCCCGGCGGTTTCACCGGATGAGTCCGAATCGTGTAGAGCCCGTGTGCAAGCATTTCGGGGTATGCGGCGGATGCAAGTGGCAATGCCTCAGTTACGAGGAGCAGTTGCGGTGGAAGCAGAAGCAGGTGACGGACAACCTGACCCGCATTGGGCACATCGAACTACCCGAGGTGAGTCCCATCCTGGGTTCAGCCAGGACCCTTGCGTATCGCAACAAGCTGGAGTTCGGCTTCTCGAACAAACGGTGGCTGACGTCGGACGAGATTGCGAGCGGTGTCACCTACGAGCATCCCGAGGCAGTCGGTTTCCACACGAGCGGTTCATTTGATAAGATACTGCCCATCGACGAGTGCCATTTGATGGACGACGTGAACAACCGCCTGCGCAACGGCATCCGCGACTATGCATACGGGCACGGGCTCTCGTTCTACGACCAGAGGGAGCACACCGGCCTTCTGCGTGGGGTGATGATACGCCTGAGCAACACGGGCGAACTGATGCTGTTGCTGCAGTTCTGCATCATGACCGACGAGGAGCGCACCCAGGCCATGGACTTGCTCGAATGGGTGCGACAGGCGTTTCCGCAGGTCAGCAGTCTCCTTTGGGTGGATAACCAGAAGTGGAACGATACGTTTGGCGACCTGCCTGTCCACTGCTATAGCGGCACCGACCATATCTACCTCGAGATGGAGACGCTACGGTTCAAGGTGGGTCCCAAGAGCTTCTACCAGACCAATACGGAGCAGGCTTATATATTATATAATGTAACGCGCGAGTTCGCTTCGCTTACGGGGCAGGAACTCGTGTACGACTTGTACACGGGCACGGGTACCATTGCAAACTTCGTGGCAGGCAGAGCTCGACAGGTGATAGGCATCGAATATGTTCCCGAGGCGATTGAGGATGCCCGTGTCAACTCGCAGATCAACGGCATCGGGAACACCCTTTTCTTTGCAGGCGACATGAAGGACATCCTGACCACCGACTTCATCCGTCAGCACGGTCAGCCGGATGTCATTATTACCGATCCGCCACGTGCCGGTATGCACAAGGACGTTGTCGATGTCATCCTGCAGGCAGCGCCGCAGCGCATCGTCTATGTCTCCTGTAACCCTGCTACCCAGGCGCGCGACTTACAGCTGCTCGATTGCGATTATCGCGTTAGTCGGGTGCAGCCGGTCGATATGTTCCCCCATACACAGCATGTCGAGAACGTCGTCCTGCTTGTCAGGCGGTAGTCGCCAGCCTCTATCACACGAAGAACCATCAGCATTAATTCAAACACACAGACGATATGAACCGACGAACATTCATGGGCGTTGCAGCCACCTCACTGCTGGCTTCAACCCAAGAGGGTAGGGCGGCATCCCCTCACCCGACATCCGACAGCCAATCCGCGCCGTTGCGGGTACGCTTTCTGGGCACGGGTGCGGCCGACTGGAACGGACGCGACGAGCGCGGCGAGCACAGAAGACTGTCGAGCGTGCTGCTCGACGGGACCGTACTGATTGACTATACCCACCAGGCAGAGGACATACTGCCTGCGGGATGCAGGCCTGCCACGGTCTTCTACACCCACAGCCACGGCGACCACTACAACCCGGCGGATGCGTTGCGGCTGGGCATCACAAACGTCTATCTGAGCCAGACGTGGTACGACACGGCAGATGCCGAGTTCCGACGCGCCTCGCGCGAACTGAATCTGCCCATGCCCACAATCCATCCGCTCTGCATCGGTCAGCGAGTGCAGATAGGACAACTGACAATAAGTCCGCTGCCGGCGAACCATGCCACGTCGCATCTGATGGAGCAGACACTCATTTATCTCGTCGAAAAAGGGCCGGCACGACTCCTTTATGCCACCGACACGGGCGGCATCCCCGCCACTGCAGCCCGGTTGTCCGGCATCGATGCCCACCAACAGGGACGTCCCATAACGGCACTCATCATGGAGGCCACGATGGGCATGGACCATGAGGTGGATTTCCGGCTCTTCACGCATTCGAGCGTCAAGACCGTAGAACGCACCCTGCAGGTGCTCAGTGAGACGGGGCGCTACCGTCCACAGCCAGGCCAGTCAGTTTACCTGACCCACATGGCGCGTACACTGCACGGCACGCAGGCAGAACTCGACCGGCAGCTCCCCGCACCCATCCGTGCCGCATACGACGGACTTGAGGTCGAGTTTTGCTAAAACATATTCCCGGCCTATAAGACCATCTGCTCCCAACTCATTGCACTTTCCCGGCCTGTAAGGCCATCAGCTCCTAGCCCAGGGCATCGCCCTGGGTTAATGAAACAGGTAGGGCTTATGCCCTTGCAGGGCGAACATTACGGGTTGCCCTCGTACCCAGGGCGATGCCCTGGGCTAAGTGCTTGTTGCCCCTTTTGGGGCGTTGATGTTGTTTGCCCTCCAACCCATGACGCCTTACCGGCCTAAAAGGACCATCTGCACCCAGCCCATTGCGCTTTCCCGGCCTGTAAGGCCATAAGCTCCTAGCCCAGGGCAGCGCCCTGGGTATATGTGACGTATAGCCAATAGCGCCCTACAGGGGCAAAAGCACAATGAAACTGATAGGGCTTATGCCCCCCCAAAAAGTAAAAAAAAAGACAGAATTGAAAAAAATATTCAACATAAAAGTGGAATATTAAAATAAAGTCGTATCTTTGCGCACAGAAAGTAACCCTCACATTTTAAAGAGGGCCAAATCGACATATTAAATCCGATATGAACGCGTTGAATAATGCTAGTATCAAGGATGAATATTGCACAGGACTTGCCTCCTTTGCCTTCCCCAAAGCCAAGAGCTCAAGAACAGGGGTGTCGGTAGAGTATATCCCCTTCCAAGACAAGCAATGGTATGTCTTCCGTATCAAATACGGCAAGGCACAAACCGTGGCGGATGCCATTATCGAAGATGGCACATACGTCTATCTGGCCCAGGTCTGGAAAGACGTCGTGAACAAGGAAACCGGCAAGAAGCAACGCAAGCTGTTCCCCTTCATGAACCTACTCTTTGCCTATGTCACGGATCAGGAGGCAGAGAAGTATGTCAAGGAATCCCCCCAGTCAAGGTACACCACCTACTACTACAACCATTTCGTGACCTACTACGATGGCAAGAACCCCCCTCTGACCGTCAGTTCCAGGGACCTGGAGCCCTTGGTCCGCTTAACCGCGTTACAAGACGAGCACGTAATGGAAGTGGACATCAAGGCATGTAAGTTCGTCTCCGATGACATCGTGCGCGTCACCTTTGGTCCATTCAAGGGCATCCGCGGACGTGTCGCCCGTATCGCCCGTCAAAACCGTGTCGTCGTCAACATCAAAGGTCTCAGCTCCGGCCTCACCACTGCATATATCCCCCCCTGTTACCTGGAGAAGGTCGACTCCGAAGACTGATCTCTGATTATTGGGAACCACGGAGCTACGGAATTACGGAGGCACTTTTTCATCCTTCGTTGATGGTTCGTAGTGCTTTCTGCGAGACTCTTTTTATTTAGGTCCCAACGAAATAAAGGAAATTACAGAAATACTTTTCGCGGCGAAAAGCATGGCGAGGCCCTTGTCCATTTCTTTTATTTTAGGACCTTTTAAGATAT
>JAILKU010000177.1 GCA_024693505.1 Bacteroidaceae bacterium | reverse complement strand
CGAGCGGATGCCACGAAGCATCACATGATAGATGCCGGTGCCTGAGGATGTTAACTTCGTTGACTTCACTCACGCTCGGGATAGTGAGCAAGCTCCCTCTCCTCTCGCTTACTCGCAAAGTTCGAGGTTGACGGGGCATTTACTTTGGCATATCACCACTCCAACCGTGGCCTAGGTCCCAGTGCTCGTCGTACACGAACTCGAAGTACGGCAGGGAGAACTCCTGTTCCAGCAATTCGGTGAGCTGCTCTTGAATTGGCTCTGCCCACTTGCCAACCAACACAATGAACTTGTCAATAGTCCATGCTACTCGGCCACGGGGCACCTGCGTGTAGTCGCCCTTGAACTTGGTATCCAAGTGCTTGGCCTGAGCACGGAAATACTCCTTTGCCCACACCTGCCTATGCAACTGCGGATAGTTGATGAACGGCTTGCCCTTCTCGGCAGCCTCTTCAACCATCTGGGGCGTCAGTTCCTTCTTGCGTACGCCAAACAGCGTATTGTCCTCTGGATCGTACCAGAAAATGCCCACGCACGGCATCTGCTCGTCGAAGGACTTCATGTCCTCCATCTGCACGTTATGTTCTTTATCTGAAAGTTGTGTCATAATCGTATTATAAAATTTTCCTGCTCAAGTGACAGTGGGACAGGTACACTATCACGAGTCACATCCGTTGGATAAGTACTCTTCCTATTCCCGTTAGTCGTTCCTATTTTATAACCTGCGGTTAGAAATCCGATGAAAATCTTGTCTATAATCTATGGGGCTACGCCCAGAAATGCATCCGTGTTTGAAGCTACTTATTGCTATACCATTCAAAGAAGTCTTGTTTGGTCTTGCCCAAATTGGACAAGGCATTGCGAATGATCAGCTCTGGAACCGGATCAACATGAGTCTGAATCGTAATCGGTCGCAAGAGGCCTGGCTTAGTCCATTTCTCGTGTCCGCCACGTCCTCTTGTCCCCTGTTCGGTACGCGTACAGCCCATGTCAAAAAGGAAACGGCGGAAATCCGCAAGGGGTATATTCGACAACTTCTGACGGGTCATAGCAATACAGGAACAGAATATTTGCTAAACTCACGTTTGCCCAAAACCTTCCTCAGTTGACTCCTCCTCAACAATGAGGACGCTGTAGGCTCTGTCACCTTCCCTGTCTTTGATTTGCGCCACCCATGGTTCATAAGGTCTTGTTCCAATGTGCCGTTCTCAATCGTATAGTCGAGGTAGTCTTTTAGCACATATTCGAAACTCTTCTTGGCACCTTCTTCTGTATAATCGTAGCCGACAAGTTCTAACTCTGGGCAGTAAGCATGAAAAACATCGTCTTCCTTGAACAAGAAAACAGATACGTCAACCATGATTCCTGTATTATTTATTTCTATCTTATTCATTGTATATCTTTTAGTTAGCTGTTTTCTTTTGTTGTCTTGATGATGCACCAAACGCCATCGACTATTTATCTTTTATCCCAGAAAGGTCATTGAACCCTAAATCTACACAACATCGAACAGAAATCTTTTTCATTCTCATATTTGTGTCAGATTGATGGAGGATTTAAGGTTCTTCCGAGCCTAATTTATGACAGGGGACAGGTTCATGTCATAATTGAGCATTATCAAATATTTAATCGTGCATGTTTTGGGCGTGGCAGGCATCTTCGATGAAGATGGTATCGCCTTCGATGGTATAGGCAAAATACCACTTTCCCTTATGAGCCATGTGATAGCCCGCCCAGCGCTTCAGTGTTGGCTCACGACGGAGGAGTGTCTTTTCAATCTGGTAGATGCCATACACTGCATTTTGCACGTCGCGAATAAAGTCGTCAATGTCGTACGTATGCTTGTATTTGCGTGCTACATTCTGATAGAACAGACGGATTCTACGCTGTGCACGGGCCTTGACGATAAATTGATATTCCGTCATTTTGCGTAGATTTCCTTGATGTCTTCGACAATGGAGGCATACAGCTCTTCCACGGTCATATCACGGTCGTATGGGTGTTTCTGGGCTGAAGCCGCAGGTGCCATAGCGAGTGCTTCGTCTTCGTCTATAGCATCTGCCTCTGCATCGAGCCCATCCATGCGGTGCTTGACTACTAATGCTGCAACATGACGGTCAAGCACTTCCTGTGCCCACTGACGAATAGCCGCTGGACTATCCAAGTGTGGATTAATACCACGAACCGTAGCTTCATCAATATTGACATTTACTCTGCACATGATTTATTTTGTTATATTATTGTCGTTCACTGTGACAGAGGGACAGGTACACTGTCACGAGTCACATCCGTTGGATAAGTACTCTTCCTATTCCCGTTAGTCGTTCCCAGTTTATTACCTCCGGTTAGAAATATCCCAGAAAGGTCATTGAACCCTAAATCTACACAACATCTAACAGAAATCTTTTTCATTCTCATATTTGTGTCAGATATATGGAGGATTTAAGGTTCTTCCGAGCCTAATGACCAACTTCGGTTTATCTATCTACTCTCAACTTTTATATCTTATCTATCATCTCGCACACCCCGGGGTCACCCCGCGTGCGCACGTAGGGCATCCTGCTTCAAGGGTAGCTGTATCAAAATAGGCGTCACAAAACTGATATCCAGTAATTTATATGCCTCACTATAATCAATGCCTCTCCTCCGGAGAGGGAAGGAACTATATATCGGGGGCAAAGATACTACTTTTATTTGAATTAATCAAAGAAAAGTTGAACAAAAAACAAAACGATGATGATTTAATTAACGAAAACGATAACGATAACGAAAACGGTTTTAAACGAAAACGATAACGATAACGAAAAGCAGGTGCGTAGGGTGCGAATGAGACCTGCAAGCTGGCGCTCTATCTCGATGATGTCAGTCAAGGGAGACTGGTAATCTTTTTTCTTTTATAACCTGCGGTTAGAAATCCTCTGAAAATCTTGTCTAACATCTTTGGGGCTGCGCCAGAAAAAATATCCGTGTGGATCTGGGAGATCCGTGGTCTTTTCGTTCTGAACACGGATGACACGGATTTTACGGAACTTGTGGGGCATCTCCTTGGCCATCTCTGCCCTACCACATTGTATAAAGTCGTCAGGTATGAAGAACTGGCTCTCTGAAAGGCATTGCGAGAATCTATCAGACCCAAAACTTCCTTGTCTCCTTAAACAAATTGACAGTCGGTAAGACCTGGTTCTCTGTTAGCTCATATATCTTTGCCGCATATACCACATCATGGAGTCCGAGACCATAATTGTAGTTAATAATGCGCTGCTCGTCGTTTTCACGGCCCTTATCCCTTCCAGCAAAGACTTCTCCTATTTCATTGTACCCTTTGAACTGATTGAAGTAACGGAACCCTTTGACATGATTGGTATCATCTCCAAAGACACGGCTGAACACCGTATCGCAATTCATGAATCCTTGGGTGTGGACAGGTATAACAGTTATACCTTGTCTGAAATCTGATACGTTTTTTACTACGTCCCCCTCTGCATAGGTTATACAACTGAAAAGAACATCCGAGGCATTTGCCAGTTCTATTACGTCGTCGCATTCTGTAAAGGTTACGTTATTGTAGCCCCGGAAACGCTCTTCAAATGATTTATGCTGGTCTTTATACTTTAGCAGTTTTACTTCAAAATGCCTTTCGGGTTCTTGCTCAAGTAAACAGAGTAGAGTGGCTCGTGCTGTATTGCCCAATCCTATAAACCCATATACTTTAGCATCGCTTTTACGAAGGCATTTTGCACTGGCAGCTGATAAAGCTCCTGTGCGCATCGCTGTAATCCAGTCCGCATCCATCAGTGCCAATAACTCACCTGTTGATGCATCATATAGCAGAAGATTACTCCCCAGACTCGGTACGGCAGCCAACAATCGATGAACTAACTTAATTCCAAAATAGCGTCTTTTTAATTTAAGCCCACTATCTACCTGATTGTTAGAATTTTGTATGGGTGGGGGTAAAAGACAAGGCATGGATGTAAAGAATTCACCGTCAGCAGGATGGACACTCATCTTCACAGGCAATTCCGCATCAGCTTTAATAGAGAGGCTTTCTTTCACCCATTCTATGCAGGTCATAGGCGAGATGCCCAAGTTACGTATTACTTGATCTGAAATGATCCTCATGTAAATACTTACATTTTGATTTTATAATAATCCAATCCTTCTTTGAGGACTACAAAGAAATCTTCAATATCCTTCACGTCGATGGTACCCAGGGCACAGAGACGGAAGGTGTCGGTAGTGGAGATCTTGCCCGGATAGATGGTGAAGCCACGCTCCTGACAGTAGTCATGGATATGCTCGAAGCTCCAGTTGGGATGATCGGGGTACTTCACTGACACGACAAGACCGGACTCGATGCGGGGATCGATGACTGTCTCGAAACCTAGCTCATGAACGCCCCTGCGGATGGCCTCATACACACGGCGATGACGTGCGAACTTTGCCTCCTCGCCCACCTCGAAGTACTCCTTCAAGGCCTGGATGGTGGCATAGATAGTCTGCACGGGTGGTGTGAAATGCATCTCGCCCGTCTTCTCGAAGTACTCATACTGCAGGTAGAGGTTGCAATAGTATGAACGGGAGGGATAGTCTCTGGATGCCTCGATGACTGCCCTGCGACCGATGATGAACGACAGTCCAGACATGGCCATGATTCCCTTCTGGGCCGATGCCATGCAGAAGTCGACGTTATCCTCGACCATATCGAACGGGATCATGCCCAGCGAAGAGGTGGTGTCGCAGATGAAGACGGCTCCATGCTGATGGGCCAGGGCACCTATCTCACGGATGGGGTTCAGCACGCCTGTGCCCGTCTCATGATGGGTGGTATAGACGACCGCGATATCAGGATGGGCCTGGAGGGTCTCCTCAACGCGCCTGAGGTCGGGACACTCGAACACCGATGACCTGAGGTCGATGTGGGGCATGCCGTAATGCTGGCATACCTCCACGGCACGTGTACTATAGGCTCCGTTATTGACCACCAGGATCTTTCGCCCTTCTGGCAGAAGCGAGTTCAGACAGATATCGATGTTGATGGTTCCGGAGCCACAGAAGAGCACCGACGTGAACTCGGGCTCAGGAGCGTGGGCCACCTTACAGAGATCGCTGCGCAGGCCTTTCATCAGACCTGCGAACTCCTTCTCACGTGGGCAGATATCGGGAACCACCTGGGCCAGCTTCACCGTGTCGGTAGTAGTAGCAGGACCGGGGTTCAGGAGGATATTGCGCTTGATATGGATAGTGTTCGGTTCGATCATATCTGGTCGTTTAAGAATGACATCAATGCTTCTTTGTTCTGGACCGGAGTAGTCGTAGGACGTCCGAGGTCCTTACGGTTGCCCTTCTTCACTCGCACCTCGAGGAAGGTGAAAGAGGAAAGGGGAAAGAGGAAAGAGGAAAGAGGAGAGGGGAAAGAGGAAAGGGCTGCCTCGAGCTCCTCTTTGGTGCTCACGCTGATGACGGTTTTATAGCCTGTGGCTCTGGCAATGGCAGGAAGGTCGATCTGCAACCCTACTGTGGGCTGGCCACCTACGCTGTCGTGAGCCCCATTGTTGAACACCACGTGGATATAGTTGCAGGGGGCTTTGCTGCCCACGATGGCCATGCTGCCCATGTGCATGATAGCTGCTCCGTCGCCATCGAAGCACCATACCCTGCGCTGGGGCTGGGCAAGGGCTATGCCCAGGGCTATCTGAGAGGCATGTCCCATGGATCCCACCGTCAGGAAGTCACGCTCGTGACCCTGGCCCATGGCTGCACGATACTCGAAGAGCTCACGGCTTATCATGCCTGTCGTGGAGACGATGCAGTCGTGCTGGCCAAGGGAGGCTGCCACAATATGGATGGCCTCCTCGCGGGTCATGGTGAGATCGTTCACCTCAACATGCTGGAGCCGGTAATCCTCGAAGGTGTCCTTCTCAATCACGAGGGCATAGCACTCCTTCGTGCGCTGCATATAATCTACAGCTTTGCTGATTTGAACCTTTGCAGTGGCTTCGTCTTTGGAGAGGACGGTATATTCTATACCCATGACATTCAGCAGGCCTGTGGTCACCTTACCCTGCTTGACATGCTGGGGCTCATCATGTGTGCCCGGTCTGCCACGCCAGCCAATGATTAACAGGACTGGAATGTTGTAGACATCCTTGTCCGTCAGTGATGCCAGTGGATTGATAATATTGCCCTGACCGGAATTCTGCATGTAGACAACAGGAATCTGCCCTGTGGCAAGATAGTGGCCTGCTGCCAGTCCCATAGCCCCACCCTCGTTGGCAGCGATGATGTTATGCCGGGCATCAGCATGGTCTGTAATGTATGCACACAGATTCTTAAGCAGTGAGTCGGGGACTCCTGCATAGAAATCTATGCCATGACAGGCCAGCGAATCGTAAAAAAACTGTGGACGTATCATCTTTATTTCTTTTTGGTTCCCGGGATAAGGCCCAGGATCTGCTTGATGGGCATGCAGTATTCCTCGGACGCCTCGAGACAGCGGGTGGTCTCAAGGATACGCTCGGCACATTTCACCATGGCAGGGTAGGCACTGCGGAGCATGTGGTTGGCATAGATCACGATATTGATGCCCCAAGAGGCCAGCTCTGCCTCGGTGAACTGGGCGTAGGTCGTAGGCACAGCCACCAGGGGGGTGTGGTTGTCGTGCTCGCGGAACCGCTGACAGAACTCCTTGATGTCCAAGCCGTCTTTGTTTCTGGAATGGATCATGATGCCATCGGCACCTGCTGCCACATAGGCTGAAGCTCGCTCCAGGGCGTCCTCGACTGGTTTGCCGGCAATCAAAGACTCGATACGGGCAATGATCATGAAGTCGTCGGTGACTTGTGCATGCTTGCCCGACTGAATCTTATAGCAGAATCCCTCGATGCTATCCTGCGTCTGGACAGCATCCGTACCAAACAGGGAGTTCTGCTTCAGGCCTACCTTGTCTTCGATGATCACAGCGGAGACACCAAGGCGCTCAAGGGTACGCACTGTGAAGACGAAATGCTCGGTCATGCCACCGGTATCACCATCATAGATGACAGGTTTGGTGGTCACCTCAAGCGTGTCGCTGAGATCGTGGAGACGGGTTGTGAGGTCAACGGCCTCGATGTCGGGCTTGCCTTTACTGGTGGAGTCGGTCAGTGAACTGGCCCACATGCCGTCGAACTCACGAATCTCGTTGCCCACCACCACTCTTGTCTGTTCAATGATAAGGCCTGTGAGTCCACAGTGAGACTCCATGAGCCGGACGATGGGCTTGGCAGTGATCAGACGCCGCAGAGACTTCATACGCGCCTGAGGAGTGGTACCCAGAGACTCCAGCTCCTGAGCAAGACCGGAGGACGTGATGCCCTTAGTATAGGGGATCTCAATGACCTTGCCTCCCATGGCCTCCATCACCTTGAAAACCTCGTCGCGAAGATACTTCGCAGGACCTTCCACCCAGTCATCGCCATGGATGATATAGTCGGGCTTGTATTTGACCAGATTAGGGACATAGCTCCAATCATCCTGTGGCACCACATCGGCAACGCCATGGATGGACCGGACAACAGTCTCACGCTGTTCATAGGTCAGATAAGGCAGACGCTTGTGGGTAGCAATGGCCTTGTCTGTGAACAGACCGATGATGACATCACCATACTTCGCACCCTCGTTGATAATATTGATAAGGCCGGGGTGAATGATATCGGCTATCATGCCGAGATATACTTTCTTGGCCATAGGCATGGCTTTTTAAATGATTCTAATATTCTTTTCAGCGTATGACAGGTCGTAAGTGTCATCTATCTCGTACCACTGAAGGTCGTCAACCTTCAGGACATTCATCGGGATGACACGTCGTGACACGTCAAGGAGGTGATACTCGTAGCCTAACTTTGGTGCAGCTGCCATTTTCTGACTATATTCAGAGCAGAGCAACGTAAAGAAGGCATGACTTATCTTATGGATTCCAACCAGCTCACCGGAGGGATCGAGCGTAGCCCTGTCGACAGAGCAGTTGATCAACTCGCATCGCTCGTTCATCTGGACATAGTACTGATCCTGAAACTTGGTCACAGGAGTGATGAGCATGGCCGACTCGAAAGGGCACTCAAGCAGAGAGGTGAGGGCCTTCGGCTCATAGACCAGGTCGGACTCCAGCAGAAGGAAATCGTCGTTGCCAATGGCCTCACGACAGTTCCAGAGCGTGTACATGCTGTTCGTCTGGGCATAACGAGGACTGAAAACGCATTGTACCTGGGGATAATGCTCCATCAGAGCCTCATAATGCTCCTTATGATAGCCTGTGCCTATGATTATCTTATGGATGCCACAATCAATGAGGGTATCAATGCTACGTACAACCATTGGCTTCCCCTTGAAAGGAATGAAGCCCTTGGGTATCATATCTGTGAGATGACCGAAACGGGTTCCCATGCCCGCAGCCATAATGACAGCAGTGGTTATCATGAATGATGACAAAACCTCTTTTCCTGACACGCAATAGATAACTGTATTATTATCAGCGTGTTAGTCATATATTATACTTTATTAACGTACACGAAACTTGGATTGGATGGAAATCGATCTCCTTGTTTCGGGTGCAAAGATACAGTATATTTTTGGATTAAACAAATAAAAGGTAGTTTTTTTTTCTTGGTTTTCCGCTCGCTTATTCGTACCTTTGAGCTACGCTCGAAGATAGGCTGCATCTCGGAAAAGAAAAGAAAAATGGATTTTTCTTTTGCTTTTCGCTCGATTTGCACTACCTTTGCAGACAAAAGAGATGATATGCAAGAGATAGACCCGAAGAAAGCGTATTGGTTTGTGATGGGAGCACGGAGCGTGAACAGGGAGACGAAGATCTGTGATGCCATGACACTGAAAGGCCTGGAGTGCTTCGTGCCGATGAGGTATGAGGTGAAGACGGTGCGCAGACAACGGCAGGAGACGCTGGTGCCTGCCATCAAAGGTCTGATATTCGTGCATGCCAGGAAGGAGGAGGTGGAGCTGTTCATGGAGAAGTCGACCGACGGCCTGTTCTTCCGTAAGACACGTCAGGAGCTCTTCACGAAGGAGAAGGAACGGGGGGAGCTGATCATAGTGAGCGAAGTGAAGATGAAGGCTTTCATCGACTTCGTCACGGAGCATGAGCAGACGGTAAACTTCTACAGCCCTGACGACATCGTATGGCAGGAGGGTGAGAAGGTGAGGGTGACGATAGGATCGGAGCTCTACGAGGGTGAGATTATTCGCATCAAGGGAAAGAGGAGGAAGCTGTTTGCGCTGCACATCCCTAACGTGGTATACTCGACGATAGAGCTGACGCCTGAACTGATGCAAAGCATAGAACGTTATACCACTGACCAGGAGCACAGGCGCCCTACCCTGTCGCCACGCCGTCTGACACCTAGCAAGATGGCGAAGACGGAGGACAGGAGCGCTCCCAGATCGAAGCATCTGGAGAAGGACAAAAAGTTGCTTTTTGACACTGCCTGGCGGGTGCTCTTCGTGCTGAAGAGCAATGGTGTGATGGTGAGCAGGGCATATCAGGTGGCAAGGAACGAGGTGGAGCGTGTGATGCGTCGTGTGGCTCCGTATAAGGGTGTGACGGCTGCCCTGGAGGGTGAGCTGGCCCTGGCGATGTTCTTGGGTGCCATGGCTACCGGTGAGGACACAGAGGCTGCCACAGAGCGTATGAGGGCTGCGATAGCGAAGCTCATAGACTCGAGCATGCTGAAGTTCCGTATGCGGTTCTACCTGGCGAAGCTCACTGATGACCAGGAGGAGATGGACAGGATCATGGATACCATCGGCTCATGGAACCTTAGGAAGCCGCAAAGGAAACAGGAGGCGTTTATCAAGGAAACGAAGGATATTTGGGAAGTGAAGAGTGAAGAGTGAATGATTCTAGAACGAAAACGATAACGAAAACGAACACGGATTGCACGGATCTAACGGATTAATGTCTCGCAGCGCTCGAGCTCTGCTCGCTTGCTACCAGAGGGACGCAAGAAAGCGCAGAAAACGCTGAAATGAGGTCGCCTGCGGCTCAAAATTAAAACAAAAATTTGATTGAAAATTGTCACACAGATTACACAGAGGACACAGATTTTAGCCACGGTTTTACACGGTTAGGGGATTCTTTCAGATGATGTGTTTTCGTTTGTTGGAAGAACTTCTAAGAGCGAGCTCTTAAGATTCTTCCGACAAAT
>JAILKU010000092.1 GCA_024693505.1 Bacteroidaceae bacterium | reverse complement strand
TAACGCTTGTGTAGCATCAGTCACTAGGCCCTCGCCACTCAATTCTTCTGCCGTACAAGGCTCGCCATCCGCTTCGGACAGCCTCTCAGCCGTATTAGGCACAGGGAATTGACGATTGAATGCCTCGTTGAACGAGATAATCGTCTCGCTACGCTGTATGCCCAGAGGTTGCAGCTTGTCATGAATGATGCTGAGCAAATGGTGGTTGTTATGCGCATAGATCTTGATGAAGATATCATAATTTCCCGTCGTATAATGACACTCCACGACTTCTGGAATGCATCGCAACTCGGCCACCACGCGGTCAAAGTCGGAGGGATCCTTCAGGAAAAGGCCTACAAAAGCACAAGTGCCGTAGCCCAGCGCTTCCGGGTCGAAGACAAACTGTGAACCCTTGATAACACCCATTTGCGTCAGTTTCTGTATGTGCTGGTGAATGGCTGCACCCGAAACATGACAAACACGCGCCACCTCAAGGAAAGGAATACGCGCATTGTCTGCAATCATGGAAAGAATTTGCTCGTCCAAAGCATCTAAGTTCTGCATAATAATCGTTTTTTTTGTATTTCGGGCACAAATATATAAAAAAAAGGCGACAAGCAAAAGCCTGCCGCCTTCTTTTTTATAAAGAGCGTCTCAATTTAGTTCCTACGTGTCGCAGAATAGTTGATACGCAGTGCCCACGACTTACGCAGCACCTCCTTGATGTCCGTGATATAACCCATCTGAGTCTTCTGGTCAGCTTTGATAGAGATAACCTGCTCAGCCTGGTTCTTCATACCTTTACGCTCGGCAGCCACAAAATCCATCACCTCGCGCGGTTCGGCATAGCGGTCGTTCAACTGAATGCGAGTTCCGCTACCCATCTGTGCACGAAGGTTATCGGTGGGAGGTCCGACATAAATGAATGAAACGGCGGACTTCTTCTCCAGCTTCTCCAGTTCTGTACCAGCCGGCACGGTGAACTTCACCTTCAAGGTGACCTCACGCATGGTGGTTACCATCATGAAGAAGAACAAGATGGAGAAAATCAGGTCAGGCAGAGATGAGGTGTTCATCTCCGGCATTTCGCGACTTTGTTTTCTTTTAAATCCTGCCATAATTATTGTTGTCCTCCATACTTTTTGGGTTCAGCCTCAGAGATTTGCTGTGGATAGTAAGCACGCACAGCAGCTTTCTCATCGTCTTTCAGATACTGAAACTCACGACCGAACTTCTGTTTTGCTAATTCATTACGCAACTCGTTGTAGGCGGCTACCAACTCATTCTGTACCTGGAAATAGGCATTGTATGGCGTGCCGCGGTCTGTCTGGACGGAGATAATATGCTTGTCAGTCACATAGCAACGTCCCAGAAGGTCTATTTCCTTCACGTGCTTCTCGGGCAACTTGCTCAGGTCATTTTCGTTCTTGACAAACTCCTTGACGCGTTCCCGCAAATCACCGAGCTGAGCCTGACCACTGGAAATCTCGTCCTTTACCCACAGTTCGCCTGCCGCATTAATGCGGACATACAAGATGTTTCTGGACTTGATATCCGTCATGACGTCTTCCTGGTCGGGTTCTGGCGGACGGGGCAGGCGGCGTGCCAAGCCCATATCCGTATCCATTGAAGTGGTTATCAGGAAGAAGATCAGCAGCGTAAAAGAAATATCTGCCATTGAACTTCCGTTCAGGCCAGGCACTTTCTTTTTCTTCTTTGCCATATCTGATTTCTTTATTTACAATTCTTTAAATCCTTTTTACTTGCTGGCAGTCTTAGATACCAGTCCAGTCATACTTACACCCACAGCAACAATAGCTGCGACAAACATGATACCGATAGACACGCAGAACATGTCCACCACTGTTACCCACGGGCCGGTTGTCACAGTGCCGTCAGAAGCGGTGAAGTCAGGTTCACCGAGACCAAACACGATGCCAATAACGAGGGAGGCAACGAGGAGCAGCAGTGTGCAAATCGCAATCTTACCGCCCGGCACACCCCTAATGGCCGCATGGTTCACGCCCTTGCTGTTCTGCAGACTCTTTATTGCGCTCCAGATGATGAGCACGGCAGTCACAATGGCCATGATATACATCAGCCACATGATGAGGTCTGTCAGCTTGGGCTCGTTGTAGTCACCTACAGGATTATCATAGCCGATCGTCAGGAACAGAGCGAAGCAAACCAAGATAACTCCAATGCAGATGTACAACGCCATCTTGGAAATTTTCTCAATCTTCATAGATTCTTTCGCTTTAAAAATCGGTTAATAACAATTACTTCTTGCACTTGTCGGACTTCACGCACATTACCAGCAGGTCCTGAGCAGCCTCTTCCATGTTACCGGTCAGAGACTCAACCTTAGACAAGATGTAGTTATAGAACAACTGCAGAATCAGAGCTACAATAATACCGAAGATAGTGGTAATCAAGGCCACCTTCATACCTCCGGCCACAACCGTCGGGCTGATATCACCAGCACGCTGGATGTCATCGAAGGCCATCACCATACCAATCACCGTTCCCAAGAATCCCAGAGAGGGAGCCATTGCGATAAACAGGGTAATCCAAGAGCAGTTCTCCTCAAGATAAGAGCCCTGTACCTCGGCCTCCATGTTGATAGTGCGCTCGATGGTGCCGATATCATTACGGTCGGTGCTGTCAAGGCATTCAAGAGCCTTACGGCTTACCTGAGCCACAGGACCACGTGTATTCTTAGCCTTCTCCAATGCATCGGCAACCTTACCCTTTTCAACCAGTTCAGCCAGTTCGCCAGTGAACTTACGGGTGTTAATCTGAGCCAGAGTCAGGTAAACAATACGCTCAATACAGAGAGCCAGACCCAGTACCAAAGCGATGGCAACAAGAGACATAAAACCAGCGTCACCCTCGATGTACTTTGTCTTCAGAGTCTTGAAGATACCCTCGTTCTCTTCTTCTACAACGGGAGCCAGCGCAGGTTCGTCCTCAACGAGAGAGTCCACAGCAGCAGAATCCACAGCAGAAGTGTCAGGAGCTTCAGCAATATCCTCCTGAGCCATTACGGATGATGTTGCTCCGAAAGAGCAAGCAGCAGCCAACGCAACAATTGCAAATAACTTTTTCATTGTGTTAGTTTTTTAAATTAATTAATTGTTAGTATTATTCATATTATTTAGCGGAGAGACGGGGATTCGAACCCCGACGTTTTTTTACCACAGGGGCTTTGAACCCCTTTTCTCCTGCGGAGAGACGGGGATTCGAACCCCGGAACCGCTTTTGACGGTTACACGCTTTCCAGGCGTGCCTCTTCAGCCACTCGAGCATCTCTCCCCAATTTTACATCATTTCATACCTTTTTTGGTACATTAACACACTTTTCGGTTACAAAAATATTCTTTTTTTTGTAGATTCCCATATCTTAGGGCAAAAAAGTTGCGCGTAAAGTGCATTTTTTTCATTAAAGGCACCTTCTAAGTCCATTTAATGTGCGTAAAAATGCGTTTTACGGTGTCATTCGTGCACTTTTCCACCTCACTCGGTTCCACCTTGTAAATATCAGCCACTGCGTGGAGTGTTTCTGCCAAAAAAGAGCTTTCGTTGCGTTTTCCCCGATAAGGTACGGGAGCCAGGTAGGGAGCATCTGTTTCCAGGACGATACGCTCCAAGGGTACATGAGTCAACACCTCGGGCAACGTAGACTTTTTGTAGGTGACCACACCACCTATGCCGAGCACAAAACCCTCAAAACTCAACAATTCACATGCCTCATCCAGATTTCCGCCGAAGCAGTGAAACACACCAGTCAGCCCACGCCCCCTGTATTCATCCAGAATGTCTACTAGTTCGCGATGAGCAGCCCGACTGTGAATCATCAGAGGCAACCGGTAGGCAATAGCCCACTCCACCTGTCGTCGGAAGGCGACTTTCTGTTCCAAGTAGAACGTCTTGTCCCAGTAATAATCCAACCCTACCTCACCCACGGCGATGTAGGGATGATTTTCATCAGCGAGGAGATGCTCCATCTGGTCCAGCACCTGCTGATAATCGGGCGTCAAATCGGTGGGATGCAGTCCCATCATGGGATAGAAATAACTGGGATAGCGCTTGCAGAGCGTCATCATCGGTTCTATCGAGTCAGCATTAATATTGGGCAGCAGAATGCGTTCTACCCCCACCGCCTTGGCGCGTTCAATCACCTCCTGTATATCATCTGCGAACTCAGGGCCATAAATATGACTATGCGTATCTGTCAAAATTCTTTTTCTACTATATAATATATATAATAATGTATAGGGGAAAACGACTATACGCTGCGCCCCAACATAGATTGTGCATACTGCCACAAGACCTGCTTGCGTTCCTCAGGAAGGCTTACCTTTGCCAGACAAGCCTGGGCTTCACTGTAGAATGCATTTATCCGGGCTACAGCAATCCCGTCCACACCAATCTCCGTATAGAGTCGTGTCACAGCCCGTATCTTTTCTTCCTCTTCATATTCAGTGGCGGAAATCCAGCGCTTCAACTCAGCCAGCCGGTCGTCTGTAGCTTCCTGCAAAGCATTGATGAGCATGTAGGTCTTCTTGTTGCACAGAATATCACCACCGATACGTTTCCCGAAGGTTTTGAAATCGCCATAGACATCAAGATAGTCATCCTGCACCTGGAAAGCCAAGCCTATCTTCTCGCCAAACCGATAGAGAGCCTCACAGTCATCATCGGGCGCATCAGCCAGAATAGCCCCCATCTTCAGCGCACAGGCCAGCAGGACAGAAGTCTTCAGCCGGATCATCTCGATATATTCGCTCTCACTGACATCCATACGCGTTTCAAAGTCCATATCATACTGCTGTCCCTCATCAATCTCTATAGCAGTACGAGTAAACAGGTCCATCACCCTTGCCAGTTTCTCGGGAGGACATTGTGCCACACGCTCGTAGGCCTGCACTAGCATGAAGTCACCGCTCAATATGGCAGTGTTCTCGTCCCACACCTTATGGACGCAAGGCTTTCCACGACGAACCTCGGCTCTGTCCATCAAGTCATCGTGTAGCAGCGTGTAGTTATGGTATGTCTCCAGCCCGACAGCTACGGGTAGCGCCTTCTCCACACTATCCTTGTATAGGTTATATGCCATCAGCAGCAGGACGGGGCGCAAACGCTTTCCCCCCAGCGAGAGGACATACTTTACGGGAGCATAAAGCCGCTTGGGCTCACGGTCGTATGGCAATGCCGCAATGGCGCCATTTACCATTTCCAGTAGTTCATTACTATTGTGCATAGGGAAATTTTACATTCTTGTATAAATGAGGCTGCCCACCTCACGGGGAGCAGCCTCTCACTTATATAATAACACTTTTCAACTTTAGTTCAAACGGAAAAGAACAGGCAACGTAAAGCGTGAACGCACCGTCTTGTTACCCTGACGTGCGGGTTTCCACTTCGGCATCATCTTTACGACGCGCTCGGCCTCCTTCGTCAAGTTAGGATCGGGCGAACGCTTTGTCTCCACGTCGACGATGGAACCGTCTCTGTTCACCACGAACTGCACAGTTACACGTCCCTGCACGCCCTGTTCCTGACAAATGGTAGGATATTTAATGTGCTCACTAAGCCACTTGAAGCAAGCTTCGTCGCCGCCTGGGAACTGTGCATTCTCCTCCACAATGTCGAAGATACGGTCGTCATCATCAGCCTCCACGATGGGGCCAACAGGACCTGTGGCAACAACTGCGCTGGGTGCACCCGTACCCACCACGGTCGTTATGGCCTGGTTCATTTCCTCACTGGTTTCCACCTCTTCCTCTGGAATCTCAGTGTCATCCTCCACCTCGTTGATAATCTCAACCACGGTGGGAGCTGCAGCTGGTGGGGGAGCAACCGTTACTTCCTGTTGGGTAATGGGAATCATGTCTTCCTCCATCCTGTAATCATAAATCTTCTCGTCATCGACTACCTTGACCTCGCGCGTCGTATATTCAAACGCCACGAACATGGCAGCCAAAGCCAGCACATAACCCATCAACATATTGGTGGACTTCTGGCCTCTCAGTTCTTCATTAACAGTCTTGTTAGCTTCCATAATATATTTTATTCTTGTTTTAACTCGTATTTGGGACAAAAATAGCACATTTTTTTTATTCCGCGTGCCAGTTGTGCTCATTTTTTTTCATTTCAGTGCATTTTTTGCACTCAGAAAGTAGTTTATTGTAGGAAAATGCACTACCTTTGAGGCCGAAAAAGAGATAAAATGACAAAAAAAGGGTTTTTCCTACTATCATTTGTTATTCTGTGCGCAAACCTCCGTCTCCACGCCCAGGAAAGCAGCAGCGTGTTCAATTTCCTTAACCTGCCCACTTCGTCCCATGCTACGGCGCTAGGCGGTCGCAACATATCGCTTATCGAGGACGATGCAGCCCTCACCTTCCAGAACCCCGCTCTGATTTCCAGTGTCAACGACAAGACGGTGGGTCTCAACTTCCTCACTTTCATGCGGGGCACAAAATCAGGCAGCGCCTCCTACGCACAAGTAGCAGGCGAGCGCGGCACTTGGGGTGCGAACGTGCAGTTCGTCGGCTATGGTACAATGACGGAAACCACCCTGGGCGGCGAAGCACTCGGCGACATGCATGCCCTGGATATGTGCGTGAGCGGCCTATACAGCTATGCCCTCGGTGAACGCTGGGTAGGCGGAGCCGCAGGTAAGTTCATCTATTCCCACCTGGGCGAGTTCACCAGCTGCGCTTTGGCAGTTGATTTGGGCATCAGCTATTTCCTTGAGGAGAAAGACTTCTCTCTCTCGGCCGTGGCCCGCAATGCAGGCGGACAGGTAAAGCCGTTCGGCGACCACCATGAACACCTTCCTTTCGACCTCGATGTGGGCTTCACAAAGGGACTGGGACATGCCCCCATCACCGTTTCGCTGACAATGATGGACCTCACGCGCTGGAGCAAAAGCTATTACTACTCTTCGGGAAAGACCATAAGCGGCGGACGCATATTCATGAACCATTTCAATCTGGGCGTTGATGTCTATCCCGTAAATATGGTTTATGTGGCGGCAGGCTACAACTTCCGGCGAGCTAGCGAGATGAAGGCCGCCGGCTCATCCCATGCCGCTGGACTCAGCTTTGGCGCAGGCATCAACCTGAACCGCATCAAGGTGGGCCTGGCATACGCCAAGTATCACCTCAGCGCCCCCACTCTGGCAGTTTCCCTATCCTATCGCATCAAGTAGGCTTGAGCCAGGGATATATTTGAAAAGCATCCCCCGACACTTCCAAATCTTCTCTTGCCTTCTACCCTGCCATCCCTCAAATTCATGCCTCCTATCTGTCCGATGACTAGGACAAAGACTATCGATGTATAGAAGTAGAGCTATGTATGCTAATTCATATTTGACACCTGCCTTCAACTATGGAAATGAAAGCGAAAAGAACGCAAGTTTCGCCTAAATAATAGAAATAATTTGTTTTTTATTTTGTTAATCGCCTACTTATTTGTAACTTCGCACAGAATTTATTATGTGATAGATAGATTTTGGTATGAAATACAGGATAATTTATACTGCTCTACTTGGTATCTTAACGCTCTCAAGCTGCAAAGAGAAAAAACAGGAAAAGGCTGCGCCAGTGTATGAGAAAATGACTGTGGAACTAAGCAATGTGACGCTGGAAACAGACTACGCAGCAACGATGACAGGCCGTGAGATTGTGGAGATAAGGCCACAGGTGAGCGGACTCATTACGCGCATCCTTATTCAGGAGGGCGACAAGGTAAGACGCGGGCAAGCTTTGTTCCAGATTGACCCTGTGCCCTATCAGGCTGCTGTGGACGAGGCTGTGGCCAACGTGGAGGCTGCCGAAGCCAAACTGAAAACTGCTCAGCTGAATGCGGAGAGCAGACAGAGCCTTTATGACCAGCAGGTGATCGGAATCTACGAGAAAATGACGGCCGACAACACGCTTGCGGAGGCTAAGGCAGCACTGGCTCAGGCACGGGCCAAGGAGAAGACGGCGCGCAATAGCCTGGGCTATACCACGGTAAAGAGTCCTGTCGACGGAGTGGCCGGCATGATACCGTACCACGTGGGGGCACTGGTGTCGAGCAACATCAGCGACCCTCTGGTAACGGTTAGCGACGACAAAGAGATGCTGGTGTACTTCAGTCTGAGCGAGCGCGAATGCACCGACATGATTCAGCAGTATGGTTCAATTGACTGTTTTCTGAACCAGATGCCACAGGTAAAGTTGCGCCTGAGCAATGGCAGCGAGTATGCCGAGACTGGACGGGTGGACGCTGTAAGCGGCATAGCAGAGCAGGGTACCATCAGCCTGAGGGCACGCTTCCCGAACCCGAACCATCTGCTGCGCAACGGCAGTAGTGCTACAATTGTGCTGCAAACGCCGCGCGAGGGTGTTATTGTAATCCCTCAGACGGCTACCTACGAGTTGCAGAACCGCGTCTTCGCCTACCGCGTCGTGGACGGCAAGGCACAGACCGCACCGCTGGAAGTATTCCGACTTAACAACGGTACGGAGTATGTGGTGGAGAGCGGTTTGAAGCCAGGCGACGTCATTATTGCCCGGGGCGCCGGACTTTTGAGAGAAGGGGAGAACGTGAAGTAAAAAAACTGCCCCTCTCGTTAGGGATAGAACTCTCCTGTGGAGTCTAAGACAAATACCATGTTTCAACAACAGTCCCTGCACTTTGAACCTTTGAACTTTTGAACTTTATTCATGACAGTAAAGACATTCATAGACAGGCCTATTCTGGCCATCGTAATCAGTGTTTTCATCCTCATACTGGGTCTCATCGGACTCAGCCAGTTGCCTATTGAACAGTTTCCTGAAATAGCACCGCCGACGGTTCGCGTAAACGCCAACTATACTGGTGCGAATGCTGAGACGGTGCAGAAAAGTGTGGTGGTGCCCCTGGAGGAAAGCCTAAACGGAGTGGAGAACATGATGTACATGACCTCTAGCGCCTCTAACACAGGCAATGCCGGCATCAGTATCTTTTTCAAGCAGGGTACGAATGCCGATATGGCTATGGTTAACGTGCAGAACCGCGTGGCCAGCGCACAGGGTCTGCTGCCAGCCGACGTGACACGAAGTGGCGTTACGGTGAGGAAACGCCAAACGTCGAACATCAAGAGCCTGTCGCTCTACAGTCCTACAGATGCCTACACGACGGACTTCCTGACGAACTACATGAAGATAAACATCGAGCCACAGCTCTCCCGTGTGCCAGGCGTGGGCGAGGTAAACGTATGGGGTGCCAGCTACAGTATGCGCATCTGGCTCGACCCTGCGAAGATGGCTGCCTACGGACTGGTCCCTGCTGACATAGACGATGTGTTGAGCCAGCAGAACGTGGAGTCGCCTACAGGCACTTTGGGAGCCGAGAGCGAGAACACCTTCCAGTACGTACTGCGCTACCGCGGCCGTTACGAAGAGGAGAAGGACTATGAGAATTTGGTCATAAGGGCCCTGCCTGACGGCAGTGTACTCCACCTGAAGGACGTGGCACGAGTAGAGCTGGGTATTCAGAACTACACCTTCCAGAACAGCACAAACGGTCATGCGGGTGCCAACTGCATGATTGCACAGACACCAGGCTCGAACGCCAACGAGATCATCATACGCATTGACAAAGCAGCCGAAGAGATACGCCAGACCCTGCCGCCCGGTATGGAACTGGTGGACGTGATGAGCACCAAGGACTTCCTGGATGCCAGTATACACAATGTGGTGAGGACGCTTTGCGAAGCCATTCTGCTGGTCATACTGGTGGTCTATGTCTTCCTGCAGAACCTGCGAAGCACCTTCATCCCCTCAGTTGCCATTGTGGTAAGCCTCATCGGCACGTTTGCCTGCCTATACGCCATAGGCTTCAGCCTGAACCTGCTGACACTGTTTGCCCTGGTACTGGTTATCGGTACGGTTGTAGATGATGCTATTGTGGTGGTGGAGGCGGTACAAGCTAAGTTCGATGAGGGTTACGAGAGTCCCTACAAAGCCACCATAGATGCTATGGACGGACTGACCTCGGCCCTGGTGACGACCACCATTGTCTTCATGGCCGTCTTTATCCCCGTCTGCTTCATAGGTGGCACCACGGGTATCTTCTACACCCAGTTCGGTCTGACAATGGCCATCGCTGTGGGCATCAGCATGGTGAATGCCCTGACGCTGAGCCCGTCCCTGTGCGCCATCATCCTGCGCCCTCACAACATGGAGGGTAAGGGTTTCTCGGCCCGTTTCCACACGGCTTTCGACACCGCCTTCCAACGGATGGTGAAGAAGTACCAGCGCGGCATGATGATCATCTTCCGGCGCCGCTGGATACCCGTGATTTGTGTTCCGCTGGCCATAGTGGCCCTGGCCCTGATGATGAAACATACCAAGACGGGACTGGTGCCAAACGAAGATATGGGGCAGGTGAACATCAACATACAGTGTGCCCCAGGTACCAACATGGAGGAGACTGGCAAGATCGTCCGCCTTGTGGAACAGCGCATCAAGGACATTCCGCAGATTTACCTGTACAATATGACCATCGGACGCGGTGCCTCCTTCGACCAGAGTGCCTCGGCCGGGTCGTTCAACATACGCTTGAAGAACTGGAGTGAGCGCACGAAGAAGGGCGACGATCTGAACTCAGTAATGGAGGAGATTTACCGCCGCACATCGGATATCACTCAGGCGCAGATACGCGTCAACACCCGCCCGATGATTAGCGGCTACGGTGCCAGCAACGGCTTCGAGGTTCATGTTCAGGACAAGAAAGGCGGCAGCATCGAGGATCTGATGCAGTACACCTATACCTTGATCGATTCCCTGAACCGCCGCCCTGAGATCAGTCGAGCCTACACCACCTTTGCCACCAAGTATCCGCAGTACAAGGTGGAACTGGATGCTGCCCGCTGCTTGCGCGACGGAGTGGACCCGAGCAGTGTGCTGAAAACCCTTTCAGGCTATGTAGGCGGGCGCTACAGCAGTAACCTGACCCGCTTCACGAAGCTCTACCGTGTTATTGTACAGGCCTCCCCCGAGTTCCGGATGGATACGCGTGCCCTGCAGAATATGTATGTCAGGAACCGGAACGGCGGGATGTCGCCCATCAGTCAATACTTGACACTGACGAAGATATACGGCAGTGAGAGCCTGAGCCGCTTCAACCTGTTCAACAGTATAGCCGTGCAGGGCCAGCAAGCCGAGGGTTACAGCAGCGGTCAGGCCTTGCAGGCTATCCGAGAGACAGCAGCAGCCGTACTGCCCGAGGGATACGGGTATGAGTTCGGCAGCATGTCGCGAGAGGAGGATTCCATAGGAAACATGACCACTGTGGTCTTCCTGATGTGTGTGCTCTTCATCTACCTCATCCTATGCGCCCTCTACGAAAGCCTGATGATACCTCTGGCCGTCATCCTGAGCGTACCCTTCGGCTTGGCCGGAAGTTTCCTGTTTGCCCAGATATGGGGTATCGAGAACAACATCTACATGCAGACAGGACTCATCATGCTAATTGGCCTACTCTCGAAGACGGCCATCCTGTTGACCGAGTATGCCAGTACAAGACGGAAACAGGGCATGAGCATCACAGGAGCCGCAATGAGCGCTGCCCGCGTCAGACTGCGTCCCATCTTGATGACATCGCTCACGATGGTCTTCGGTATGCTGCCGCTGGTCTTCTCCCACGGTGTTGGGGCAAACGGAAACATCTCGCTGGGCGTAGGTTGCGTCGGCGGAATGATTGTGGGTACCATTGCACTGCTGTTCGTCGTACCGGTGCTTTTCATCATCATGCAGTATCTGCAAGAGGCGTTCCTGAGGCAATTCAACATCACAGACTATAAGAAGTAAAACATCATAAAACGAAGAGGAAGATGATGGGAAATAGGAAAGACATCTGTATTGGCATATTATTTCTTTTCTCCCTCGCCGGCAGGGCAGAGACGTATTCCATCCAGACGGAGAATCGGAGCATGCCCTTCGAGGGTTGGGGCGTTAGCCTCTGCTGGTGGGCCAATATGTGCGGGCGGTGGGAGGACCGGCAAGTAGAAGAGCTTATTGACTGGCTCGTCTCGCCCGAGGGATTAAACTATCGGATTTTCAGATATAACATAGGCGGAGGCGATGACCCGCAGAACCGGAACTGTGAGCCTCACCACATGGGACGGGGCAAGGGACTGCGAGCCGAAATGGAGGGGTTCCAGGACGGACCAGGCGAGCCATACCATTGGGAGCGCGACGAGGCGCAGCGCCGCATTATGCTGATGATTAAGCGGAAACGTCCGGATGCCATCTTTGAAGCCTTCTCCAACTCTGCTCCCTGGTGGATGACGGAGAGCGGATGCGTGGGCGGCAACACACCCGCCACAGCCGACAATCTGCGCCCCGACATGTACGAGGCATTTGCACACTATCTGGTGGACGTTTGCCGGCACTACAAAGATGAATACGGCATAGAGTTCAGGACACTGGAACCCTTCAACGAGCCTGTTACCGACTACTGGTACGCCAACGGCAGTCAAGAGGGTTGTCACTTCTCGGCCGAGGAACAGGTGAAACTGATTAAGATCCTCTACCCTATCCTGCAGCAAAGCGGACTGAAGACGGTCATTTCGGCCAGCGATGAGACGAACGTGGAACAGGCTATCCGTACGCTGAGGGTTTACCACAACGCGGCCGTACTGCCTCTGATTGGACAATGGAACACCCATACCTACAGCGGGAGTCTGGAGGCTAAGGAAGAGTTGCACCAGCTGACAAAGAAGCTGGGCATCAAGCTTTGGCAAAGCGAGACAGGCAGCGGAGGGCGAGGCATTCATGGCAACCTGATGATGGCACAGCGACTGATAGACGACATCCGCATACTGCGGCCCGCTGCCTGGCTCGACTGGCAGTATGTGGAAGAGAGAAACGACCAGTGGTCGCTCGTATCGACCGACAGGACGTGGCACACCTACAAGCGCCACCACAACTACTGCGTCCGTCAGCATTTCAGCCGTTTCATCCGCGAAGGCTATTCCTTCGTTGAGTCGGGATCGCCGCACGCCCTGGCTGCCCTGTCGCCTGACGGAAACAAAATGGTCATCGTGGCCCTGAATACCTCGGACAAGGCCAAGTCGCACGAGATCAATGTGCCCGGCTTAAGCAAGATCAGGGGATTCCGCACATCAGAAAACGAGGACCTGGCATCCGTCAGGGATTTCACCTATGACAAGAAGCGGCAGAAGCTGTCCTTCCAGCTACCGCCGCTGAGCATCGTTACCTTCGTCGCAAAAGCAGACCTTAAGACTCGCTGAGGAACTCCCGGGCTTTATGCAGAGCCACATCTATGTGGGGACAGATGTGGTCGGGGTTCATGCGCTGATAGAACCCCGCCTTCTCCAGCTGGCTGTGTACCTTTGGCGTCACACCCGACAGAATGACGTGTGTGCCGTCCTCGTGGTTCATCTCGATGAGGTTCTGCAGGTTGTGGATGCCCGTACTGTCAATAAAAGGTACGCGACGCATGCGTATGATGCGCACCCGCGGGCGATGATGGTCTATGTTCGCCATCAGATCGTCGAACTTATTGGCTATTCCGAAGAAGTAAGGCCCGTTGATCTCATAGACGGCACAGCCGCGGGGAATGACCAGATGCTCTTCGTGCACATTCATGTCGGCCTCGTCGCTGGGATCTATCTCATCACGAATGACGCTGATTTCCGTCGTTTCCATGATACGTTTCATGAAGAGGGCGCAAGCCAGAACCAGTCCCACCTCGATGGCAATGGTCAGGTCGAACACGACGGTCAGGAAGAACGTGACGAGCAGCACGGTGACGTCGCTCTTGGGATTCCTGAGCAGGCCCCGGAAGGCACGCCAGCCACTCATATTGTAGCTCACGACAAGCAGTACAGCCGCCAGGCTGGCCATAGGAATATACTCGGCATAGGGCATCAGGACGAGCAGGATGGACAGCAATACGAGGGCATGGATGAGTCCGGCCATAGGCGTACGGCCGCCGTTGTTGATGTTCGTCATCGTGCGGGCAATGGCCCCGGTTGCAGGGATGCCGCCGAAGAGAGGCGTCACCATATTCGCCACGCCCTGGGCAATCAGTTCCATGTTAGAGTCGTGCTTGTCGCTGATCACGCCATCGGCCACCGTCGCGCTGAGCAGACTCTCGATAGCGCCCAGGATAGCGATGGTGAAGGCCACGGGCATCAGCTTCTGCACCAGCTCAAAGGTAATGCTGGGCACGACCATAGCCGGCAGCTGCGCCTGGATGTGGAAGCGGTCGCCTATGGTGTCGATACCCTCAATGCCCAACTGCGATTTCATCAGCAGCACGGCAACCGTGCCCAGCAGGATGCCATAGAGCGAGCCGGGTATTTTGTTGAGCAGAGGCGCGTTCCGCAACAGGCGGGGCAGGAGGACGATGACCAGCAGGCTGCCCGCCGCCACCAGGAAGTTCCATAGGTTGAAGGTGCCGATGTTGCGGGCATAGCAGAGCCATTTGCCGACGAAGTCGCCCGGCGTCTTCAGCGGTACGCGGATCAGCTCTCCCGTCGTACTCCTGGCCTCCTCGGTCAGCCCCAGCACGTCGCCCATCTGCGTAGTGAAGATGGTAAGGGCTATGCCGGCCGTAAAGCCTATGATGATGGGATAGGGAATGAACTTGATGACGGCGCCCAGGCGGAACACCCCCAGTGCCACCAGGATTACACCCGCCAGGATGGTGGCGATGAGCAGGCCCTGGAGGCCATACTCGGGATTGTTGACAATACCGTAGATGATAATGATGAAGGCTCCGGTAGGTCCGCCTATCTGCACCCGGCTGCCGCCGAGCAGCGAGATGAGGAATCCCGCCACGATGGCCGTGATGATGCCCTTCTCGGGCGTAACGCCGCTGGCGATACCGAAGGCGATGGCCAGGGGAAGGGCTACGATGCCTACGATAATGCCTGCCATCAGGTCTTTCATGAATATCTCCCTGTTGTACCCCTTCAGACAGCTCAACAGGCTCGGTTTTAATGCAATTCTTTTCATCTTCCTCTACAATTTGGGCGCAAAAGTATTAAAATTTGTCGCGACAGGCCCTTTCTTTCGCACTTTTTCCTTATCTTTGTGCCAAATTTTTTAATTTAAATCAATTAACGTTATGTTTGAAGGTCAACCAAAAGGGCTTTGGGCCCTGGCTTTTGCCAACACCGGAGAGCGTTTCGGCTACTACACCATGCTGGCCGTCTTTGCACTCTTCCTGGGCGAGAACTTCGGCTTTGCTGCAGGCACCGCCTCTGAGATTTACACATGGTTTCTAACCTTAGTCTATTTCCTGCCGCTCATAGGCGGTATGGCCGCCGACCGCTGGGGCTACAGCAAGATGGTCGTGCTGGGCATCTTCATTATGTTCTTCGGCTACCTGCTGCTATCCATCCCCCTGGGCGGAGGCAGTGTGGCCATTGCCGCAATGGGAGCCGCCCTGCTGCTCGTCAGCTTCGGTACCGGCCTGTTCAAGGGCAACCTGCAGGTTATGGTAGGCGACCTCTACAATGATCCGCAGTATGCCGCCAAGCGCGACTCAGGCTTCTCGCTCTTCTACATGCTCATCAACGTGGGCGCCCTCTTCGCTCCCACCGCAGCCATCAAGATAATGGAGTGGGCACAGAGCAGTCTGGGCTACTCCAAGGCCGACTCATACCACTTTGCCTTTGCCGTAGCCTGCGTGTCGGTCATCGTGTCCATCCTCATTTACTATCTGGGCAAGTCCACCTTCCGCCAGGTGCTCACCGTGAAGAAGCAAGCCGTCAAGAGCGAAGAACCCGTGGAGGAGATGAGCAAGGCCGAGACGCGCGAGCGCATCATCTGCCTGTGCCTCGTATTCGCCGTTGTCATCTTCTTCTGGATGGCCTTCCACCAGAACGGACTCACCCTGACCTGGTTTGCCGACGAGTTCACGGCCACCTCATCCTCCGGCCTGCAGAGCATGCTCTTCGACGTCACCAACCTCGTGGCCGTCATCATCATCGTCTATGCCCTGTTCAGCCTCTTCCAGAATAAGACCACTAAGAGCAGGCTCATCGCCGGAATCCTCTGCGGTGCAGCCCTGGCCCACCTCATCTATCAGTACAACCACCTGCCCGCCGAGACCGCTATCAGCGCCCCCATCTTCCAGCACTTCAACCCCTGCTTCGTCGTACTGCTCACGCCCGTCAGCATAGCCCTGTTCGGCTGGCTGGCCAAGAAGGGCAAGGAGCCCAAGGCACCCGTGAAGATAGGACTCGGCATGCTCGTGGCAGCTGCTGCCTACCTGCTGATGACCGTGTTCTCCGTCGGCCTGCCCGCCACCGACCACCCCAACCACGTAGCCGACGTGACGCCCAACCTGCTGGTGAGCACATACCTCATCCTCACCTTTGCCGAACTGCTGCTCTCCCCCATCGGCATCAGCTTCGTCTCAAAGGTCGCTCCCCCGAAGTACAGGGGCATGATGATGGGCGGCTGGTTCGTGGCTACCGCCCTGGGCAACAAGCTGGTCAGCATTCCCGGCCACATGTGGGGCATGGACCTCACCATCGTCTGGGGCACGCTGATGGGCATCTGCCTGCTGGCAGCCCTCTTCATCTTCTCCATCATCAAGAAGCTGAACAAGGTGGCATAAACACTCGTCTATGCAGAAAAAGAAAGGCATAACCCTCGACGACTACCTGCGCGCCAGCCGTCGGGGAAACCGCGAGGCCGAGCAGGAATTGCTCGGCCCCGGTTTTCATTCACACAACCGCACCCATAAGTCCAAAAAGCTGTACAGCAGAAAGGAGAAGCACAAGGAAAGACCTTAAAGAGGTTCAAGGCTGCGAGTGAGCGAGAGCAGACGAAAGCTTGCTTTCAGTATGCCGAGCGTGAGCAGGCTCGACCGAAGGTCAAGGTTCAAGAGTCATCGTAGATGGAGGGCGCCTTTGCTTTCCACTCCTTGTGCCCTTGCCTTCTACTTCTAGCGCCCTTGCCTTCTAATGCTGGCGCCCTTGCTTCCTACTCCTAGTGCCCTTGCCTTCTAATGCTGGCGCCCTTGCTTCCTACTCCTAGCCCCCTTGCTCGCTGCTTCTAGCGCCTCCTACTCCTATCACCTCCAGCCTTCAAGACATTCCCCTCCCCGCCCTACAAGGGAGGGGCTGGGGGAGGGTCTTCTTGGGGGAGGGTCTGTTATTCCATCCCGTCGTCGGGATTGGCTGCCTGTGCAGTGACGGTGAACCAGACGTTGCCGCCACGGTAGACCACGAGGCTGTGACCAGCCTGCACGTTCAGGCCCGTGAAGGCGGCGCCACTGTCGTCGTGGCTGGTGGGACTGATGGCATTGCCAGTGCCGTCCACCTTGGCAGTGAACTCCACTTCACCCAGGTTGGTGCCGCTGACGGTTACCGATGTCAGGGGTGCCGTTGCCGTCACGCTGCCGCCCGAGACACTCTGGTTGACGCCATTGATGCCTGCCGTACTGTTGTAGAGGGGCGAACCGGGCACTACACCGCCGCCACCGCCGGGCGTGGCATCTCCTGTTGTTCCGGTACCTCCCGTTCCGGCATTGTTGAGATAGAACTCCGACTCCATGTCGATTCCAGCCGTTGTGTAGCTCTTCTCCACAGCCTCAGACAGACTGCAAAGATCACTGCCGAAGCCGGCCTCGTTGAGCACCAGCTGGCAGTTGCTGCGGAACCAGTCACCGCTCTTGTACTTGCGGCTGACGATGATGCCGGCAGCCACCACGTCGCCGCCACCGCCCAGTACGAAGTTGAAGTGGTCGGTGTCGAACTCAAAACTGTGGAAGTTCAGCCTGTTCTTCCAGTTCGAGCAGGGGAACTCGCCCTGGGTGTTCACAATCTCGGTCGTCATGGGAGCACCGCTGCCGTCGGCATTGCGGGGATTGAGGATGAGGCGCGCATAGTTCACCTCATACTTGCCCTCATGCTTTTGCACTGTGACGAACGTCACCTGGTCGCCACGCTGCAGTCCCCACGACCTGACAAAGTCGGCATAGGTACGGCTGGGCGTGTTGACATACGCCTTGTGGCCGCCTTCAGCATCAATGCCCACCTTGACCTCGGGCAGATGGCCCTGGGAAATGATGACGGCAAAGGGCGACCACTTCTCGCTCTGGATCGGCATGAACTGGTAGAACTGACTGAGGCTCTGCCCCGAGTTCTGCAGCGTTGCCGCACGTTCGCGAAGGTAATTCAGGTTGACCGAACGGAAGCGGTTGGAACACTTGCGGCCGGTGCTGACACCCTCGAAAGAGTGACTGCAGATTTCCTTCAACTTGGCGTAGGCAGTGCCTACTACCTTAACCAAAATTCTCTGCAATGTCTGGGCAGAGCTCTTGGAGTTTTTCACCTGACGGTTCGTGGAACCATCGATTGTCAATTGAATTTGTTTCATTTTAGTATTTATTAGAAAGTTAGACAAAGACCAGGCCATCGGAGGCTCAGGTCGGTTATAGTTTATGTAGATTCCTCGTGTCTCATTCGCAGATTCCTTATGTCTTGTTTGCAGACTCCTTATGTCTTGTTTGCTTCATTCTGTATAATTTCTCTATAAAGTCTCTATAAAGTCTCTATACATAGGAATAGAGTTCTTATAGAGAATTTGTAGAGCTTTTACTTAGGTCTTACTGAGATCATACTTAACTTTCATTTAGGTTTTACTGAGATCATACTTAACTGTTATTTAGGTTTTGACTCGGGCGGCATGAGCCTTGCCTGAAGCCGGTTATTCACTGTTTTCGGGGGCAAAGGTCGGAGTTTTCCCAAATCCCCGCAAGCGATTGGAAAAACGTATTTTTGGACTGGAAAAAAAAAGAGGCGCCGTTTTGGCAACCTCTTATATTACAAATGCTTGTACCGTCTCTTTTTCTTTCCTAAGCTCTTTGAAGTATGGAGAATGTTGGAATTTCCAACCAATCTCTTGGAAAGGAGCCAGTAGGAAAGTTTCTGTTACAGGCCGAGGCAATTGCGGCCGGCTGTCAAACCTGATTTTCTTATTGTCCGACAAGTACCCCTCAAAATTCATATAGGTTGGTATTTTGGCGTAGTTGTTGAAATTCCGGACTTTTACGATGTCATTACCGCCAAACACCTTCTCATTCAGATACCTGCAGAAAGCTAATTGACTAATCTTTTTACCCAAAATGCCAATATAGCAGAAGTAAAAACGGACGAGTATGAAAAAATCGTAAAGATTGCACTCCTCTTTCTGGCAGATTGTGCATTCCTTCTCTTCATGGAAAAAGGCATCTTTTATGCGCAGAATACAGTCAGACATCTTATCTTCGTCCACCAAACGATGGAAAATTCTGCTGGGAGGAGTTCCACCTCCTCCGCCGCCATTGGTCCTTGATTCTTTGCGACTGTCATCTCGCATGGTTTTCAGTTTCCTCAACAGCGTGTCACTTATCTCAATAAGATAAGCAACATCATGCTCCTTGACGCCATCCCGTACAATCTCTATTCCATCAGCACGACCAATCACCCTAAACTGGTAATTCCTACTTCTGAGCCTTTCAAGTTCTTTACCAGAAACCAGGCAGGTAACTTCCGACTTCGGCACAGTGCCGGTTTGTGTGATACCACACCTCTGTTTCAAACCACCTGCCAACCGCTTCACCTTTTTAGCCGCCTTGGCAGATTCTTTATATTTGACTTTCGGACTCATACGCAAACATTCAACTGATTTAATTTCCCGTAAACAATCCTGGGTTATCCTTGCCGCCGTCTATATGAGCAGCCTCAAAACCACCATAACAATAATAATAAAGAGGTTTTCCGTTTTTATCATAACCATAATGGTTCTGCCCTATTTTTGTGCCTCTGCCACCTGTAAGTTTATCACAAGAATCGAATATACCATAACCATTTACTTGATTATTACGACTCCAGTTGCCGGCATAGATGGTTTTTATGGAACTGCAACCATAGAACATCCATCCCATATCCGTTACGTTGGAAGTGTTGAAACTACTCAGGTTAAGGCTCGTCAGGGAACTGCAACCAGAGAACATCCCACCCATATCCGTTACGTTGGAAGTGTTGAAACTACTCAGGTCAAGACTCGTCAGGGATTCGCAACCCCCGAACATCGCTCTCATATCCGTTACGTTGGAGGTGTTGAAACTACTCCGGTCAAGGCTCGTCAGGGAACTGCAACCATCGAACATCAATTCCATATCCGTTGCTTCTGATGTATTGGCATTACTCAAATTTATTGTTTTAACAGACGATAAATCAATAAATAAACCAGATCCTTCTGTTCCTTTTATATTAAAATTGCTTACATCGAGGCTCGTCAGGGAACTGCAACCTTTGAACATATTATACATATTCGTTACGTTGGAAGTATTGAAACTACTCAGGTCAAGACTCGTCAGGGAACTGCAACCAGAGAACATCGATCCCATTCCCGTTACGTTGGAGGTATTGAAACTACTTAGGTCAAGGCTCGTCAGGGAACTGCAACCAGAGAACATCATTCTCATTCCCATTTCCGTTACGTTGGAGGTGTTGAAACTACTCAGGTCGAGGCTCGTCAGGGAACTGCAACCATAGAACATCGCTGCCATATACGTTGCTTCTGATGTATTGGCATTACTTAAATTTATTGTTTTAACAGAAGGACAGCGAGAAAATAAAGCACTTCCTCCTGTTCCTTTTATTATCAGGTTACTTGCATTAATACTCTCTAAAGCAGGACAATCCGAAAACATTTGGTAATTTGAATACACTATTCCAATATTAGCATTAATATTAAAATTGCTTATATCAAGGTCCTTAAGGGAACTGCAGCCATAAAACATTTCTTCCATACTTTCCATACTCGTTACGTTGGAGGTATTGAAACTACTCAGGTCAAGGCTCGTCAGGGAGCTGCAACCATAGAACATCTGTGCCATATCCGTTACGTTGGAAGTATTGAAACTACTCAGGTTAAGGCTCGTCAACGAACTGCAACCATAGAACATATTATACATATTCGTTACGTTGGAAGTGTTGAAACGACTCAGGTCAAGGCTCATCAGGGAACTGCAACCAGAGAACATCCACCCCATATCCGTTACGTTGGAAGTGTTGAAACGACTCAGGTCGAGGCTCGTCAGGGAACTGCAACCAGAGAACATCCACCCCATATCCGTTACGTTGGAAGTGTTGAAACTACTCAGGTCGAGGCTCGTCAGGGAACTGCAACCAGAGAACATCCCACCCATATACGTTACGTTGGAGGTGTTGAAACGACTCAGGTCGAGGCTCGTCAGGGAACTGCAACCAGAGAACATCCTAGACATATCCGTTACGTTGGAGGTGTTGAGATATTCTATGTGTTCAATAGACGTCAAAGATTCTCCTGTGAACCATCCTGCTGTGCTTTCTGGAAGGCAATTGGCAAATGAGACATCAAAAGAGACTGTAATTATGCCATCGGTACAGCCAAAAAACGTTATCTGACCCTTTTTCTCATATATTTTATCATCATAGTAGTAGGTGAGAAGAGTGCTGTCTTCTGAAAGTACGCCGTATGCTTCTACGACGTCGTACTCTAACGGATAGTCATGTGGCTCGCCATAGACCAGCTCATCACTACCTTCATACTTCACATAGCCATAGAGTGTGCAAGTGGAATGTGCCTCGTTACGGTAATAATCCCAGCGGTCGTCGGTGAACTGTTTCCCAAACTTACTGAGTGACCTTTTAGCCTCCCGCCCATTGGGGTCCATATAGATATATCCCCAATCCTCAATACCCTCGGCATCGTCGTCAAGGGTAGCGGTGACAGACACGCCGAAACAGAAGTCGTAATCCACACCCTCGTGGTGGAAGCCTCCCTTCCGATACTCTTTGTATATGACCTCAAAGTCGGAGAGAGTGACAGGGATATGCATGTCTATGTCGGCACTGGGCGTAGCCAGCACAGGGAACAATCCAAAAAGGCGCATTGTGGGATAGACCTTGTATTTCTTATCCGTGGCAAGGTCGGCAAAGGTTGTTTCAAACGGAAAGTTAAAGTTATCGTGTGTCCAATATTTTTGGCTGTTCCACTGTGGTTCACCTATCCTGTTATTGTTCTCGTCAAAGAGTGAGAAGCCCACAGTGTAGGGAATGATGCAGTCGTTGGTGATGTCGGCCGACACCTTGGCTGACGATCCCTTTGGCTCAGCCTTGGTGTCGCTGAAGATGGGCATTAAGTCCCTGTCAACCCTTTTACCTCCAAAGTCATAGTCGTCTCGTCCGAACTTCAGCCGTAGACGGTCGCCCAGACCCATCACGCAAAACTGCGCTCCTCCGTATGACATTTCTGACAAGCTGCTACTCTTGAGCGCTTCATAGAAGGCAGTGCCTGTCTCGGCCTGCTCAATTGCGTCAAAGTTAACATTCAACTCAGCATCTATTCTTTCACCAAACTGAAACTCACCTCCAAACCAGGCTGTTTCATGTTTAGGAATAGGCAGGCCTACACGTGCTTTGAATCCCACTTTCGCAGAACCTTTCAAGGCAAAATACCGCCAGTCAATGTTGAAGCGGGTAAAACGGGTACTCTGATCAATCTTGTTGAACATCACCTGCGTTACAGGGGTTATAGAGGCAAAAGGATAATAGGTAATATCTTCTATATGACGCACATCAGCCTGTAAGTTGAAGCCCAAGGCAACATCGCCCTCTACCTCAAGCATTGGGCCGAAAGCAAGATAGAGTGGATATCCCCACGGCATGGGCACATCATGGTTGAGCCACCAGTTTACGAACTCGCCTTTCGCCACACCGGCAACGTCAAGGACACTTTCAGTCTTTAGGTCTGTAACCACATGTATCTGATAATGAGTGGGGACAACCTGATTATCAATAACATATACAGCCCTGCCTGTCAGCGTGGGAGTGATATGCATGTTGGCCGATGCCTTGCCCTCAAAACTCTTAAACACCTTCTTGGGCGAAATGACACCTTCGAGAGAGATTGGCAGATTAAAGTCGGGTATATTCGGATTGAAAAGATAGGTATGAATGGCAATGGGAGCCTTTCGAGGCAGGTAACGGCGCACCTCACCGTCTTGATATTGGCTGACAATTTCCGCAACACCATAGAAACGTCTGACGGCCTCCTCGAAAGCAAGACTGTCGCAGGAGACGACTATATTATCGCCAATGTTCTCTATACTTCTCACCTTTCCTGCAAATCCACATGGTAGTTTATCAGTCAGTTCCATGGTCACTATTTTGTCACTTACCTTAGGCAAGAGAGAATACGGAATAGAAGGACTGAACGTAAGTACCAAACTGTCAGCAGATATAAGATAGTCGAAGAGGTCACCTGATAAAACAACGGCATCCTCTTTGTACACTGTTTCTGGCTGCACGAATCCCACGCTGTCGATAGCAGCCAGCGGTATGCGATAGAGGCTGTCGGCAGTATAGACCAGTTGGGTGACTATTTCATCGTAATAAACACTGTCAGAATCGTAATATGAATAAGCGATGGAGTCCACCTCATCACGGAAAAAAGCGTTGAACTGGCCGTCATTGCGGTAAATATAGAATGCATCGCCAATATTCTGCCCCATCCCGGAAAGAGATACAATCAAGAGTAAGGCTACAAGAACTATTCTTTTCATGGCTTTGTGAATTTAGAGGTTTTACCATTTACGTTCAGCAGATATACGCCCGAGGGAACGGATACAAGAGGAAGAACAACATCGTTCCCGGCTGTATGGGTCAGTTGAACAGGAACACGTATGCCATTCACTGTATAAACTGCCACTTTGTCTGTCGATTTTACACCATGAAATACAAGTTGCCCGTTCTCAGTAGAGTATTTGACATTAGCCTTGGGCGCATTAATCTTAGTATCTTTGCTCTTGTACGTAAACCGCAGGATATTTTCCTTAGGGTATTCCATATCAAGGATAGTAGATGTAATAAGCACCTTGTCTGCCTCAAAATTGACACGAGGCATCAGATAGAGTTCAACGTCTGTTGTTGAACCATCAGCATGATGCAGGACTAAAATCTGTGAAGACATTGTTTTACTTATCATTAGTAAGATGACTGCTAATGACAACTTCAATTTGTATGATTTCATTCAATTCTGCTTTCTTTGGCCCCCAGTTCCTCGAAGACCATAAATATACAGGAAGCGTGGAACTGATATGTCACGTCCTTGCCTGCAAATGAAATTTTTTAGGTTTCAAGCTGACAAGACAAACATAACGCTTCTTCTATTTCCATTTATCATCCCCACCCCGTCTCTACGGAAATCGGGGAATCCGAGGGCAAAAGTACGAATATTTATTCAACCGACAAAACAGGGGTGCGATTTTTGTAATAAAAAGGAAGAAAAAAGAGCGCCTCGAAGAAAAAAGAAGAAAGAGGACACACACGTCAGGCCTTTTTTGTGGGCCGAAATAATGTATGCATAGGCTTTTACTTACATAAATGTCCGAAAAAACAACATCAAGGAAAAAAAGTTCGCCTTTATGCGGCGAGATTGCCCAAAAAGTTGTATCTTCGCGCCCTGAAAGATTGTACGAGCAAAACAACGTGCTTATTGGAATTCAAAAATTATATATTCAAAATTCAAAATTAAAATTGATAAATTCAAATTCATTCATATAATGGAAAAAATTCAAGAACTTACAGAGAAAATCTATCGCGAAGGCGTGGAGAAAGGACAGGCCGAAGCCGACCGTATCATCGGGGAGGCACGGAAGCAGGCTGAACAGATCGTGGCCGAAGCCCGACAGCAGGCCGGCGAGATTGAGCAGCAGGCCAGGAAGAAGGCTGCCGACCTGGACGCCAACACGAAGAGCGAGCTGAAGCTGTACACGGGACAGGCCCTGAGCGCCCTGAAGAGCGAGGTGGCCAACGTGCTCACCGACGGCGTCGTGCGGCAGGCTGTGAACGGACTGGCTGCCGACCCCAATTTCCTGGGGCAGTTTGCCGTGCAGCTGGCCTCGAAGTGGGTGCAGGACGAGCCCATCGTCATCAACACCTCCGAGGCAGAAAGCCTGAAGGCCTACTTTGCCGCCAAGGCAAAGGACCTGCTGGACAAGGGCGTCACCATAAAGAAGGTGAACGGCAAGGAGACGATGTTCTCCATCGCTCCCGCCGACGGCAGCTACAAGGTGAACTTCGGCAAGGAGGAGTTCGAGACGTACTTCAAGAACTTCCTGCGCCCGCAACTGGTGGAAATGCTGTTCTAGGGCTATGGCTAACTATTATTGCATGATGGCAGGCCTGCCGGACATTCAGCTGTCCGACGCAAAGCCCCTGCGTTCCATATCCGAGATGAAGGAGGAGTGCGAGCAGACGCTGACGCCGAAGGACAAGAAGGTCCTTTACTTCTTCTACCTGAAATGGGACTGCCGCAATATCGTACGCCTGCTCAAGAATCCCGAGGCGGAGTTGGAAATGCTGGGCAATATGACGGCCGAGCAGTATCAGGACCTGATCACGTCGGCACGCGAGCTGAACTTCAACGTTCACCGCTACCCTGCCTTCATGAGCGAGTTCGTGCGCAACTATGCCTTCAACAGCGAGAAGAAAGGATTCTTTGCCGAGGATGCCATGATGTACGAGTATCTGCAGTATGTCGTCCGGAACTGCCCCAACCGCATGATGAGGGACTGGTGCCGCCTGACACTGGACATCAACAACATCCTGACGGCCATGATAGCCCGCAAGTACGGCTGGAACGTAGGCGACTTCATACAGGGCGAAAACGATGTGACGGAGCTCATCCGCACCAACTCGACGAAGGACTTCGACCTGTCGCTGCAGTACGACTACGTAAAGGAGCTGATGCAGATTGTGGACGAGCCCGACCCCGTCAGAAAGGAGAAGCGCATAGACGCCTTCAAGTGGGTGTGGCTGGACGATCAGACGTTCTTCGAGCCCTTCAGCATAGAGGCCCTGCTGGCCTACCTGTGCAAGCTGGAGATGCTGCACCGGTGGGAGAAGCTCGACCCCGAGAACGGCAAGGAAGCCTTCCGCAAAATAATCGACGACCTGCGCGGCGAGGCAAAAGTACCAGAGGAATT
>JAILKU010000125.1 GCA_024693505.1 Bacteroidaceae bacterium | reverse complement strand
ACTTGGAAATTCATCATCCAGCTCATCATCAGCATCCTGACGGCCATCATGACCACGCTGGGCGTAACAAGCTGCATGGGAGCACTACACATCTGATAGTCATAACCGGCACTATCTCCGAAGTATCGGAACGCAAACAGTCACTGCCGGACTTTAGTTCTTTTCAACCCGATTTGGGTTTGTCCTCTATAAGCAGAAGCCCCTGCCGTTTGGCAGAGGCTTTTGCTGTTTGTTAATCTTTGCATTTGTCGCCCGGCTATTTCCTCTCCGTGGCCTGCAGGATGAAATCGACAATGGGCTGCGGGCAGCTGAGGGAATGGGGATGGTGCCCTACGGCCGGCTTGTGAATCACTTGAATGGGTGCGCCCAGGGCGTTCATCTTCTCCTCGAAGATTTTTGTGTTAAGGCGATAGAGGACGCCTTCATCTGCGTCGCCCACCACATGCAGGATGGGAATCCCGGCTTTGGCCATTATGCGGGCGTGGTTGAGGGGATTGCCCTGCCAGGCACGGGCCTCGTCCTCGTCGGCAAATCCGTAGGCCTTGAGCAGCTTCTGCGTGTCGCCCGCGTTTCCGGGCAGGGACATCGGCCACTGCTTGAAGTCCATCACCGGTGCGTCGGCATAGATGCAGGCCACCTTCTTCGGGTTGCGCGCTGCCCAGTTGTAGATGATGAGTCCGCCGCGGCTCATGCCCTCGAGGGCTACCTTGGGGCTGAACCCGGCCTTCGCCATCTTCTTGTAGAACGCATCCCAGCGGCGGACGGCAGCGGGGGAGCCGTAGAGGTCGGCTACGTCGCAATAGGCCACATGGAATCCGCGTTCGAGCAGGTCGATGTCGGTCTGCGGCTCATGGCCCCAGAAGCGGGCACGCCATATCCAGGGCTTACCCTTGGCCACTACGCGGGGCTCCACGACCTTGCAGGCTACGCCGTCGCTCTGGAAGTCGTAGCCGGTGAAGCCGTGGAAGTTGAAGGGTGTGGCTCCCTGGCGGTAGAAGGGTTCGGGTGCATCGCCCTGCGGGGCGGGTTCCCCGGCAACAGTCAGGTGCTTGTATATCTTCAGGGCCATCAGGCCGGCTCCCTTTGCCGAGGGGTGCAGCTTGTCGGGCATCAGAGCGGGGTCCCACGTATCGGGAACGACATTGAACATGTTGATGATATCCAGCCCGTTGCGGTATGCCATTTCTTCCACCAGGGGCCGCACCTCGTTGGCTATGACCTGGCTGCTGATACCCGGATCGTCGGAGGGGATGAAGCATCGCAGGGGCGTAACGAGGATAAGTCGCGGATGGGAGTCCAGGCTGCGGAAGGTGTCGATGAAGGCCTGGTAGTCGGTCTGAAAGTCGGCCTTGTGCTTCCAGTTCCAGCCCTTCGAGTCGTTGGTACCCAGCTTGATGAGCACGATATCGGGCTGGAACTCCTGTGCCTGGCGATATTGCTCTGTGTTGATGTAGGGGTAGTCCCCGGTGTGAAGCATCGTTGTGCCGTTGACGCCAAAGTTGCGCACTTCGTATTCGTCGCCCAGATAGGCCTGAAGCTGGGCGGGATAGTGCCATTGCTCGCGGTTGTCTATGAATGCTCCGTAGGTAATGCTGTTTCCCACGCATGCCACTTTTATCTTCCGGGCAGAAGCCTGAGCGCTGAGCAGAACTGCTGCAGCAAACAGGAGGAGATTTCTTTTCATCATTTTCTTTAACAATTCATAATTCATAATTCATAATTCATAATTGAGCTGCGCTCTGCTCTCGCTGCTCCAGGAGTTGAGTTGCTCTCTACTCCTGTCACGACTCGGCCATTTTCAAGCCAGCTTGAATGGCACTCGCTGCTCCAGGAGTTCATAATTGAGCTGCGCTCGCCTCCGCCTATGCTCAGAAGTCCTTTCCCTCGAAGAGTGCGCCGCTGCTGACGTCGTTTGCCTTGTGCGACGAGGAGTTGAAGTTATAGCTGACTGAGAGGAGGATGTTGGGGTAGCGGGGCCGCACCTGCGTGATGGAGGTGAGGCCGGCAGTGTGGCGCGTATTGTAATAGCGCGCCGTATGGAATATGTCGTGAGCCACGAGCGAGATGCTCATCCGTCCGCGCAGCAGCTGTTGGCTGGCAGCAAGGTCGAAGTAGCAGTAGGCCTTCTCGCGTCCCTGGGTGAGTATCTTCGGGCCTATGACATGCGTATCGAACTGAAGCTTGGTAGCCCGTGCCACACTGAAGATGTTGGCCCAGTTGACGAGGTACTGCCATCCGTCATTGTCGGTGCACACCTCGCTATGGCTGCGGAAGCGGTAGTTGAAGATGCTGCCGCCCAGGTTGCTGTTCCACCAGCGCGTGGGCTTTAGTGCGGCTGCTGCCTCGAGACCATACTCCTGCTGGTTGCCGGCATTGACAATGGAATCCAGGGTCACTCCCGGTTCGTAGGGGCGTCGCACCCAGTCGCTGATGTCGCGCCGATAGCGGTAGTAGGCGGTGGCCGACAGGGTATGTCCTCCCTTGAGGGGACGGAACCAGCCAGCTTCGGCTGAGTGGGCATACTCGGGCCGTATATCCGGGTTGCCTTTCTTCTTGGTGTAGTAGTCCTCGTATGTGATATAGGGTTCCAGGGTCCAGATGCCCGGGCGGTTTGTGCGGTAGGAGTATCCGGCATTGAACGTGCCCGCCTTCTTCGTCTCATAACTGAGGTGAGCCGACGGGAACAGGTCGAAGCGCTTGATATCGCGGTCGGCACCTACTATTTCAATCTCCAGCTCGTCCAGTACGCGGTCGGCGCGCAGGCCTGCATCGAACGTGACGGGGCCCAGATGGTCATTGAGCATGAGGTAGGGCGAATGCACCTGGCGGCGATAGTAGAACGGGGTAGCCAGGTCGTCTTGCCACTGGAACGCCTGAGCGGGACGGTTCCAGTACTTTATCTTGTAACCGCCGTGCTCGCTGTAGGTCGTATACTGGTAACCCGCCTCCAGCCGCCCCGTCTTGCTGTAGAGGAAGCGATAGGCCAGGCTGCCGTCGCAATCCCAGTGATGTTCTTCTTCGTAGCCGCGCGTTCCTTCGTAGCGGGCTCCCTGGGGGGTGAACATATTACTCTCGGTATATTCTATGCTATACCAGTCATGACGGAAGCGGTTGTTCAGGGCCAGCTGGTGGTGCTTGCTGAGCGTCCAGACATAGTCGAGCGATGCCTGGAAGAGATTCTTGCGCAGGTTGTAGCGGTCGTGTGAGTCGTAGTTGGAGACCATCGAGAGCAGTCCGTTGTCCCTGATTTCCTGATAGTCCATATCGCCGCCCCGCCAGTTGCTGGTTGTGCCGCAGAGCATGTCCAGCGAAAGGTTGTGATGACGGTCATCGGCATACTGCCAACCCGTCCGGGCAGTATAAGTGCCGTTTCGGCTCCAGCGTTTGCCGTCGGAAAGGGAGCGCGTCTCGATTTCATCCACCATAGTCGTCTTCTCCTGCGTAAATTCGCTCTTGCCCTTGATGTTCTGCATGGTGCCGCCCACGTAGACATTGTGCCGTCCCGCCCGATAGTTCAGCACGGCATCGCCGCTCCAGGTGCCCAGAGTGCCGGCCGATGCATTTACCAGTCCGCTCCATCCGGCATACTGACTGCGGCGCGTTGTGATGTTGATGATGCCCACTCCGCCCTCTGTCTTATAGCGGGCCGACGGGGTGGTGATGATCTCCACATCCTCGATGTTCCCGGCAGGAATCTGCTTCAATGCAGCCGTACCGTCCAGGGGACTGGGTTTCCCGTCAACATAGACCAGGAAGTTGGAACTGCCACGGAAAGTAAGGTTGCCGTCAGCGTCCACCATCACACTGGGCGTGCCGGAAAGCACATCCACCGCCGTTCCGCTGGAGGCTGTCACACTGGAAGCGGTACTGATGCTCTGCCGGTCCAGTTTATAGATGATCTGGTTGCGCTCGCCCTGCACCGTGACTTCTTGCAGACCTCGGCTGAGGGGACGGAGCTCAATGGTGCCTACGTCTAAGGTCTGTCCGCCCCGAAGGGTCAGCTTCTCGCTGATGTAGGCCTCGTAGCCCATCAGACGCACCAGCAGCAGGGCATCGCCGGCAGGCAGGTTCTCCACCAGAAACTGGCCATCGCTGACATCGGCTTTTCCGATGATGCGGTCGTTAAGGTTCGTCACAACTACGGTAGCCCATTCCATTGGGCGTCCGTTGGCTCCATCGGTCACTAAGCCCTTCACACGGGCTTTGGGAGCAGCAGCCAGAAGAGTTGCTGTCGTCAGGAGGACTGACAGGGTAAGAAGTCGCCGTTTCATAAAGGTTCAAAGTTCAAGGTTCAAGGTTGAGCTGCTCCAGGAGTTCGAAACGTTGAGTTCGCTCATATTCCCAGTTCGCGGATGAGACGGTCGGCATGTCCCCACTTGTCGATGAGGAAGAGCACGAAGCGGATGTCCACGCCGATGCAGCGCTGCAGGTCGCGGTCGAAACTGATGTCGCCCGACATGGCTTCCCAGTTGCCGTCGAAAGCCAGGCCGATGAGCTCTCCCTTGCCGTTGAACATGGGACTTCCACTGTTTCCGCCCGTTATGTCATTGTTCGAGATGAAGCACAGATGCATATCCTTTGTGCGTCGGTCGGCATAGCGCCCCCAGTCGCCCTGTCCCATCAGTCTTACGATATCAGGCTCCAGCTTGTAATCCTCTATCTCCGTCTGTTTGGCTGCTTTGTCCAATAGGCTCTGGGCACTCGTATAGTAGTCGAAGTGGCGGCCCTGGGCGGTATAATCCTGAATGAAACCGTATGAGAGGCGCATGGAGAAGTTGGCATCGCTATAGTGCGGCGTCTCCTGATCCATTTCCATGAGTGCCTGCGTCAGCATACGTTCATTGTAGCGGATCGTCTGACTCTGCTTGCGCATACTGCCGCCTATGGATTGCGCCATATCTGGAATCGTCTGGGCGTATGCAAGAGCCGGGTCTTTTTCGCGAAGCGTGCTATCGGAAAGCAATTTGTCCAGGCAGGCGGCATCCTTGCAGATGGTACGGCTGAACAGATCGTGGGCATAGGCCTTGCAGTCACCTCCGAATTTCTCGTCGATGGTCTTGTAGCAATCGGGCCAATAGCGTTTGTTGGGCACCTGCTCGCGATAGTTCTGCAGCAAGACGCCCATCGTCTCTTCATCGAGCTGCGCATCGTAATCCTTGAAGAAGTATTCCAGGTTTTCCCGGGTGGATTTCTGCTGCTCATCGCCGATGTCCTGCGGCGTCCGGTTCAGCATACTGGCTACGCGATAGATCTCTATGCCCCGCATGAAAGTCTCGTTGAAGAATCCGTTTGCATGAACAGCCTCCTGGCAGTCAGCATACGACTTCTCCAGTTCGCCGAAGACGTTTCCGAAACGGCGCTGCAAGTCCTCGCGACCGCTGTACCACTGGCGAATCTGACCTTCCAGCTTCTGTTTCTGTCCGATGACATTCAGGTCGGCTATTGCCTTGTTCATACCGATGGAGTTCTTCCAGTAGTTGCTGCTGCTGGCCCATTTGCTGGCGTACTTCAGGGCTATTACGCGGTCCTTGTCCATCCAGCGCTTCCACACCTCCTGCTTCTTGCCGCGCACCTGGATGGTCGAGACGTTGCGGTCTTCTACCCGTTCGCGGATGCCCCAGGAGCTCATGTAACGGCTTGTGCTGCCGGGATAGCCCACCGTCATGCAGTAGTCGCCTGGCTGGTAGCCGTCGATGCTTACCTGTGCATAGCGCTTCGGCTTCAGGGGGACGTTCTCCTTGCTGTACTCGGCCGGCTCGCCGTTCTTGTCGGCATAGATGCGGAATACGCTGAAGTCGCAGGGCTGGGGCGGCCACATCCAGTTGTCGGTGTCGCCACCGAACTTACCCAAGGTCTGTGTCGGCGTGAATACGAGTCGCACGTCGTTATATACCTTATATATAGACACGTAATAGGCATTGCCCTCGAAATATGACTTCACGAGGCAATAGCGACCGGGATTCTGCTTGGTGTATTCGCGCTCTACAGCCGTCATCACGCTGTCCAACTTCTCGTAGTCCAAGGTCTTGGCATCCACATGGGGGTTGGCCTTGTAAATCTCGTTCATGGCCCTCATCACGCGCCCCGTACACTCCTCGGTGCGCTCGAGGAAGCGCACGAAGAAGCCTTCCACAGGTCGTTCCTCTTCGTACGACTTGGCGGCAAAACCGTTTTTCAGGATATCGTCCTCGGGTGTCGAGAGTTTCTGAATACCGCCAAATCCACAATGATGGTTGGTGAACACCAGTCCTTCGGGACTGACCACAACGCCCGAGCAGAAGTCGCAGAAATCGACCACACAGTCTTTCAGACTCTCGCCCTCGGGGTTGTAGAGTTGGTTGGGCGAGAGCTGCAACCCAAGCCCTTTCATCACTTCGGCCGTCTTTTGGTCAATTCGGTTCAGCATCCACATGCCTTCGTCGGCACGGGATGCCATGCTGCACAGGAGCAGCGACAGAAATAGGAGTTTCTTCATACTTAAAATATTATGTGTCATTTTTTACACGAACTGTTTTTTATTCTTTCACTTTTTACACGAATTGCCATGAATTAAACACGAATTGTTCATGAATTTTTATTCTTTCACTTTTACACAAATTACCATGAATTAAACACGAATTATTCATGAATTTTAATCTTTCTTTTTACACAAATTGCCATGAATTAAACACGAATTGTTCATGAATTTTTTATTCTTTCCCTTTTACACAAATTACCATGAATTGTTATCTTTCACCTTCTTCATCGGCATATTCTGGATAAAGCAAATTCATATCCTTGTCAAGCAAATAACATTCATTTGTATCTTCAATGAAGGCATATCTCTCACCTTGCAGACTTTGTTGCCCAAAGTTAATAATGAGTCCTATGGGCTTTTTGGTCAGGCGTAGGTAATTGAATAACTGAGCACGATGAGCTGGTATAATCTCACGAACCGATTTTAATTCAACAATGATGTCGTCCACCACAATGTCCATCCGATAGGATTTGTCCATTTTTTGATTTCGGTAATAGCAAGGTAATAATTTTTCCTGTTCATTGCCAATACCACGGTCAAGCAACTCTATATGCAATGCCTCATTGTAGATAGGCTCTAATAATCCCCATCCCAACTCGCTGTGTACCCTCATTGCTGCCCCAATAATTGTATAGACAGTGTCTTTATAGTTCTTAGGGGAGTTCTTCAAAATATAATTCATGAATAATTCGTGGCTAATTTGAGATAATTCATGTTTATAGTACTTGATGCCATGCTGCACAGGAGCAGCGACAGGAATAGTAGTTTCTTCATACTTAAAATATTATGTATTCTTTTTCTTTTTTACGCGAATTGGTTTTTTTATCTTTTCACACGAATTACCATGAATTAAACACGAATTATCCATGAATTTTTATTCTTTCGCTTTTACATGAATTGTTCATGAATTATTATCTTTCCCTTTTTACACGAATTGCCATGAATTAAACATGAATTGTTCATGAATTATTATGTTACTATACTATCATCGTGCAAAGGTACAAAAATTATCTCATCTATGTAGTGCGTTCAAGAATAATTCGTATCTTTGCGGCATGAATGACATGGAACTAATAAAAAATAAGATATACGAGATACGTGGCCAGCGCGTAATGCTCGACTTCGACCTTGCACAAGCATACGGTGTAGATACCGCTCAATTGAAAAGACAAGTCCGACGCAACATGGAGCGTTTTGAAGGAGAAGACTTTATGTTTGAGCTAACTCAAGAAGAACTTTCAAGATGCCAAATTGGCATCATGAACAAAGGGCGAGGGTACAATATAAAATATCTTCCTTTTGCTTTCACAGAACTGGGGGTCGCCATGTTAAGTAGCGTATTGAGGTCGCCCTCTGCGATAAAAATAAACCGTGGCATCATGCGTGCTTTCGTTGCTGTTCGTCAGTCACTACCCACACTCATGATGCCAAGCAAGTTGCAAGAGTTGGAAAAAGGCCTCAAAGAACTGCGTCAGGAGGTAGAAGACATACTGTCCGACCAAAACGAAATTAATGAGGACACCCATGCCCAACTCGATGCCATAAGCACGGCATTAGTGGAACTGCAAACCGAAAGGTCTCAAAAGCAACGTAGGCCCATAGGATTCAATGCACCACAAGATTAATAAGCCGAAGCACACAACGGCAGATTAGTGCCTACTGTCCTTTGCCCTCCGAAGTTCAGACACAAGGTTCTGGATAATACCCTTCCACAGGGTGAGGGAAAGAGAGGCGACTATGGCCAGAACGGCAGCGATGCTGACCCAGTAGGCAGGATGGTAGTGCGTGAAGTTGTAGAGGAACTTCGTGACATCGTCGTTCGCAGGTGCTTCGCCCTGAAGGTACAAGAACGGGATGACGACCCACGCCAACAGGGAGCAGATGGGCATCAACACAAAGAAAACCGAAAAGACACGGTAGAACGGGCTTTCCATGTCGCGTCGATACAGCAACATATAGAGCGCGGCGACGATGAAGGGAAACAGCGCCCCGTTGAGGTGCATCCATCGGTCAGACACATCCGTCCACTGGCCTCCCACGTAATTGACATGAGCCGAAGCAATGCTGAACTCCGTGATGTCGGCTCCAACTGACCACAGCACGATGACGTGCCCAAATTCGTGTAACAATATGTATAGGAATATACTGAGCACAGCCGACGGCAGCAACAGGCGCAGATTCCTTCTTACAATCTCCCTTCTCATAGACCTGCATTTATTTGTCTTAGTCGGCGAATGAAGCCAATAAAACTAATTCGCGTAATTCGTAGTCGTAAAACAATCTGTGTAATCTATGAAATCTGTGTTTGTATTTAATTCGTGTAATTCGTGCAATTCGTAGTCGTTATTCGCAGTAGAGGGACATCACTTGTTCAGTTCCGGGTGCAGGAACTTCATCCAGTCCTCTTTCTTGAATTTCTTGCCACGCGGCTCCGTATATCCACGTTCTTCGCGACTGGGTTTGGTCCCTTTCTTGCCCCCAGAGGGAGATGACTTGCCCTTCTTCTCTTTCTTTTTCCCAACAGGTTCGTCGAAAAAGTCGGTAGGATACTGTTCTTTCTTCTTGTCCTTCTTCCTGTCTTTCTTCTTGGAGTCACCGCCCTTTGAGGGGGCACTGTGGTTGGGATTGTCGGCATAGTCCACGACAACCTCGCGGCCCTTCACCCGAGTGCCTTTCAGTCCCTTCACCACGCGGTCGGCATCCTCCTCGGCCACCTCCACGAAGGAGATGTTCTTCAGCAGGTCGATGCGTCCGATTTCCACCTTGCGACCCTTCACCTTGTCGTTTATCAGTTTGATGATGTCCTTGGCAAAGAAACCGTCTATCTTGCTCACGGACAGGAACAGGCGTGTGTAGCCCTCCTCAGCCGTGTGGTCGCCCTTCTTACCTCTTGCTCCTTGTCCCTTGCTCCTTGCACCTTGATCCTTGCTCTTCGCCTTGCTCTCGCTCACCTCTTCTATCTCCGGTGCGCTGGCGTAGTAGCGCAGGAAGCGTCCGAACTCGCGACTGAGGATGCGCTTCACGATGTCGTCCTTGTCGAGCCATGCCCAGCGCTTCTGCACGTCCTCCATGAAGGGGGCTATCTGCTCCTCATCGACCTCCACGCGCTCAATCTCGTCGATGACGTGGTAGAGCTGCTTGCCGCAGATTTCCTTCGGTTCGGGCAGCGACTGGCGCACGAACTCCTTCTTTATCACCTTCTCTATCTGCCTTATCTTATTCTTCTCGCGGATGTGTACGATGCTTATCGACGTACCTTTCTTGCCGGCGCGCCCCGTGCGACCGCTTCGGTGGGTGTAGTACTCCACGTCGTCGGGCATACCGTAGTTGATGACGTGGGTAAGGTCATCGACATCCAATCCACGCGCAGCGACGTCGGTGGCCACGAGCAACTGTATGCGGTGCTGACGGAAACGCTGCATGGTCAGGTCGCGCTGTTGCTGACTCAGTTCGCCATGCAGGGCATCGGCATTGTAGCCGTCGCGAATCAGGGCGTCGGCCACCTCCTGCGTCTCCATTCGCGTGCGGCAGAAGATGATGGCATAGATGCGCGGATAGTAATCCACCACGCGCTTCAGTGCCAGATACTTGTCCTTCGCCTGCACCATGTAATAGACGTGGTTCACGTTCTCCGCGCCTTCGTTTCGGCTTCCTATCTGTATCTCGTGCGAGTCCTTGAGGTATTTCTTCGCTATACGTTCAATCTCCTTGCTCATCGTGGCCGAGAACAACAGCGTGCGGTGCTCCTCGGGCACACCTTCGAGTATCGTGTCCAAGTCCTCCTGGAACCCCATCGACAGCATCTCGTCGGCCTCGTCGAGCACCAGATAGCGCACATCGTCCAATACGGCCACCTTCTTCCTCGTCATCAAATCGACAAGTCGCCCAGGCGTGGCCACGATGATATCCACTCCGTGCTTCAGCGCCCGAATCTGCGGTTCGATGTTTGCTCCGCCATACACGGCCAGTATGCGCACCTCGGGCATATACTTTGCAAAGCCCTGCAGGTCGTCGGCTATCTGCAGGCATAGTTCCCTCGTGGGCGAAAGGATGAGCACAGAGGGAGAAGACCCACCCCGACCCTCCTTTGAAGGGCGGGGGAATTTCTCTTGAACTTGGAGGCTCTCCTCCCCTTCAAGGGGAGGCTGGGAGAGGTCTTTCAGCAATTGCAACAACGGAAGTCCGTATGCCGCCGTCTTGCCCGTCCCTGTCTGTGCCAATGCCACAAGGTCACGGCATTTGCCGTTTACTATTTCCTCCGCTGCTTCCTCGTCGTCTGTGTTTTCTAACAACCACGGAATCACCTGCTCCTGCACGGGCATGGGATGTTCGTAACCTTGTTCTTCGATGGCCCGCAACAACTCCTGCCTGAGCCCTAATTCCTTGAAATCTGTCATATCTATCTTAAATTATTCTCCGTCAATCGTAAAGTCTGCCGATGTATTGCTGTATTCCACACGATGTTGATACGAAAGTTGGTTGACAAAGAACGTTTCTCGCAACGTGCCCTCATTGACCTCCTTTACAGAGAGCGTGTAAAGCAGATTGCAGTTTTCCAAGTATATCCTGTCCGGCTTTTGCACTCGCTTTACCTACTAACTGCAAAGTTACGCAAAATGTTTAGCATGGCAAACAGATTTTATAAAAAACTGTATTCCATGCTGAACATTTTCACTTATATACG
>JAILKU010000082.1 GCA_024693505.1 Bacteroidaceae bacterium | reverse complement strand
AAATGTTGTACCTTTGCACCAGAGTTAAGACGAGGTCTTACACAGCGAAACAGGGCCCGTTCCGCTGATGAGCTTCGCTCAATGACTCTGGCGCGAGTGTTGGCAGCACCTCGGCAAAGCTCAAGCAAGCTTGGTTCTGCGCTCGGTTTGCACAACACTTGTCACTGCGATATAAACGTGGACGGCGGCTCGACTTAGTCCGGACAACAACAGAGCTTCCCCACATACCCAACAAAGGTCGGTTACCATATAACCAGTGTTCTTTGACTTAATGATACAAACAAAACCTTATAGCAGAAGGCGGCAGTAATTTCTACCAGACCCGGGTGCAAATTTTACTAGACCCGCCTCGCGTAAAAAAACCACCCCCAAGAAGCTGGAGACGACAGGAGTAGGAAACTTACTTTCCGTACCTGCGCAGGCCCTCGTTGAGGAAGTCGAGGTAGGCGGGCACGTCCTCATCGTATGAATAGGAGCGGTTGAGGGGATGACCCTCGTTGTCGATGAGCACATAGAAGGGTTGCGCGTTGGCTCCGAACTTACTGCGCTGCAGGTAGCTCCAGCGGTCGCCCACGGTGCGCAGCCTGCGCTCACTGCCGTTCTCCTGAACGGTGACAGGCTCGGGGAGCTTCGTCTTGTCGTCCACGTAGAGCGTGATGAGCACGTAGCGCTCGTTGATGACCTGAGCCACCCTCGGATCTGTCCAGACGGCCGCCTCCATCTTGCGGCAGTTCACGCAGCCGTATCCCGTGAAGTCCAGCATGACGGGCAGCCGGTTGGCACGCGCATAGGCCATTCCCTGGTCGTAGTCGTGGAACCGGGCCTCGACCTCGGCATGCGACAGGTTGAAGTCCTGTGTGTACATAGGCGGTGCGAATGCGCTCACGGCCTTGCAGGGCGCTCCCCACAGGCCCGGCACCATATACAGGGCAAAGGAGAGGGAGAGCAGGGCGAGCAGGAAGCGGGTCACTCCCACCCTCGGACGCTGCACTACATTGCCGGCCTCGTCGTACTCGTCCTCGTCGTGAGGCAGTCGTATCCACCCCAGCAGGTAGGCGCCGAGCAGGGCGAAGAGCATGATCCAGAGGCACAGGAAGACTTCCCTGTCGAGCAGGTGCCATCCGTAGGCCAGGTCGGCCACCGACAGGAACTTCAGCGAGAAGGCCAGCTCGACGATGCCCAGCGACACCTTGACCACATTCATCCAGTTACCGCTGCGCGGCGCGCTCTTCAGCCATGCGGGGAAGAGGGCGAAGAGGGTGAAGGGCAGGGCCAGGGCCAGGGCAAAGCCCAGCATGCCGACCGTAGGTGCCACGATGCTGCCGAGCGTGCTCACCTCGACCAGCAGGAACCCGATGATGGGACCTGTGCAGGAGAAGCTGACGAGGCTCAGGGTGAACGCCATCAGGAAGATGCTCACCAGGCCGCTCGTGCGCTCCGACTTACGGTCCACCGCATTGGTCCACGAGCTGGGCAGCGTGATCTCGAACCCGCCCAGGAAGCTGGTGCCGAAGATGAAGAGCATCAGGAAGAACAGGATGTTGAATATGGCGTTGGTGCTCAGGGCGTTCAGCGCGCTGGCGCCGAAGAGCAGGGTGACGAGCATGCCCAGCAGCAGATAGATGACGACAATGCTCAGACCGTAGGTTACGGCATCGCGAACGCCGCGGCTCTTGTCCTGGCTCCGCTTGAGGAAGAAGCTGACGGTCATCGGTATGATGGGCCATACGCAGGGGGTAAGCAGGGCCACGAATCCGCCCAGAAGCCCAAGCAGGAAGATGGCCCAGAGGCTACGTCCCCCGGGCTGTGCCGACTCGCCGAAGGCCTGCAGCTCCGAGATGACCGGCTGCCACAGGGACGACTCGCCCAGGGCTGAAACAGCCTCATCTCCCCCGCCCTCTCCCTCGGCTTCTCCGGCCGAAGCGGCAAGAGCGGCATCGTCACCGGAGCCGGAAGACGGCTGCTGCGCATCGGCAGAGGTATCATCAGCACCGGCCCTGGACGACGTACCGCCAGCCTGCGGAGAGGATGTGTTCTCCCTGCTCCGGGAAGCGTCTCCAACGGCGCCTGCACCCTGCCCCGAAGGGCGGCCTGAGGCGGGTCCCCTGCCCTTGAAGCTGAACTCCACCTGGGTGGGAGGCAGGCAGTTCTGGTCGTTGCACGCCCCGTAGGTGAGGTAGCCAGCCACCTCGTACTCATCGGCCGTCAAGGTCAGCGTCTGGGAAAAGGATGCCTTCCCCTCCATATAGCTAACGTCCATATTGAAGATCTCATCCCTGGCCTTCATCACCTTGCCCGTAGCCCTGAGCTTTCCCTTGGGCTCTGCTCCCCGGCACGTCTCCAGGGTCAGCTCGGCCCGCGTAGGGCCTCCGTCGGCAATATCGGTTCCGTAAACATGCCAGCCGTTATCGACCGTGCCGCTGAAGAGGAGCTCGACCTCGGTATCGGACACCCGCTTCTGCTGCACCTCCATCGTGACAGGCTGCTCAAACTGTGCACTGACCGCCCCGGCCATGCACAAAAGGAATATCGTCAGTATCTGTTTCATATCACTTACCATCCTTTATCAAGACATTAATTCGGTTTCTGGAGTTCAGGCCGTTTCTACGCCGGGCCTCCATTACTCCCGAAGGTTAAAACATTAAGTCTATGCATCCACCTTCTAACATCTTATTTGCACGATGTCTGAGATTTTGCATATTGTAAATTCGCAAATGCTTCTAAGCACCCGCAAAGGTATCAAAAAAAAACATTAGAGCACCCGAAACGCACTCTTTTTTTCATCAGACGCCCCCATTTCCTGCACAAAAACATATTATCTGTGCAATTTTAGCAAGTTTTCACACTTGTTCTTTGCATAAATGAGTAATTTGTCGTTACTTTGCACCCCGAAAACCGAGAATTCGTTATTTTTAAGTATAACTAAATTAAATTATTATGTCTGAAATTGAAGCTAAAGTAAAAGAGATTATCGTGGACAAGTTGGGCGTTGACGAAGCTGATGTAACTCCCGAAGCAAGTTTCACAAACGACCTGGGTGCAGATTCTCTGGACACCGTAGAACTGATTATGGAGTTCGAGAAGGCCTTCGAGATCACCATTCCCGACGATAAGGCCGAGAAGATTGCCACCGTTGCCGACGCTATCGCCTTCATCGAGGCTAACAAGTAAAAAAGCACAGAATTAACACAAGTGAAAACGTTGAACGTCGGATGAGTCAAGGCGTAGCAGCGCACAAGGCATCCGATGTTCAGCTTTTTATTGTACGCGGGCACATGCCTGCGTCTATTCGTTACGCGCGCGCTGCGAGAGCATACGCCTGCACACGCCGGACGATTCAAGAAAACAACGAAAACGAAAACAATACATGGAACTGAAAAGAGTTGTAGTGACGGGTATTGGTGCCGTCAGCCCGCTGGGTAATACTGCAGAGGAAACCTGGCAGCGCATGCTGGAGGGCGCAAGCGGTGCCGCTCCCATCACCCATTTCGATGCAAAGGACTTCAAGGCACAGTTCGCCTGCGAAGTGAAGGACTTTGACGTGACAAAATACATTGATCGCAAGGAGGCCCGCAAGATGGACCTCTACTGCCAGTACGCCGTTGCCTCGGCCTCGATGGCCGTTGAGGACAGCGGGCTTGACATGGAGACGCTCGACAAGAACCGCGCAGGCGTGGTGTTCGGCGTAGGTATCGGCGGCATGCACACCTTCGAGGAGGAAGTAAGCAACTATGCCCTGACGGGCGAGAAGCTGGGCCCCAAGTTCAGCCCGTTCTTTGTGCCCAAGATGATTGCCGACATCTGTAGCGGCCACATCAGCATCAAGTATGGCCTGCACGGCCCCAACTACGTAACCTCGAGTGCCTGCGCCAGCAGCACGAATGCCCTGGCCGACGCCTTCAACCTGATTCGCCTGGGCAAGGCCAAGGTGATGGTGAGCGGCGGAGCCGAGGCTGCCATCTTCCCCGCCGGAGTAGGCGGATTCACCGCCATGCACGCCCTGAGCACGCGCAACGACGACCCGCAGCACGCCAGCCGCCCCTTCAGCGCCAGCCGCGACGGTTTCGTAATGGCCGAGGGTTCGGCCTGCCTGATACTGGAGGAGCTGGAGCACGCCAAGGCTCGTGGCGCGAAGATCTACGCAGAGATGGCAGGAGCAGGAATGAGTGCCGATGCTCACCACATTACCGCCTCGCACCCCGAAGGACTGGGCGCCAAGCTGGTGATGGAAAACGCCCTGGAGGACGCTGAGATGAAGCCCGAGGACATTGACTACATCAACGTTCACGGCACCTCGACTCCCGTTGGCGACATCTCGGAGGTAAAGGCCATTCAGGCCGTCTTCGGCGAACACGCCTACAAGCTGAACATCAGCAGCACGAAGTCGATGACAGGCCACTTGCTGGGCGCTGCCGGCGCACTGGAGGCCATGGTCAGCGTACTGGCCGTGAAGAACGACATCATCCCCCCCACCATCAACCACGAGGAGGAGGACAAGGATCCCGAGATTGACTACAATCTGAACTTCACGTTCAACAAGCCACAGCAGCGCACCGTCCGGGCCGCCCTGAGCAATACGTTCGGATTCGGCGGACACAATGCCTGCGCTATCTTCAAAAAATACGCTGAATAGCTAGTGTTTAGTTCGAACCTTATAGACGCGATAAAGCTGCCTTTCCGCAAGGACAAGGCGCTTTATCGCTCTTTTTATGATATGCTGGGCTTCTATCCGCATCATATCCAGCACTATCGGGAAGCACTGATGCACAGTTCTATGTCGGCAAAAAGCGAGAAGGGACGCCCGCTGAACAACGAACGGCTGGAATTCCTGGGCGACGCCATCCTGGATGCCGCAGTAGGCGACATCGTCTTCCGCCATTTCCAGGGCAAGAGGGAAGGTTTCCTGACGAACACCCGCAGCAAAATCGTACAAAGGGAGACCCTGGGGCGCATTGCCGTTGAGATGGGGCTTGACAAGCTGATTATGCATACGGGCCGGGGACACCAGAACCACAACAGCTACCTGGCCGGAAATGCCTTCGAGGCACTGATGGGCGCCATCTATCTGGACCGCGGCTACGAGACTTGCCTGAAGTTTCTGGAGTCGCGCATCCTGAAGCGCTACATCGACCTGAACAAAATGGCCTACAAGGAGATGAACTTCAAGAGCAAGCTCCTGGAATGGTGCCAGAAACACCATCTGCGCGCCCAATACCAGCTGATTGACGAACAGCGCTCGAAAGACGGCTCACCAGTCTTCAAAAGCATGGTGACGATCGAGAACATTGAATGCGGCACCGGTCAAGGCTTCTCAAAAAAGGAGAGTCAGCAGCTTGCCAGCAAGAATGCATTAAAAAAGATTGAACAGGAACAGGACCTGAAGAATGAACTGATAACGAAGGGCCAAAGCCTGACCAAAGAATGAGCATAACGAGAATCATACGCCCCCTCCTGTCTCTCCGCCTAAGGCAACTGGACTCGTACGCCGGAAAGGCTCAGGATCTGCAGATGAAGGTCCTGAGAAACCTGATGGCCAAAGGCGCCCGGACGGAATGGGGAAAGGCACACTGCTACGAAGGCTCCATGAGCTACGAGGCCTTCGCAGAGCATACACCGGTGAGCACCTACGAAGAACTGAAAGGCTACATCGACCGTATGCGACAGGGAGAGCGCGACGTGCTATGGCCCGGACAGGTGCGCTGGTTCGCCAAATCCAGCGGTACGACGAACGACAAAAGCAAGTTCATCCCCGTAAGCCGGAACGGGCTGCACGACACACACTATGCCGGTGGCACCGATGCCGTCGTATGGTACTTGAGAAACAACCCACAGAGTCGCATCTTCGACGGAAAGGCCCTGATACTGGGCGGAAGCCACGCCCCGAACTACAACCAGAAGAACAGTCTCGTAGGCGACCTGAGCGCCATCCTGATAGAGAACATCAACCCGCTGGTGAACCTGATTCGCGTACCGCGCAAGGCAACAGCCCTGATGAGCGACTTCGAGGTGAAGCGCGACCGCATCGCCCGGGAAGCCCTTAAGCAGAACGTGACGAACCTGAGCGGGGTACCCTCCTGGATGCTCTCGGTACTGACGCGAGTAATGGAGCTCTCGGGCGCCTCGCACCTCGAGGAGGTATGGCCGAACCTGGAAGTCTTCTTCCACGGCGGAGTGGCCTTCACACCGTACAAGGAGCAGTATAAACGCCTGATAAGCAGTCCTCGGATGCACTATATGGAGACCTACAACGCCTCTGAGGGTTTCTTCGGTCTGCAGGACGACCCCGACGACCCGGCTATGAGCCTGATGATTGACTACGGCGTATTCTACGAGTTCATCCCGATGGATGAGCTGGAGAACGAACATCCCACCGTAGTGCCTCTGTGGGGCGTAGAGGTCGGACGGAACTACGCTATGGTCATCACCACCACAAGCGGACTCTGGCGATATATGATTGGCGACACAGTACGGTTCACGCAGAAAGACCCCTACAAGTTCATCATCACCGGACGCACAAAGTTCTTCATCAACGCTTTCGGGGAAGAGCTCATTGTGGACAATGCCGAGAAGGGGCTTGCCGAAGCATGCCGCCAGACAGGAGCACAGGTTCTGGAATACACTGCTGCGCCCGTCTTTATGGACGAACACGGAAAGTGCCGGCACCAGTGGCTCATAGAATTCAGCCAGGCTCCGAAGGACCTTACAGCCTTCGCCCGTCTTCTGGACAACGCCCTGCAACAGATAAACTCCGATTACGAAGCCAAGCGATACAAAGACATCACCCTGCAACCCCTGGAAATCATAGTGGGCAGGAAGGGCGTATTCAATGACTGGCTGAAGTCCAAAGGAAAACTGGGCGGGCAGCATAAGGTGCCACGCCTAAGCAACAAGCGCGATATCATCGAACAGATTATAGAGATGAACGGATGAGAAGCAGACACCTGGTTTACACTATGTTCCTGATGCTGATTCTCATGGCTTGTGCAAGCATCGGGAACCCGGATGGAGGACTCTTTGACGTGACGCCCCCAAAGGTAGTAAGCTCCAGTCCCGGCTATCGCTCTACCCAAAACGAGAGAAAGAAAATCAGCATCCTCTTCGACGAATTCATCAAGCTGGAAAATGCGAATGAGAAAGTCATCGTCTCGCCCCCGCAGATAGAACCGGCCAACATCAGAGCTGACGGCAAAAAGGTAAAGATAACCCTGTACGACAGCCTACTGGCAAACACGACATACACCATAGACTTCAGTGATGCCATCCAGGACAACAATGAGGGCAACCCTATGGGCAACTACACCTTTTCATTCAGTACGGGAGAAGAGATCGACACAATGGAAATAGCCGGAACCGTGCTGAATGCCCAAGACCTGGAACCCATCAAAGGCATCCTGGTTGGCCTCTATCCCGCCGACTCGACCTTCAACGACACGCTGCTCACAAACACGCCATTTCTCAGAGTGTCGCGCACAAACGGCAGTGGACGTTTCTCCATCAAGGGCGTGAAGAACGGCAGCTATCGCGCTTTCGCCCTGAAGGACGCAGACGGCGACTTCCTCTTCAACCAGAAGAGCGAGATGATAGCCTTCGACACGACCATTCATACGACTTCATGTAAGCCCGATGTAAGAATGGACACCATCTGGCGCGACTCAACACACTACGACTCCATCCGAGTGATCCCATACACTCACTTCCTGCCCGACGATGTTGTCTTGCTGGCTTTCCTGGAAGAGGGACAAGCGCAGCACTTGCTGAAGACAGAACGCCCAGAACCGGACTTCTTCAAACTGTACTTCACCGCACCCGCCGACTCGCTGCCAACCATAGAGGGCCTAAACTTTGATGCCTCATGCTTGCTGGCAGAACCCACAGAGAAGAATGACACCATCACCTACTGGATTACAGATACAGTATACTCTCATCAGCAGGACACCCTCTCGCTGGTGCTCACTTATTTGGAAACAGACACCTTGGGAAAGCTCTCACCTCACTCGGATACGTTAGACCTCGTACCGAAACAGACCTACGATAAGATACGGAAGGAGAAGCAGAAGCTGATAGACGACTGGATAAAGGAGCGCGAAAAAAGGCAGAAAAAATCCAAAGAGCCTTTGCCGCAAGAAGAAAACCCCTATGAAAAAACGTGGCTGGAAATCACAGCGAAGCCTACCAGCACTCTGGACCCGAACCAAAACATGTGCTTTACGGCGAAAGAACCTTTGGCAATCGTTGACACTTCGCTCATACATTTCTTCATGAAACAGGATACGACTTGGGTGGAAGCACCCTATCTTTTCCTTCCTGTAGAACACGACCTGCGCTCATATATGCTATACGCCGAATGGGAACCGGAAAAACAGTATCGCTTCGAAGCAGACAGTGCAGCATTCAAAAGCATAATGGGAAATGAGTCAAAGGCCGTAAAGCAGGAATTTAAGATCAAGGGCATGGAAGAATACGGCTCCATCTTCGTAAACGTTATCCTACCCGATACAGGCGTTGTGGTTCAACTGATGAACAAAAGCGACAAGGTGGTAGCCGAAGTGAGAGCTGATTCTACAGGAAGAGCCGACTTTTACTACTTGAAGGCTGCCGAATATTATATGCGATGCTTTATTGACCGGAACGGGAACAACAAGTGGGACACAGGCAACTATGCCGAAGGCCTGCAACCGGAAGAGGTATTCTATTTCCCAAAGCCGATGAATCTGAAGGCACAATGGGATTTGGAACAAGACTGGAACGTAAGAAGTATTGCCCGCAGCAAACAAAAGGCTGAAGCTATTACTAAACAGAAACCGGACAAGAAGAAATCCACAATGGATCGCAACAAGCAACGCGAAGAGGAAAGACGAAACGCGAAAAAAGGCACCAGCAGCCGACAAAGCAGCGGAAGCGGTTTCGGCGGAGGAGGCTTTGGCGGTGGAGGCATGGGCTTCTGATTTCCATCTCCCCCAAAAACGGAAAACGATAAAGCACATAGAAAATGCGACATAATACATTATATATATATATAGCTACGGCACTTCTGCTATGGTTCATCCCTCTTCAAAGAATTGCCGCACAATGTAGCATTACGAACACAGCTGTACAGCCTGGTGAGTCACTAACCTACCAGCTATATTTCAACTGGAAATTCGTTTGGATGAAGGCCGGTTCGGCTACTTGGTCGACCAATTCCACTACCTGGAAAGGAAAAGAGGCGCTTCGTAGCCATCTGATAACTATGACCAGCGGCAAAGTTGACAAATTCTTCATGATGCGAGACACCCTGGAGAGTATCATCAGCACAGATATGATTCCCTGGTACTACAAGAAAGCAGCCAATGAAGGCAACAAATACTATGTCGACCAACTTTGGTATTCATATCCTGGAGGCCAAACCGCTTTGAAACAGGAATACCTAAACCGCCAAGGGGTAACAACTCGCGGCAACACCACACGACAAGACTGCGTCTACGATATGCTGAGCATGATGATGAAAGCTCGCTCTTTTGATGTCAGTCAGTTCAAGGAAGGAGAGAAAATGATGTTCCCTATGGCAGATGGTCACAAGGTGGAAGACATCACACTGATATACCGCGGCAAACAAAACTTTAAGATGAAGAGTAACGGGATAACTTACCGCTGTCTCGTATTCTCTTTCGTGGAATATGAAAAGAAGAAGGAAAAGGAAATTATCACCTTCTATATTTCAGATGATGAAAACCACATTCCGGTGCGCCTAGATATGTTCTTGAGATTTGGAACAGCAAAGGCTTATTTGAGTAAAGCCAACGGATTGCGCAATCCGAGCACATCAATTATTGAAAAATAATTTCTTTTTATGAAATTTTAGGTCTATCTTAACGAGAATTTCCTAATTGTGCTATGTTTTAATATCGTAATCTATAGACACACATACAAAAAGTATATACTCCCGACAAAAAAAAGTTAAATTATTCACTTTCTCATAAAATCTTTAACAAGAACATAAAGTATAATTCTAACTGTTTTTGTATCTTTGCATGCAGTTTCATTAAATATTAATCTAAAGACACAAGTAACATGAAAGAAAAGAAATTTTTGACAAAGGCTGAGCATCAGGTTATGCTCATTCTATGGAACCTAAAGGAAAAAGGTGGTTTCACGAATGATATTCTCAAAGGCTACGAGGAACCCAAGCCTGCGTATACAACATTAGCAACATTCTTGAAAATACTTGTAAACAAGGGCTTCGTAAAATCAAGCAAAGTAGGATCAATGCTTTATTTTACCCCCAAGGTTTCCAAGATGGATTACTGCAAGATTGTCATGGAGAAGGCTTGCGACGACTATTTCGATGGCGACATTGTAAAGTTCTTCCAGTTCCTGGCTAAGAACAACGAATTGACAGCTGAGCAGAAAGAAGAAGTTTTGGCTGCATTAAAGTAAAACCTGCAATCATAGCTGAAAGAAAAAGAGGCGGCTCCGAGTGAAACCGCCTCTTTTTCTTTTCCTTTCTCCCGGTCGTTCTCTTTATCCGCACTACCTGTTACTCAATTTCTTACCGAAAGCCAAGTCACCAGCATCGCCTAAACCAGGCACAATGTAGGAATACTCATTAAGCATCGGATCAATAGCAGCACACCATAACGTTATATCATCACGTTCTGCGTAGAGTTCAAGCAAATGATCCACACCAGTCTGACTGGCTACAACACATGCCAAATGAATCTGGGACGGCTTGCCGCGCGTGACTAAAGCATCCAAAGCCAATTCCATGCTCTCACCTGTTGCCAACATCGGGTCGACCAAAAGCAGAGTCCGACCATTTAAGTCGGGAGTCACAATGTACTCAATGTGTACATCGACCTCTCGCTGAGCCTCATCTTTATAATAACGGAATGCGCTGACAAATGCATTGTCTGCACCATCAAAAACATTCAAAAACCCCTGATGATGAGGCAGGCCTGCACGAAATACTGTGCCCACCACGACCTGTTCCCTGGGCAATTCCATGTTTGCCTTCCCTAACGGTGTCTGCACGACACGCTCTGCATAGGAAAGATTCTTACTGATTTCATAAGCCTGCATTTCGCCAATGCGTTCCAGATTACGACGAAAACGCATACGATCTTTCTGCACATTCACGTCACGCAATTCAGCGACGAACTGATTCATCACGCTCGCCGTCAGACTCATATTAACTACTTTCATTTGACATGTTTGCTTTTAGCGTTGATTAATTATATGCACTATTTCTGTTTGCAAAATTAACAAAAAGATTTCTTAATTGCCAACTCGGCTTCGCAAAATTAGCATAAAAAAGAAAATATGTATCTAAACCCCTTAAAAAAAACGCCTAACAGTTTCTCCAGTTCAAAAGAAAATCGTACCTTTGTGCCGCTTTAGCGATTCAACTGAATCTATCCGACACAAATTGGATGCAAAGCAAGGATTTTAAGGTAAAAATATTATTTAACTATAAATTATTAATGTAAAGTATGGCAACATTAGATTTGACTAAGTATGGCATTACCGGTTCTACCGTGATTGCTCACAATCCTTCCTACGAGTTCCTCTTTGAAGAGGAGATGAAGTCTGAACTGACCGGCTACGACAAGGGTCAGCTTACCGAGTTGGACGCTGTCAACGTGATGACAGGTATCTTCACAGGCCGTTCGCCTAAGGACAAGTACATTGTGATGGATGCTCAGAGCAAGGACAAGGTATGGTGGACTACCGAGGAATATCCCAACGACAACCACCCTATGAGCGAGGAGGTATGGGCCAAGGTGAAGGAAATTGCCGTAAAGGAGCTCTGCAACAAGAATTTGTATGTTGTTGATGCCTTCTGTGGTGCCAACGAGGCTACCCGTCTGCGCGTTCGTTTCATCGTGGAGGTAGCCTGGCAGGCTCACTTCGTAAAGAACATGTTCATCCAGCCTACTCCCGAGGAACTGGAGAAGTTCGAACCCAACTTCGTGATCTACAACGCTTCAAAGGCTAAGGTTGAGAACTTCAAGGAACTGGGTATGCGCTCAGAGACCTGTGCAGCCTTCAACACCACAAGCCGCGAGCAGGTTATCATCAACACATGGTACGGTGGCGAGATGAAGAAGGGTATGTTCTCCATGATGAACTACTATTTGCCCCTGCAAGGCATCGCCTCCATGCACTGCTCTGCCAACACAGATATGGAAGGTAAGAATACCGCCATCTTCTTCGGTCTGTCCGGTACCGGCAAGACAACCCTTTCAACCGATCCCAAGCGTCTGCTGATTGGCGATGACGAGCACGGATGGGACGACGAGGGCGTATTCAACTTCGAGGGCGGCTGCTATGCCAAGGTTATCAACCTCGACAAGGATAGCGAGCCCGACATCTACAACGCTATTCGTCGCGATGCTTTGTTGGAGAATGTTACTGTTGACGCAAATGGCAAGATTGATTTTGCCGACAAGAGCGTTACCGAGAACACCCGCGTCAGCTATCCTATCAACCACATCGAGAAGATTGCCCAGAAGGTGAACGGCAAGAGCGCCGGTCCCGAGGCCAAGAACGTCATTTTCCTCAGCGCCGATGCCTTTGGCGTACTGCCTCCCGTCAGCATCCTGACTCCCGAGCAGACGAAATACTACTTCCTCTCTGGCTTTACCGCAAAACTGGCTGGTACCGAGCGCGGCATCACCGAGCCCACTCCTACCTTCAGCGCCTGCTTCGGCCAGGCCTTCCTCGAGCTGCATCCCACAAAGTATGCAGAGGAGCTGGTTAAGAAGATGGAGAAGAGCGGTGCCAAGGCTTACCTGGTGAACACAGGTTGGAACGGTACTGGCAAGCGTATTTCCATCAAGGATACCCGTGGCATCATCGACGCCATCCTGGGCGGTGCCATACTGAAGGCTCCCACGAAGAAGATTCCATATTTCGACCTCGAGGTTCCCACACAGCTCGACGGCGTAGCATGGGGCATTCTTGATCCTCGCGACACCTATCAGAACCGCGCAGAGTGGGAAGAGAAGGCCAAAGACTTGGCTGCCCGCTTCATCAAGAACTTCAAGAAGTACGAGGGTAACGAGGCTGGTAAGGCTCTCGTGGCTGCAGGTCCAAAGCTCTGATTATTTTTCATAGCATAAAGTTATTTCGGTGAGGCCGCTTATGATAGCGGCCTCATTTCGTTATGCCACAAGATGAAGACCGTAGGCAACAAAAAGTAAGCGTTCTGCACTCTGACCCGCCCTTTTAGTCGATATAAGTAAAATAAAAGCGGCATTTGTTTTGCTCTTCATCGGCTTTTTTATACTTTTGCAAATAAAATAAGATTCATGAAGATTGCCGTTCTGCAACACGACATTGTCTGGAAGGACACAGGGAAGAACCTTCAGCATCTGGAAGACATGATGCTTGGAGAAGACTACGCAGACCTCTACGTACTTCCCGAGATGTTTTCCACCGGTTTCTGTACCCAGCCACAGGAGGTGGCAGAGGATGCTCTCGAGGGGCAAACCCTGAGATGGATGAAGCGCATGTCTATCATCGCCAATGCTGCGATAGCCGGTAGTATAGCCGTAAAGGAGAACGGACGGTTCTTCAACCGGCTGTACTTTGTGCGTCCAGACGGGAAAACATACTGGTATGACAAGCGCCACCTGTTCCAATACGGAGGCGAAGACCAATGGTTTACGAACGGCACGCAACGTGTCGTGGCAGAGTTCCGGGGCATGCGCTTCTTGCTGCAAACATGCTTCGACCTGCGTTTTCCCGTATGGAGCCGTTATCAGGACGATTACGACACGATTCTGTATGTGGCCAACTGGCCGCTGAACCGCAATCTGGCCTGGAACACCTTACTCAGAGCCCGCGCCATCGAGAACCAATGCTTTGTCGCAGGCGCAAACAGAGTGGGGCACGATCCGAAATGTGAATACGTAGGCGAGTCCGCAATCATCCATCCCTATGGCCATGAGTTGGCCGTCTGCCCCTTTGGGCAAGAAAGCATAAGGACGGCCGAGTTAGACATAGAGGCATTACGCACCTTCCGGGAGAAGTTCCCTATGGAAACAGAAGAGTGCTTCACTAAAGCGAAATAAAACAACAAAGTCTAAAGATATTATATGGAAAAACAGTTTTTACTAGGCGATGAAGCTATTGCGCTGGGAGCCATTCATGCTGGGCTTTCAGGGGTATATGCCTATCCGGGAACGCCGTCCACGGAGATAACAGAGTATATCCAGGCCAATAGCCTTGCACGCGAACGTGGCATTCACAGCCGTTGGTGTACAAACGAGAAGACGGCGATGGAGGCGGCCCTGGGCATGAGCTATGCGGGCCGTCGGGCCCTGGTGTGCATGAAGCATGTCGGCATGAACGTCTGCGCCGACGCCTTCGTCAATGCAGCTATTACGGGAACGGGCGGCGGCCTGGTTGTCGTAGCGGCCGACGACCCCTCTATGCACTCGTCGCAGAACGAGCAGGACTCCCGTTTCTACGGCCGTTTCGCCATGGTGCCCATCCTGGAGCCAAGCAATCAGCAGGAGGCTTACGACATGACCCGCCTGGCCTTCGACCTCTCCGAGCAGCTCGCTCTCCCCGTCCTGCTGCGCGTGGTTACCCGCCTGGCTCATTCGCGCGCCTCCGTCGTGGTGGCCGACGAGGCCCGAGCAGTGAACAGCCTGTCTCCCGCAGAGGGGAAGAACTGGGTGCTGCTGCCTGCCATAGCCCGCCGCCAGTACGAGGCCCTCATCGGGAAACAGCCTCAGATGATGACGCTCTCCGAGGAGTCGGCATACAACCGTTCGGAGTCCTATGGCCGGCCCCGCCTGGGCATCATCGCCTGCGGCATAGGATATAACTATGTACGCGAGTGCCGGCCCGAGGATGTGCTGCTGCTGAAGGTCTCACAGTATCCCCTGCCCGAGAAGCAGGTCAGGCAGTTGGCCGAAGCCTGCGATGCCATTATGGTCGTCGAGGACGGACAGCCTGTGGTGGAGCAGGAGGTGAAGGTCCTCTTGGGGCGCGACTATAAGGTCCTCGGACGCCTCACCGGCCATCTGCCCCGCACGGGCGAGCTCACGCCGGACAATGTGGCGGCAGCCTTCGGACGCCGGCAGGAGCAGGCCTACGGTACGGCTAAGAACCTGGCCGCCCGGCCGCCGCAGCTCTGTCCCGGGTGCGGGCACAGGGACGTCTATACGGCGCTGAACCAGGTGGCTGCCCAGTACCCCGGCGCACGCATCTTCGGCGACATCGGTTGCTATACCCTGGGCGCGCTGCCGCCCTTCCAGAGCATAGCCAGCTGCGTCGACATGGGCGCCAGCATCACGATGGCCAAGGGAGCGGCCGATGCCGGACTGCGCCCCGCCATAGCCGTCATCGGCGACTCCACGTTCACCCATTCGGGCATGACCGGCCTGCTCGATGCCGTCAACGACCGCTCCCCCATCACGGTCATCATCAGCGACAACCTTACGACGGCCATGACCGGCGGTCAGGACTCGGCAGGCACGAACAAGTTCGAGGCCATCTGCCTGGGACTTGGCGTGGAGCCAGAGCACGTGCGCGTAGTGGTGCCACTGCCGAAGAACATGGAGGAGATCACCCGCATCCTGCGCGAGGAGATCGAGTACGAAGGCGTCTCGGTCATCATCCCGCGCCGAGAGTGCATACAGACCCTGCGCAGACACCTCAGGGAGAAGCAGAAGGAAGCCGGGAACGCCTGACGCCCGCAGCAAATTATGAATCAAGAAGAATGAATTCCCTATGAAGACCGACATTATACTTTGCGGCGTGGGAGGCCAAGGCATCCTCTCAATCGCCACCGTGATTGGCGAGGCAGCCATGAACGAGAACCTATACATCAAGCAGGCCGAGGTGCACGGCATGAGCCAGCGCGGCGGCGACGTGCAGTCCAACCTGCGCCTGAGCAGCGAGCCCATCGCCAGCGACCTCATCGCCCTTGGCGGCGCCGACGTCATCATCAGCATGGAGCCCATGGAGGCCCTGCGCTACCTGCCTTACCTGAAGCGCGAGGGATGGATCATCACCTCCAGCGCCCCCTTCGTCAACATCCCCAACTACCCCGACATGGAAGCCGTGCGGGCCGAGCTGGCGGGGATAGAGCACGTGGTGGCCCTCGACATCGAGCAGATGGCCAAGGATAACGGCGTGCCCCGCTCGGCCAACATCATCCTGCTCGGCGCAGCCCAGAAGGCCCTGGGCCTCGAGTACCACAAGCTGGAGCAGGCCGTCCGCCGCATCTTCAGCCGCAAGGGCGAGGCCGTCGTGGAGGCCAACATCAAGGCCCTGGCCCTCGGACGCGCCGCACAGGGGTAGCCCCGCGGAGCAAAGAGCCGGTGGCTGGGCGGAAGTCTTTTAATTGAAATGATAAAATCAGGACGTCATTGATCGCAATCAATGGGCCGTTACAAAATTGCGGGAAGCACTCAGTTACTCAATCGAGCACGCTCGGTTACGCAATCGAGCACGCTCAGTTGGTCAATCGACCACGCTCAGTTGGTCAATCGGGTGCACTCAGTTGCTCAATCGGGTGCACTCAGTTACTCAATCGGATGCTGCTGACGCCGATCAATACCCCGCTGCAGGATTGCGGGAAACTTCTGAATCGGATCAATCCCAGGTTACACGGACTGCAATAAATAAGGCGATGGCGGCGGGTCCACTCCTGGCGACGACGGCATGGAACAGGCCCCGGCGGCGGCACGGAGACGGCCGATACGGGCTGCCCGGAGAAAAAAACCGCATGAAGGCTAACAAATTCACGCTTTCTTGCGGTTTTCTGCATTATATTGTTTATCTTTGCGCCCGGTTTCTGACAAAAAGAAAGTTATGGACACACCTATAAGGAAAGAAATCGTCGACGGCCTGATAGCCCGGCTGGGCATTCAGGACTTCGCCAAGGCCACCATCCGCGAGGTGAAGCAGGTGGCTGCCCAGGCCGAGCAGGCCTCGGGCGTGGAATACATCAAGATGGAGATGGGCATACCCGGACTGCCCGCTGCCCGGGTGGGCGTGGAGGCCCAGATTCGCGCGCTGCAGGGCGGCATTGCCTCCAGATACCCCGACATTCAGGGCTATCCCGAGCTGAAGCGTCAGGCCTCGCGCTTCGTGAAGGCCTTCGTGGGCGTGGACGTCGCCGCCGAGGGCTGCGTGCCGGTGACGGGCAGCATGCAGGGCACGTACGCCTCGTTCCTCACCTGCTCCCAGGCGGACCGGAAGAAGGACACGGTGCTCTTCATCGACCCGGGCTTCCCCGTGCAGAAGATGCAGCTGCAGGTGCAGGGCGTGCGCTACGAGACGTTCGACGTGTACGACTTCCGGGGTGCGAGACTGCGCGGCAAGCTGGAGGAATATCTGCGGACGGGCCGCATCTGCGCTATCGTCTATTCGAACCCGAACAACCCCTCGTGGGTCTGCCTCACCGAGGACGAGCTGCAGACCATAGGCGAGCTGGCCACGCAGTACGACGCGGTCGTCATGGAGGACCTCGCCTACTTCGCCATGGACTTCCGACAGGACCTGAGCCGTCCCTTCGAGCCGCCCTACCAGCCCTCCGTGGCCCGCTATACCGACAACTACATGCTGCTCATCTCGGGCTCGAAGGCCTTCAGCTATGCGGGCGAGCGCATCGGCGTGGTCTGCATCGGCGACAAGCTCTTCCACCGCCACTATCCGGACCTCTCGGCGCGCTACGAGGGCCTGCCCTTCGGCCTCGTCTTCTCCACCCGCATGCTCTACGCGCTGAGCAGCGGCACCAGCCACTCTGCGCAGTACGCACTGGCGGAGATGTTCCGGGCAGCCTGCGACGGCGAGTACTGCTTCCGCGACGAGGTGAAGGTGTACGGCGAGCGCGCCAGGCGACTGAAGGACATCTTCCGGCGCCACGGCTTCTACATCGTCTATGACCGCGACGGGGACCAGCCCGTTGCCGACGGCTTCTACTTCACCATCGGCTACCCGGGCATGACGAGCGGCGAGCTGGCCCACGAGCTGATGTACTACGGCGTGAGCGCCATCAGCCTCATCACCACCGGCTCGCAGCAGGAAGGCCTGCGCGTCTGCACCTCCTTCATCGAGGACCACCAGTATGCGCAGCTGGAGGAGAGGATGAAAACGTTTAGTTTAATTCATAATTCATAATTGAGCTGCGCTCTACTCCTGTCTCGACTCGGCCAAATGAAAGCAAGCTTTCAATGGCGCTCGCTGCTCCAGGAGTTCATAATTCACAGTGCTGCGGCCGGGCCACAGGCGCAGGCGGGACATCGGGCATCATCAGGAGCTGAATCTCCTATACATTATTATATTATATATTATTAATCAAATTCATCACACAATGAAACAAAGAATGATTTTCGTAAAGGCAACGCTGGCTGTCGCTCTAGCCATCTTCAGCAGCACTGCCGCCATGGGACAAGCTTCCCTGAAGTCAGACTCCACGTCTATCCTGGACAAGAAATGGGTCAAGGAACTCAGCAGCCGCATCCAGCTTCACGGCTATGCACAGGGCGGCTACAACTACACCCGACAGAATGACGTCAACACCAACACCTTCGAGCTGAAGCGTGTACTTTTCTGGGCGAATGCCCAAATCACCGACCGCTGGTCGTTCCTCTTCATGCACGACTTCTCGAGCGTCGTACAGGAATTCTACACCGACTACCGTATCACAAGGAACAAGGCCCTGACCGTCAGGGTGGGACAGTTCAAGAACGGTCTGTCTCTCGAGAACCCCCTCTCCCCCACCTCCATGGAAGCCATCGATGTCTATAGCGAGGGCGTGACGTACCTGACCGGTTGCGGCAGCGATCCCCTGATGGGCGTTCAGTACGGGCGCGACCTGGGCCTCTCCCTCTTCGGCGAGACCAACAACGGCAAGCTGCGCTACGAGCTGGAGGTCATGAACGGACAGGGCATCAACAGGAAGGACGGCAATAACTTCAAGGACTTTATTGCCCGACTGGAGTATCGTCCCGCAACGGGACTGAACCTGGTGGCCACGGGCCAGATAGGCAAGGGACACAGCATCCTTGACAACGGACAGGCGTCCGTATACAACCCGGCCATTCAGAGCGGACAGAACTACAAGCGCAACCGCTGGACCCTGGGCTTCGACTACAAGTGCAAGTCGTTCAAGGTCCACGGCGAGTACCTGGAAGGCTACGATGCCGACGTGACCAGCCGAGGCGGCTATCTGACCGGGGCCGTGCCCCTGGGTTGCCCCGAGCTGGAGTTCGTAGGCTCGTACGACTACTTCAACTTCAACACCGCCCGCGGCTATGACCAGCACAAGGCCATCGCCGGCCTGCAGTACTGGTTCTACAAGAAGTGCAGGGTGCAGGTGCAGTATGTCTACAAGAGCGCCTACCTGACCGGCAGGGCCAGCAGCCCCGGCACTCAGTTCGTACAAGACGACTCTCATGCAATAATGTGTCAGCTTCAAGTTCGCTTTAATTAATCAGAAAGAAAGGAAACATCATCATGTTCATCAAGATATTCTTAACCATCGTTTTCCTGGCCATCATGATTGGAGTAGGCGTCTACTCTCGCAAGCAGGCCAGCAGTGTTGAAGGCTTCGTGCTGGGCGGCCGTTCGGTAGGCCCTTGGCTCACAGCGTTTGCCTTCGGAACCAGTTACTTCTCGGCCGTGGTCTTCGTGGGCTATGCCGGACAGTTCGGCTGGAAGTACGGACTCTCGTCCACCTGGATCGGTGTTGGCAATGCGGTGATCGGCTCGCTGCTGGCCTGGCTCCTGCTGGGCAAGCGCACCAAGCTGATGACTCAGCATATCGAGAGCCGCACGATGCCCGACTTCTTCGGCACGCGCTTCTCGAGCCAGGGCCTGCGCGTGGTGGCTTCGGTCATCGCCTTTGTGTTCCTCATCCCCTATACGGCCGGCGTCTATAAAGGCATCTCAACGCTGTTCGAGATGGGCTTCGGCATCCCCTACGAGTACTGCGTGGTCATCATGGCCCTGCTCACCGCCGTCTATGTGATCCTGGGCGGCTACAAGGCCACGGCCATGAACGACTTCATCCAGGGCATCATAATGCTGTTCGGCATCGTCTCGGTCATCATCGCCGTGCTCGTATCGCAAGGCGGACTCACCGAGGCTGTAAGCAAGTTGGCTGCCATGAACGGAGACAACGGGCAGCCCGGCGTCTTCGCCTCGTGGTTCGGTCCTGATCCATGGGGCCTGCTGGGTGTGGTCATCCTGACCTCGCTTGGCACGATGGGCCTGCCCCAGATGGTAGGCAAGTTCTATAGCATTACGGACGAGAGCGCCATCCGCCGCGGCACGATCATCAGCACCGTCTTCGCCTTCATCGTGGCCGGCGGCTGCTACTTCCTGGGCGGCTTCGGACGTCTCTACGACCCCGTCATCGCCGCGAACGGCAAGATAGCCTTCGACTCCATAGTGCCTGCCATGCTGGTGCAGCTGTCGCCTGCCCTCATCGCCCTGGTGGTCCTGCTCGTGCTCTCTGCGTCGATGTCCACCCTGGCCTCCCTGGTCCTCACGTCCTCTTCGACCATGACCCTCGACCTTATCTATCGCGACAAGAAATCGCTGCCCGGCGAGGTGGAGGAAGGCAGCATCGACGATATCGTGGCCGAGCGCATTGAGCGGCGCAAGGTGGTGGTGATGCGCGTGCTCATCGTCTTCTTCATCGTCATCTCCCTGCTCATCGCCCTCAATCCGCCCACGTTCATTGCCCAGCTGATGGGCATCTCCTGGGGCGCGCTGGCCGGTGCCTTCCTTGCGCCGTTCATGCTGGGCCTCTACTGGCGCGGTGTCACGACGGCCAGCGTATGGGCCTGCTTCATCTGGGGCGTAGGCCTGACGGTCGTTAACATGCTGCTCGGCAATCCCATCAACCCGATCAACTGCGGTGCCATCGCCATGCTGGGCGGCTTCCCCGTGGTGTGGCTCGTCAGTCTCTTCACCCCCAGGATGAAGATCCAGGAAGTGGAGCGCATGTTTGAGTGCTACAGGAAATAACCATCCCATGAATAAATTTATTGGAAATTCGGTGCAGGAATAGAGAAAAAGTCGTATTTTTGCATCGGATTAACAACATCAATACAGGAATATTATGATTTGGAATCCAAATAAAGAATGTATGAGCCGCGACGAGATGAGCGCGCTCCAGGGCAAGAGACTGCACAAGATTGTGGAGTATGTCTATCACAATGTGCCTTTCTATCGCCATAAGCTGCAGTCGATGGACATCACGCCCGATGACATTCAGACCATTGACGACATCGTGAAGCTACCCTTCACCACGAAGAAGGACCTGCGCGATAACTATCCCTTCGGTCTGCAGGCGGCTCCGCAGAGCGAGATTATACGCATCCATGCCTCCAGCGGCACAACCGGCAACCCTACGATAGTAGGCTATACGCGCAAGGATATCGGGGTATGGACCGAGTGCATGGCACGTTGCCTGACAGCATACGGCGTAGGACGGAACGACGTCTTCTCCGTGTCCTATGGCTATGGCCTGTTCACGGGCGGACTGGGCGCTCATAACGGCGTGGAGATGATAGGCGCAGCCGTTGTGCCGGCCTCTACGGGCAACACCGAGAAGCATGCCCGCCTCATCCGCGATCTGGGCATCACCGGCATTGCCTGCACACCATCCTATGCCCTTTACCTGGCCGAGACGATGGAGAAGATGGGTATCACGAAGGACCAGATTCACCTTCGAGTGGGAGCCTTCGGTGCCGAGCCCTGGACCGAGAGCATGCGCAAGGAAATTCAGGAACGTCTGGGCCTGAAGGGATACAACCTCTACGGCCTGAGCGAAATCATGGGACCCAGCGTCAGCTACGAATGCCAGGAACAGTACGGCTCGCACATCAACGAAGACCACTTCTATCCCGAGATCATCAACCCGGTCACCCTGGAGCCCCTGCCCAAGGGACAGACCGGCGAACTGGTCTTCACGACCCTGACCAAGGAGGGCATGCCCGTCCTGCGCTACCGCACCCGCGACCTCTGCTCACTCCTGGACGGTCAGTGCGGTTGCGGACGTACCAGTGTGCGAATGAGCCGCATCGAAGGCCGCAGCGACGATATGCTCATCATCCGCGGCATCAATGTCTTCCCGTCGCAGGTGGAGAGCGTGGTGCTCAGCATGAAGGAGTTCGCGCCTCGCTACATGCTTATTGTGGACCGCGTGAACAACCTGGACACCTTGCAGGTACAGGTAGAGCTGCGTCAGGAATACTTCACCAGCACCTTCGACACGCCGGCAGCTATCGATGAACTCGAGAAGCGCCTGGCAGCTCGCCTGAAGAGCGTTCTGAGCATCGGGGCCAAGGTACAGCTGAAGGCACCAGGCACCATCGAACGCAGTCAGGGCAAGAGTGCTCATGTTATAGACAAACGTAAAATATAAACAAATATGTCTTATTCACCTTATTTCAATCCCGAGCTGGAGACCATGACACGCCAGCAGATAGAGGCGCTTCAGCTGGAACGCCTCCAGAAGACCGTGCGTCACTGCATGAACAACGAGTTCTATCAGAAGAAATTCAAGGAAATGGGTATCACGCCTGATGACATAAAGTCGTTGGCTGATGTCAGGAAACTGCCGTTCACGACGAAGGCTGACCTGCGAGAGACCTATCCCTTCGGCATGTCCTGCGTCCCCTTGCGCGAATGCGTGAGACTGCACTCCTCGTCTGGAACCACAGGCAACCCCACCGTCATCCTGCACACTCAGAAAGACCTTGACGAATGGGCCAACCAGGTGGCACGTAACCTTTGGATGGTGGGCCTGCGACCCGAGGACGTCTTTCAGAACTCTTCCGGCTATGGTATGTTCACCGGCGGACTTGGTTTCCAATACGGAGCCGAGCGACTGGGCATGCTCACAGTGCCTGCTGCTGCCGGCAACTCCTTGCGTCAGATCAAGTTCATCAAGGACTTCGGCACGACTTGTATCCACGCCGTTCCCTCCTACGTTACCCGGCTCTATGAGGTAATGCAGGAGCAAGGTGTCGATCCGCGTCGCGACACGAAACTGAAAGTGCTGGCTATCGGTGCAGAACCTCACTCCGAGGAACAGCGCCAGCGCATCCAGAACATGATGGGTGTCAAGGCCTACAACTCTTTCGGCATGAGCGAGATGTGCGGTCCTGGCGTAGGCTTCGAATGCCCCGAGCAGAACGGATTGCATTTCTGGGAAGACTACTACATCGTGGAGATTGTTGATCCCGAAACGCTGGAACCGATGCCCGATGGCGAAATTGGCGAGCTCGTTCTCACCACGCTCTGTCGCGAGGCAATGCCTCTGCTGCGCTACCGCACCCGCGACCTGACCAGAGTCCTGGGCCGTTCCTGCCCCTGCGGGCGCAACCATATCCGTTTGGATCGTATGCGCGGACGTTCCGATGACATGATGGTACTTCGCGGCGTCAATATCTTCCCCATCCAGATTGAGAAGATCCTGATGCAGTTCCCGCAATTGGGCAACAACTACCTCATCACCCTGACTACTGATGACAACAACGACAACATGACCGTCGAAGTGGAATTGGCCGAAGGTACCGACGACTATAAGAGCCTCCAGGAGCTGGAGAAGGAAATCCGTCGCCGGCTCAAAGATGAAATCCTGCTGACTCCCATTGTCCGTCTCGTCTCTCGCGGCACACTTCCCGTCAGCGAGGGCAAGGCCGTTCGTGTCGTTGACAAGCGGAAAGTATATCAATAAACCCTAAACAATAAACTCTAAACTTTATACAAATGACGATCAATCAGCTTTCCATTTTTATCGAGAACCGTTCCGGCACTCTCGTAAAGGTTCTCGACATTCTGAAGCAGTCTGGCATCCAGATTATTGCTTCCACCATAGCCGACACGGCTGAGTATGGCATCTACCGCCTCATCTGCAGCGAACCAACCCGCGCCTATCAAGAACTAAAGAACGCAGGCGTTGCCGTCGCCCTTTCCGATGTCTTTGCCTTGAAACTGGACAACGAGCCAGGCAAAGCTGCCGATGCAGTACGCATCATCAGCGACGCAGACATCAGCATTACCTATATGTACACCTTCCTTTGGGGCGGAAAGGGCATCCTCATCTTCCGTACCGATCAGACAGAAAAGGCACGCGAGGTGATTCTCCGGAATGAATTAAGTTTTATTGCCGAAAAAGACTTGGTTGGTAGAGGCGAAAGTTAAGACTGTATAAATTTTTGATGTAAGAACAAGGCTTAAAAGCCCTATTTTCTTCACTTAAGGGCGCGTTGAAAAATCTATTCAACGCGCTCTTTTTGTTTTGTCAAAAATATGACCAATAGCTCATTTTGCAGGGCGTAAGCCTTTCTGCGTATTTCCCTCATTTCTGCGGGACAAATTTTAATCAGTCCCCTGGTATTATAAGTCCCAACGAAATAAAAGAAATACAGGAAATATTCGTTGCTTGTCGCAATGGCGCATGCCTTTCTGCGTATTTCCCTCATTTCTGCGGGACAAATTTTAATCAGTCCTCTGGTATTTTAAGTCCCAAAGAAATAAAAGAAATAAAGGAAATATTTATTGCTTTTCGCAATGGCGCATGCCTTTCTGCGTATTTCCCTCATTTCTGCGGGACAAATTTTAATCAGTCCTCTGGTATTTTAAGTCCCAACGAAATAAGAGAAATAAAGGAAATATTTATTGCTTGTCGCAATGGCGTAAGCCTTTCTGTGTATTTCCTGACTTCGGAGGTTTTAACATCTCTAAAGGGTTGACCATCTTCGCCTCCGTTTTTTAGAGATGCTACATAACGGCAATGACGATAGTGCTTTTGCCCTTGACTGCATGTAGCGTGATGGTGTCAGGCCACGGACCGCTTAGGAACAACTCTTTGTAGCCTTTGAGACTGGCAATACAAATCTCATCGGGATGGTCTGCAGCGTATGCAGTGATGGCCTCCTCAACATCTGTGATGGTAACATCCCTCCCTACCACCACTTCCTCTGCTAACGTCCCCAGGGCCCTGGCAAGCGGCTTGGCATTAAGCGAATAGTAGCGGGTATAGGCACTTCCGATTCCCTTGGGTGTTATCGTCTTGCGAAGTGTAGGCAGATGATGCTTCAAATGCATCTGAATCATGTTAAAGATAGCACGGCGCTT
>JAILKU010000087.1 GCA_024693505.1 Bacteroidaceae bacterium | reverse complement strand
TGACATATTGAGAGAATTTAGTGGATTATAAAATTTTGCCACCGCTGTGGCAAATTCCGAATCGTTGATTGAGCGTTTGCCCCCGCGGTGGCAAATTCCGGATCGCTGATTGAGCGTTTGCCCCCGCTGTGGCAAATTCCGGATCGCTGATTGAGTGTTTGCCACCGCGGTGGCAAATTCCGGATCGCTGATTGAGCGTTTGGCTCCGCGGTGGCATTTTCCGGATTACTGATTTTGAAAGGTGACAGCCCTAAGAAGCTGAAACATTTCTATTTTCGTTCATGCAGCGATACATTCCTTTATGGATTCCATGCTACGCTGCAGAGGGACTCCGTTATGGAGTAGTAACAGTCCATGTCGATGGCAGCGCAGATTTCCAATAGTCTGGAATCGGCGTGTACAGCGTACCGGCACTGGATACGCCACTGAGCATAGCAGTCGTGCAATCGTCAGCCGTAACATCGGTGGCGAGGATGGTCAGGAGATTCAGGCTCGAGCAGCCACTGAACATAGCCGCGTAGGATTCCTTGGCCAGTTTGGGGGCGGGCAGGACGGGAGCCACAATCAGGTTCGAGCAGTTATAGAACATAGAGTTGTAGCATTCCTCGGCCAATGTGGTAGCTGGCAGTTCAGGTGCCGTGGTCAGGCTGGTGCAGGTATGGAACATATTACTGTAACACTTTGTAGCCAGCGCAGTGGAGTGCAAAACAGGTGCCTCGGTCAGGCTCGTGCATTGTTCGAACATCGACATGTAGCATCCTTCTGTCAGCGTGGTGGCAGGCAGGGCGGGAGCCGTGGCAAAGCCGCAGCCAGAGAATGTGCGATTGTAGCAGTAGGGGGCCAGCGTGGTGGCAGGCAGATCGGGTGCCTTGGTCAGGCCAGAGCAGAGCTTGAACATGCTGGCGTAGCAACGCTCGGTCAGAGTGGTGGCGGAAAGCACGATATCCTTAGTGGAATGGCTAAGGAGATGTTCACTATCAGGGGTTTGAAATAGATTACTGAAATTTCTCTCCCCAGTCAGCGTAGTAACTGAGGCGAAGTTAGTGGAACTAATCAAACTCATGACGTTGCCATAGATATAGCAGTCCTTATCGCAGGAGATATGGCTTGAACCGCCATACATGGAAGTATGGTAAGATGCATTGTCGCCGTAGAAGGCTACCGTCTGGGTGGCAGAAAGGACGATGTCCTCTGATGAAATAGCGGGTATTGTATTGGCCGCTCCGCCGTCGATGCGATAGGTCACCGGGCCGGTGGCCTTATTTTCGAAGGTCACGGTGGTGGCGTCTTCTTTGGCCTCAATCGTGAGAGGCATATAGGAGGCATCGGGTTGCATACGCACGCCAATCTCGTAGTACTTGCCGTTGGAGAACGTCACGGCGGAACGGGTGTAGGAGTAGTAGTCCGTCCCGTCGGTGGCAGCAATCTTGTACCTCAGCGCCTCGTCAGCCTTTGTACTCAGCGCGGCATAGATGACATTCGTGGCGGAAGGGGAAGTGATGATGGGGCCCAGCGTCGTGGTGCCATCTATCGTGGCATTCTGGATGAGGCTGGAATGACCACAGCCGTCCAGGGCATCGATGGTGACGTTAGTGGCGTTAAAAGGCGTGGTGCCGTCGGGCTTATAGAGGATGAACTTCACGATGGCCTGCTGGTTCTGGAATACGATGTTTCCGGGCGTACCGCCGACCTGATTCACCGTAATCTTATCGCCAGAAATGGTGGCCACCTGGGCACGGCCCAGAATGTAGTCGTAGTCAGAGGCTAAATTGGCAAGCGTGCCGTCCTGACCCACATAGTCCCTCGTCTGGGCGGGATACTGCAGGCTGAGGATGTCATCGACATCGACGGTCCCCGTCAGCGTGCCGGAGAGGGTGGCCGAGGCACCGGCGCTCTCGGGCTTCAGCGTGCCCGTGAGCCAGGCTCCCTTGGTCTCATTGTAAACACTCACCTCGTCGGTCGTCTCCCACGTGGACAAGAGCGACGTTCCGCTGTAGCCGAGGGCGCGGGTCATGGCATCGCCGCCCTTTTCGGCCACGATGGTCAGCAGGTAGGTCTGTTCGTCGTTCGGTTGTGGATCGGGAACGACATCATCACTGGTGCAGGAAGTAATGGCGGCTCCTGCCATCAGCAGGGCGGCCAGCATAAGGATGCTTGATCTAAACTTCTTCATTGTACTGTCCTCCATTCGTTAATCCCATAATATTACTCCGCCGAACGGGTCTCCGTACAGCGTGCGCTCGGCGGCTAAATTTGCACTCGCCTGTAGCAGCTGGCATATGGTTTGAAACTCCACGACCGTCATCTGCGGTGTTACGTACCGCCGCTTCCTGTCGCATTCATTGATTGCTTTTTGTTTCATGATAGAATACTTTAAGTGGGTTATACGTATAGAATAATTATTTATACAGGTACGACAATACGACCTGCTCCGTCCCACCGCAACGGAAGGACAGGGCCGAGAGCAAACACGCGCACGTCCCGCAGGCTGCACGCGCGTAATTATAATAATGTGATATGAGAGAGAGAGAGAGAGAAAGAGAGTATAAATTATTCTGAATTGACCAAATCTGAGGCCAATTATTAACATTATTTATGCTTTTCAGGGTGCTCATTCGCTCTGTCTTTGTGTAAATTTTGACTTTAACGCCCCAAAGATACGAATTTCCCTCGGAACTTCCAAATAATTCGGGGATTATTCTAATAATTATGCGGTTTCTTATTGCAGCAGGCAGAAAGGACTGGTGTAGCCCGAGCGGATACGCCACTCCTGAGGGTAGAGGTTGTTGGCGCGCGCCCCGAGGTTTTTCACGAATCCCAGCGGCTGGCCGCAGAAGCTGACAAGCAGGAGGCCGCGGGGAGCGTCGAGCTGAATCGCCTCGCGGCGGAGATAGGCCAGCGACTGACTGTAGGAGAGAGCCACCTCGGTGAACGCGCCGCTACGGAGGGCAGTGCTCAGCGCCAGGGCGTGGGCAGGTTGCCAGTCGCGCCCGCGGAGCTCGCCCACCTGGATGCCTGCGCTCAGGACGCGGAGGGACTGCCGCAGCAGGGGGAGCAGCTCGGCAAAGGGGGAGGGGAAGGCGGTACACGTGGCGGCATCGGCCGAAAAGGCGAATTCGCCGTCGAGCCACTGGCGGGCCTCGGAGATAAAGGACTTGGGCGACGCCGCGCTGCCGGAGGGCTTCGCGTGCCTGGGGGTTTTAGCGGACCTCAGGGGATTGAAGGGCCTTGAAGCGCTGCGGGCCGCGGGCTCGCTGGCGCCGTCATGCTTGCGCAAGAGGGTGACATAGAAGCCCTCGCCGCGGGTCTTGTGCGGAAAGAAGTGGTAGCCGGGCTCGCCCTCCTGGATGCCCCACTCTGGGCGAATGGGAACGGACAGCACGTCGGCGCCCAGATGCCTCTGGATCCATTGGACGTTTTCCTCGTCTTCGAGACGGTTGAAGGTGCAGGTGGAATAGACGAGACAGCCGCCGGGCTTGAGCGCAGACCAGACGGCGGAGAGGATGTCGCGCTGGCGAAGGCTGCAAATGTCCACGGCGGCGAGGCTCCAGTCGCTGACAGCACCCTCATCCTTGCGGAACATGCCCTCACCGGAGCAGGGCACGTCTGCCACGATCATGTCGAAAAGTCCCTCCAGCGGGGCAAAGTCGGCCGGGTAGTTTTGGCTCACGACCACGGCGGGATGGCCCCATTTAGTCATATTCTCCGCCAGTACCTGCGCGCGCTTGGGGATCGGTTCGTTGCAGAGGAGCAGTGCATCGGCGGGGAGCAGGCTGCGAAGGAGTGTGCTCTTGCCACCGGGCGCTGCACAGAGGTCCAAAACGACCGGACGCTCGGGCAAGTAGGCGGAGGCCACGGTCAAAACCTCGGCGAGGAACATCGACGAGGCATCCTGCACGTAGTAAGCGCCTGCGTGAAGGAGTGGGTCGAAGGTGAAGGGAGGTCGGGCGGGCAGGTAGAAGGCATCGGGGCACCAGGGCACTGGGGAAGCGGCGAGGAGGGGAAGGTCGGAGGTGTTCTCGGGCTCCTCGCCGTTTTGGCAAGGGGTGCAGGAAGGGTTCTCTCTCTCCTGGCCGTTTTGGGAAGCGATGCAGGAGGTTTTGTGGTTCTCCTGGCTGTTTTCAGAAGCGATGCAGGAAGGGTACTCTCTCTCCTCGCCGTTTTCAGAAGCCTTTACCTTAGGCCACTTAAAGGGATTGAGGCGGACGGAGACAGTGGGGTCGGTGGAGCTCAGGGCCTCACAGAGCGCTGCAGCCTGACAGTCGCCGAGCTGCTGCTGCATCAAGGTTATGAAATCAGTTGGAAGGGTGAACACCGACGGCAGGCTATTCGGGATGGAGTTACACTGCCACGTCGGCCTTGATATGCGGCCAGGGGTCGTAGCCCTCGAGCCGGAAGTCCTCGAAAGTGAAATCGAAGATGCTCCGGACCTCGGGATTCAGCACCATGCGGGGAAGAGGCCGGGGTTCGCGGGTGAGCTGGAGCCGCGCCTGGTCGAGATGATTCATGTACAGGTGGGTATCGCCCGTCGTATGGATAAATTCTCCAGGACGGAGGCCGCACACCTGCGCCATCATCATACAGAGGAGCGCATAGGAGGCGATATTGAACGGCACGCCGAGAAACGTGTCTGCCGAACGCTGGTAAAGCTGCAAAGACAGCCGGCCGTCGGCGACATAGAACTGGAAGAGGCAGTGACAGGGCGGGAGAGCCATCTCGTCGACCTCAGCGGGGTTCCAAGCCGATACGAGGATGCGTCTGGAGTCGGGATTGTGCCTGATAAGCTCCAGGGCCTGCGATATCTGGTCGATACTGCCGCCCCTATAGTCCGGCCACGAGCGCCACTGATGGCCATAGACAGGGCCGAGGTCTCCGGAGACGGGATCGGCCCACTCATTCCAGATGCTGACGCCGTGCTGCTGGAGGTAGTGCACGTTAGTGTCTCCCCTGAGGAACCAGAGGAGCTCGTAGATGATGGACTTGAGGTGCAATTTCTTCGTGGTAAGCAGTGGAAAGCCCTGTTCCAGGTCGAAACGCATCTGGTGGCCGAATACACTGAGGGTACCCGTGCCGGTGCGGTCTCCCTTCTGGACTCCCTCGTCCAGAATGCGCCGCAGGAGGTCTTGATATTGTTTCATTGCTAAAGGATTATCTGTGCGAGATGCTTTTTGGGAAAGTGCGCGAACTACTTTCGGACGTAATCCACGAAGCGGTAGGCGTACGCGTGGCGTTCATCGGTGGCATGCGCCTCGCTCCACACCTCCTCCCAATGGTCGGCAGAGAAAGCGGGAAAGAAGGCGTCTGCATGGGCGGGGATGTCGTCCACCTCGGTCAGGCAAAGGCGGTCGGCCAGGGGGAGGGCCTGGGAATAGACGCTGGCTCCGCCGATGACGAAGACATCCTCGTCGCCACAGGTTTTGAGGGCCGACTTGATCGACGGGAAGACCTCGGCACCGGCCAGGGACTGCGTGGAGCGGGAGAGGACGATGTTGCGGCGGTTTGGCAGCGCGCCGTTGGGCAGCGACTCGAAGGTGCGGCGCCCCATGATGATGGTGTGCCCCGACGTAAGCGCCTTGAAACGCTT
>JAILKU010000178.1 GCA_024693505.1 Bacteroidaceae bacterium | reverse complement strand
GCCAAGCGCCTGTGCCTCGTGCCACTCCGTCTCCCCATCCTTCTGATAGCAGAGGCGGCAGGACAGAGCAGTCGGCACGCCCTCGCAGCGGATGAGCACCTCGTCGGAAGTGGAGTAGCCTTGCAGCTCGGTGTACAGCTGCACGGGCTGGCCCACGACGAACTGACGGCGGGGGAAGGGCTCGGTATATCCGTCGCACATGAAGTAGCCCAGGAAATAAACGCCCTCGGGCAGTGGACTCGTCCAGTTGCGCGTCCCGCTTACGTTCAGGGTCAGCGTCTCGTTAGCCTTGTTGGCATAGAGCCAGGTGGGGCACTTGACATCCTGTGGCGTCACGCCCTGGGCATAGATACCGATCCAGTCCTTGCTCATGATGGGAGCGGCTGTCAGGCTTACGCGCACGGGGTCGCCCGCCTTGTAAGCCGTCTTGTCGGTATTCATCACGAAGGCCGTTTCGTCGTATGTCCGATTGGTTACGAGGATGGGGATGCGGCTGGAACACTCGCTGTACCCGCTGTCACGGAAGAGCACGGCATAGTATTCGCCCGACTGCTGGAGGGTAAACGTCAGACTGCCCTGTCTGGTTTTCGTATATTGCCAGGTCTTCGAGGGACTGTTGGCACCGGGGTCTGTTCCCTTGGTGTAGATGCCTATCCAGGCGTCGCTTCCCTCAGGTGCGTCCTGGAAGGCAATGCCGATCTCCTCGCCTACGCGGAAGAACTTCTTCTTCGTGCTGATGACAGAGGTCAGGGCCACGATGCTGCCGTCCGTCCAGTCGGTGTAGATGGGTTCGCCCTTTGCACCGAAGCACTCGCAGGGACGGATGGCGAAGCGGAAGGGACGGTCCTTGGGCAGCTCGCCCTCACCGAAGACACAGATCACCTCGCCCTGGTCCTGCGCCTCGCCCAGGTAGCATTTGGGGGAGAAGACGCGCTTTGTGCCCGACACGAAGATGACGTCCAGCCACTGGTACTCCACCTGCACCTCGTAGTCGAAGGCCCTTACCCCACCCTGCTTCGTCAGCACGTTGGGGAAGTGTACGGTCACCTGCTGCTGTTCCTTGCCGTATCGGTCCTTGCCGCGCGCCTGCGTCAGGGTGGCACTGGCATCGGACGGGAACTGCGGCACGCTGGCCACCTTGCCCCGGTTCTCGAAGCTGAGGGGATTCACACGGGATATCGGCCAGGGCAAGACCCAGTTGTCGCCCACCTGCTGGTCGTAGACAAACTCCCGGCGATCCATGGTTATGCAGTTGTCATAGACGCGCATCACCATGCCCTGGCGTCCGTCCGAGCAGTTCATATTAGCCATCTGGTAGGGCGGCTTCAGTGGACTGTCGTCCTGATAAGTGTTCTCGCGGGCAGGCATCGGATAGAGGTAGCTCAGCGAGGCTGTACCAATACTGGTGAAGCTGCCCTGCCACAGGTCGCGCTCGTCGTTCAGCGGGGAGTGGGAATGACCCGAGAAACAGACCGCATTGGGCCACTGCGAGAAGAGCTTCGTCACCGTGCCATCGTCCTGGCCCCATGCCCAGGGACCGTTGCAGGTATTCTTGAGGTGGGGATGCTGGATGTAGAAGAAAGGACGTTCCTTGCCCAACTCATTTGCGTGCTGGTTCAGGAAATCGCCCAGGCCGGGTATGTTACCCGCATGCCAGTGGGCTCCGATGAAGTGGTAACCTTTCACCGTCTTCAGCCAGATGGGACTGTAGTCCTCGCGGAAGCAGGTCTTCCACACCTCTGCCGGCCTCAGTCCTATGCCCTGGGCCTTGCTCGTCTCGGCATCCACGCGCCCCCAGGTATAGCCATCCATATCGTGGTTGCCATAGACAAAGAGTTTCTCTACGTGCTCGCCACTGGGCAGCTTATCGTCAGGAAAGACACGGAACCAGGTGTCGGCCACCACCTGCAACTGGGGCTCCAGTCCCCAGTCAGCCAGGTCGCCTGCCATAATGACGCCATCCACTTTCTGGTCGCGGAAGTACTCCAGTGCATGCTGGAACGTATTGGCCGACTGCGCATCGCGAATGTGGATGTCGCTCAGCACACCTATGATGATATTGGGACGACCCAGGGTATCAAGCGCCTGGGCAAAAGCAGGGGCATCCAGATAAGCCGCACCGGCCAGCAGGGATGTCTTCTGAAGGAATGTTCTTCTGTTCATGGCTTTAAGTTTAATTCATAATCTTTATTTAATTCATAATTCACAATTCATAATGCATAATGGAGCTGCGCCATGCTCCAAGGCTCAAAATTGTCCCACAGAAATAAAGGAAATATGGGCTACGCCCTGTTTTCGCCAGCGAAAAAAATTTCTGTAATTTCTGTAATTTCTGCGGGACCAAAATAGGCACCATAGACTAAATTCAAAATCTTTATTTAATTCATAATCTTTATTTAATTCATAATTCACAATTCATAATGCATAATGGATTTAGTTTTGGTTTTCACATTACACTTGCAAAATTACTGAAAAAGATTGACACGGCATTCTTTTTTCCCGTTTTTTATGTCGATTGGTACAATATTTAACATTTCGAGAGGGAAAAGGATAAAACGAGCCACTCAATTTGTTAAACCCAAATCGGTCATTAGTGCGTAATAGTCTAATGAAACGATTCGGGTTAAACCACATCATCAGAAAGGCCATCAAGTAACCTTTCAACAAAAGAAACGCTGCCACCCAAACTGTTGGATGGCGGCGGGAATTTAACGACTTGACAATCGAGAATTGCATTCTCTACATTTTATCTCCTCTGCTTTTCATGAAACTCCATTCCATGTGAGGTCTATTCGGGCTGCAGCCGTTCGTAGCCCCACTCATCGAGCACGGCACCCCAATGCTCGTTGACGAGCCGTATCGTGCGGGGCTCGTAGGCATAGCGGTTCTTGCGGTATCCCCGCTTGCCGCTGACGTACGCCTCGATAGCAGCTCTCGACTCGTCCCAGCCGGGCAGATCCAGCTCGCGGTAGATGCGCTCTGTGATGCCAGGGCGTCCTGCTCGATGTCCTCGAACCTAACCTCGAACAGATGGCCTGCAGGTACGACCTTCTTCTGCTCCTGATAGGCTCTGTAGAGCTCCATATAGTTGCGCAGGATGTTCTGCTCCATCTCTTCCAGTGAGATGCTGTGCAGTTCGAGC
>JAILKU010000165.1 GCA_024693505.1 Bacteroidaceae bacterium | reverse complement strand
CCGGAAACCGATGATCATGAAATCACCATCATCTTCCCGGATTGGGCGGATGGGAAGTGGAATATCTCCGAGTTTTATCATCACAGGAAACAAACTATGCAAATTTACAGATATTTCATGACCTTCAACTCAGAATTAAAGATTCTCGATATCCCTGAATCGCACGAAGTCCGTGGCCCCGACATAAAGATTGCCATCTACGAACATGAGTGGTGGGAAGAATATACAAACGCCGACGGATACACGGATTGGAGAATTAAGCATACTTCCGGCTACCAGCTGGATGAGGATGACTATTTTACAATTAGTATAAGGGGCACCGACCTGTCGCCCAACTAACGTGAGCTTTCTGCGCGAGGCGGGTATAAATCTTACGCGAGGCGGGTTTTGTAATTGCGCAACGGCTTTTGCGCAAAAAACAAACCCGCCTCGCGCGTCTTTGTCTTGCTGAATATTGCAGTAAGCTTCAGGGCCGCAGCTTAATGCCGCTTCCTGCCTGAGTCTCTGCTAATACTTCTTGAAGGCATCGGGGAATCGGAGGTCCTGACAGATCTCACCGCCAAAGCAGCGTATCCAGGAGCGGAAGCCCGGCTGTCCCTCAGTCAGTTCGATGATGCGGGCTCCGTTTGGCTTCAGGTTGTTATAGACCGTGTCGCAACCGCTGAAGCGGCCGTAGATGAGGAACAGGCCCCGCCACTGCATTGCGTAGTCGTCATCGTGGTCGTGACCGCAGATGATGGCCTGCACATCGCCCATCTCCTTCATCGAGACGAACAGGCCCGAGTTGACGCTTGGCGGGCAGGGATCCTCGCCGAAGTTGCCCTTCAGGATGCGATGCGTATCGTAGCGCAGGCCCCAGGTAAACTCGGGTACGGGGATGTGGAAGAAGGCCAGCGAGGGCAGGGGCTTGTCTCCGTTCTGCTGCCGCAGCTTGGCACTTGTCTGGCGATACCAGTTGATCTGGTCCCAATGGATGTAGTCGTAGCCCTTTATGTCGGGGTCGCTGCAACTGTCGCCCGAGTCGAAGAGGTAGAAGGCCCACTTCGTCTGTCCGTCTGCTCCCACTAAGGTGATAAGGTCGTTGCTGTCGCCGTAGATGCCCTCAATGCCCCGGTTGATATTGCCCGGCAGGGTCTTGACGATGTCGAAAACCTCCTTCCGGTTCTTGTCGTACTGCCCGTCGTGATTTCCAATCGCTACGGCGAAGGGTATCTTGCGCTCGCCCATCGGTGCCAGAATCTCCTTAAGGCTCTGTTCCGCAGGCTTGCCGAAGATGATGTCGCCGGTATGGATAACCAGGTCGGGCTTCTCGGTATCGAGCATCTCTATGACGTTCTTCAAGGCGCGAGGCGATCGGTTGTCGCCGGTGATGTAGTGGGTGTCGGTGAACTGCAGGATCTTGAACTTGCCGTCGGGACGGAACTTGAATCGTTGGTTCTCGGCGTTCAGCTCTGGCTCCTTGGGCACTTCTGTCGGCTTTGTCTTTTTCTTTCCGGCAGCTTCAGCGGCTAAGGGCATTGCCGTAGCCAAACCGGCCAGCGCCGAATTGCGGATGAAATCTCTTCTTTTCATTGATGTTTTCTTGTATTCGATTAAGATGAATCTTGTGATGTCGGTAAACGCGACGTGTCGCGTTGCCTGGAAGGACGTGTCCTTATGCCTGGAAGGACGTGTCGCGTTGCCAATAAGGACGTGTCCTTATCGCCATCGCGACGCGTCGCTTTCTTAATGTCTCTTTATACCATTGTATAAGAGAGGTGTTCAGTTGCCCGCCTACTTCTCGGCCAGATAGCAGGTCATGCTAACCTTGTCGCCTGCGTCGGTGTCGGCCTTCAGCGTCAGGCAGTACTGACCCTTGCGCACGTCGAATGTGGCCACTCCGCTCTCGAACTTGTTGCCCATGTTGGCCTCGCGCCAGCGATAGCTGAGAGTGCCCTTCGTCGCATCCTGCCAGTTCCAGGTACCGTAGTCGTTCTCCTCGTTAGCGTAGAAGATGAAGAAGGAACCCGAGCGGGTGAACACGATTTCTGTAACGACCTTGTTCGTTGACAACGTCTCGTTGAACGTGCCTTTCCTCTGAGCATAGGCCAGGATTTCATTGAGGTTGCAGCCCGTAAACTTCTTGCCGCCTGTAGCCTCAGCCTCGTAAGTCAGGACGGTCTCCGTAACCTTCCACGAGCGTGAAATGGTGTTCGTGGCGTCGCTGCTGGCCTTCGTGGCCACTGTCCCTTCACCCTTGAAGACGGTTCCGTCCGGCATCTCAATGCGGATGGATACTTTGTTGCCGAGCTTGGCAGTCTGTACGGTGCATATTACCTTTTTGTCTGGACCGTAGATGGTGTATTTGTTGCCGTCCCAGGCAAAGGTGCCTGCGATGTAGGACAGAATATCCTCCACACCACGCGTCTTGACTTCCGGGTTCACATTGAGCTGAAGCACAGCTCTGCCGCTCTCCGTGAACTCAATGTACTTGTAGGGGGCTTTCGCATCAGCGATAGTTAGTGACGAAGCCTGCTCGGCAAAGGCGGGAGTCTTCAGGGTTGGTGCCTTCTCGGGCTCCGGCTCATCGTCGCCGCCACAAGCTACAAATGCCATGGACGTCAGGGCCATGCACATTACATAAAAGAATTTCTTGTTCATAGTAGTTATTTTGGAATTAAAGTTGAGTGAATATTAGAAGCAATTGAAGAACAGGCGGAAGTTCAGCACGGGATAGACACAAATCTTCCTGACGATGTCGTATGCGTCCTGGAAGTCCTCGTCGTCGATGTGCTCCTTCTTAACCTCAGCCCACTTGTTGTCATCCGGAGCCCAGGCTTCGAGTTTGGGCTTGCCCCAGAACTGCACGCCCATGTCGAAAGCACAGGATACCAGCTTTCCGGTCTTGGAGACGGGGCGTCCGAAGCCGATGCCCAGATAAGGCTTGAAGCCGCTCACCTTGGCATGAGCTTTGATGATTCCGGCATCGTTGGGCTCAATCAGATAATTGCCCACCATCAGACCTTCATTGGGTTCCAGATCGTCATTCGGGCCATAGCCGACAGACAGGGGCACTTTGTTCTCAGCTTCTATGAAGTTGGCTTTGCCCAGATAGAAACCAGCCGTAATATGGAACGAAGAATTCTTGAAGGGATAGGCGTCGGCCAACAGCTTCCAGTCCATTTCCTTTAACTTCGTCTTCAGTTCCACATCGCGCTTCTTACCTTTGTTGGATGTGTAGTGCACTGTGGGGTCGAAAGAAATTGTAGGGAACATGGTGAAACCAGTGCGCAGCGTCACAAATTGCGATGCAGGCGCTGCCAATTCCACGCCGAAGCCGGTGGTTCCCACCTCAATACCGGCCGAAAGGTGATTGAAAACACCCAGTTCCCGTTCATCATACTGTCCGAAGGCTGTAACAGAAGCGAAACCGCATAGAGCCAAGAGGATTAGTCGTTTTGTCGTCTTCATAAAAATAGTCTTAAATGTGGTTAAAATGTAAATATTCGCCACAAAAGTAAGTATTTTACTGTAAAGTGCAAAGAAAAACCGGAAAAAAAGTAGAATATATATAAAATATGGAAAAGGAAATGCGCAGAGTGGCGAAAACGACACTCTGCGCATGATATTAGCTATTTGTATGATTGTTTGATCAAAGCTCCCATCCCAGGGCGCTGGCACCAAGCACAGCTGCACTGGCACCATCGAGCTCAGAGAGCAGCAACTTGCACTTGCCCTTGAAGTTGAAGAGTACATTCTCCTCGAACGCCTTCCGGACGGGATTCATCAGCAGGTCGCCGGCCTTTGTCGGGCCGCCGAAGAAGATAATGGCTTCGGGGCTGGAGAAGTTCACGAAGTCGGCACAAGTCTTGCCCAGCAGATCGCCGGAGTATTCCATGATTTCCTGAGCAAACTTATCGCCCTGCGATGCAGCAATGCTGATGTCCTTGCTCTCCAGCTGGTCGCTGGGAATGCTGCGCAGGGTAGAGGGTGTGTTGCGGATGGCCATCCATTCGCGTGCTGTGCGGGCCATACCCGTTGCACTACAGTATGCTTCCAGGCATCCCTTGCGGCCGCATCCGCATTCGCGGGCATAAGGACCGCGCTCTACTACGACATGACCCAGCTCGCCGGCAAAACCGTCGCAACCATAAACCAACTGGCCGTTCACGACGATACCGCTACCCAGACCGGTACCCAGGGTAATCATGATGAAGTTCTTCATACCTTTGGCCACGCCATAGGTCATCTCGCCGATAGCAGCTGCGTTGGCATCGTTGGTCAGGGCTACGGGGATGCCAAGCTTTTCGCTGAACATTTTTGCCAGGGGCACGATGCCGGGCCACTCCAGGTTGGGGGCGTTCTCTACACTGCCGGTATAGTAGTTGCCATTGGGTGCACCGATACCCATTGCCTGAATCTTGTCGATTCCGCCCACTTGTGTAATGATGGTCTTCAGGGCGTCGCAGCAGTCGTTCACATACTGCTCGGCGGTGCCGTGTCCCTTGGTTTTAACAGATACGCTGGCTACAACATTGGCCTTGCCGTCAACAATGCCAAACACGGAATTGGTACCTCCCAGGTCCAAACCGATAACATAAGGTTTCTTTTCCATTTGGGTGTAATATTGTTAGTAAATGATATGCAATATCGGGTTTCACTCGCACAAAGGTAGGCATTTCATTTCAGATAACCTCACTTTTCTGCAAAAAATGTGTGAAAACTCAAAAAAAAGTACGAAATTTGCGCCCGCAAATGTGGATATATCCTTTTAATACTATTGCTCTTATCCTGAAAGGGCTTATTGTAGGCATCATTGCCAGTGCACCGATGGGACCTGTCGGCGTGCTGGTCGTGCAGCGCACCTTGAACAAGGGGCGCTGGTATGGTTTTGTCACGGGTCTTGGCGCAGCCCTCAGCGATATCATCTATGCTGTTATTACGGGCTTGGGCATGACGTTCGTGATGGATTTCATCGAGCGGCCGCGCACGATGCTCTACCTGAAGATAGGAGGCAGCGTCATGCTCTTCTTCTTCGGTCTGTTTACGTTCTTTGTCAAACCGACCCCTTCGCATCATACCAGTCACGGCAGGGGAACCCTTCTGCATAATATGTTCACGGGTTTCCTGGTTACGCTCAGCAATCCGCTCATCATCTTCCTGTTCGTTGCCCTGTTTGCCCGCTTCGAGTTCCTCGACCGTTCCAATCGCTTCGAGTTGCCTTTCGGCTATCTGGCCATCCTGGTGGGCGCCTGTCTTTGGTGGTTCACCCTCTCGGGCGCGATAGACAAGGTCCGGGCGCGCTTCCGCATGCAGAATATCGTACGCGTAAACCGCTTCATCGGTGTGGTCGTTATGTTGGCTTCTGTGGTGGGGCTGGTTTACTTTTGCTATTATATATTATAATAATGTATAGGGGAGAAGAAGAATGTTTGTAGCCAAGAAACTTCGTGAACAGAACATAACGGGATACGTCATCTATATGTTTCAGGTAGAGGATGTCATTCGGGCATACGGCCTCGATTTGGAACGTATCTGCGAGGAATATCTGCCTCGCTTCCAATACTCCGACGAGCAGTTGCGGCAGGAGAAGGAGTGGTACGAGGCCCTCATCCGCATGATGCGCGAGGAAGGCGTCCAGCAGTCGGGGCACGTCCAGGTCGTCCGCAACACCATTATGCTGCTGGCCGACCGGCATCAGGAACTGCTCCACGACCCCAAACAGCCGTTCTACTCCGCTGCCTACTACAAGGCTTTGCCGTATATCGTGGAGCTGAGGGCACACGGAGCCGACAAGGAAAAGAGTGAGATAGAGAACTGCCTGGATGCTCTCTATGGTGCCACGTTGCTCAAGATGCAGGGACGCGACATCTCGGCGCAGACGCAGCAGGCACTTGCCCCCATTACGCATCTGCTGGAGAGTCTGGCAGAACTGTATACAGTCCATAGTTCATAGTTCATAAATGAAAATACATAATTGATGAATCAGGAAATAGAAAGAAGAAGAACCTTTGCCATCATCTCTCACCCGGATGCCGGTAAGACCACCCTCACCGAGAAGCTGCTGCTCTTCGGCGGGCAGATTCAGGTAGCCGGAGCGGTAAAGAGCAATAAGATAAAGAAGACGGCCACTAGCGACTGGATGGAGATAGAGAAGCAGCGCGGTATCTCCGTGACGACCTCCGTGATGGAGTTCGATTACGAGGGCTACAAGGTGAACATCCTTGACACGCCTGGCCACCAGGACTTTGCCGAAGACACCTTCCGCACTCTGACGGCCGTTGACAGCGCGATAATCGTGGTGGACGGCGCCAAGGGCGTGGAGGCACAGACGCGAAAGCTGATGACCGTCTGCCGGATGAGGAAGACTCCCGTCATTATCTTCATCAACAAGATGGACCGCGAGGGTAAGGACCCCTTCGACTTGCTCGACGAGCTGGAAGAGGAGTTGCAGATTCTGGTGCGCCCGCTCAGCTGGCCCATCAACCAGGGTGCCAAGTTCAAGGGCGTCTATAACATCTATGAGCAGAAGCTGAACCTCTTCACCCCCGACAAGCAACGCGTGACGGAGAAGGTGGAGGTCGATTTGGATAGCGAGACACTTGCTGACTTCGTGGGCGAGCGGGATGCCGAAAAGCTGCGCGAGGACCTGGAGCTGGTCGATGGCGTTTATCCCGAATTCGACGTGCAAACCTATCTGGATGCTGAGGTGGCTCCCGTCTTCTTCGGTTCCGCACTCAACAACTTCGGCGTGCAGGAACTGCTCGACTGTTTCGTCAGGATAGCCCCTTATCCCCGTCCCACTCAGGCCGAGGAACGAATGGTCATGCCCGACGAACCGAAGTTCACCGGCTTCGTCTTCAAGATAACGGCCAATATCGATCCCAACCACCGTTCTTGCATCGCGTTCTGCAAAGTGTGCTCAGGACGCTTCCAACGCAATGCGCCCTACCTTCATGTTCGCAACGGCAAGACATTGCGCTTCAGCAGTCCCACCCAGTTCATGGCGCAGCGCAAGGAAACCATCGACGAGGCTTGGCCGGGCGATATTGTGGGCTTGCCGGATAATGGCATCTTCAAGATTGGCGACACGCTTACTGAGGGCGAGCAGCTCCACTTCCGCGGCCTGCCTTCGTTCTCGCCCGAGATGTTCAAGTACATCGAGAATGCCGACCCCATGAAGACCAAGCAGCTTGAGAAGGGCATCAGCCAGCTGATGGACGAGGGTGTGGCTCAGCTGTTCATCAATCAGTTCAACGGCCGCAAGATTATCGGAACCGTAGGTCAGCTTCAGTTCGAGGTCATCCAGTACCGCCTGGAGAACGAGTACAATGCCCGTTGCCGCTGGGAGCCTGCCAGCCTCTACAAGGCATGCTGGGTAGAGTGCGAGCCAGGTTTCGAGAGCGAACTGGAGAACTTCCAGAAGCGCAAGTACCAGTATATGGCGCGCGACCGAGAGGGACGCGATGTGTTCCTGGCCGACAGCAGCTATGTGCTCACTATGGCGCAGCAGGATTTCAAGCACCTCCGCTTCCACTTCACCAGCGAATTCTAACCCAACTCTCCCATTCTTCCCATTGCTCCCATCTTTCCCATAATTCCCATCACCCTATGACCCAAAAAGAAATAGCAGAAGATATTCGCCAAGCGGTGCAGACCTTGCGGCAGGGAGGTCTCATCCTCTATCCCACAGACACCATCTGGGGTATCGGTTGCGATGCCTCCAATGCCGATGCCGTTCGGCGCGTCTATGAACTGAAGCGGCGCGATGACAGCAAGGCCCTCATCTGTCTGGTGGACAGCGCAGGGCGCATGCAGCGCTATCTGCGGCAGGTGCCCGATGTGGCTTGGGATCTCATCGAGTTTGCCGATAAGCCCCTGACGCTGATACTGGACGGCGCAGTGAACCTGGCGCCCAACCTCATTGCTGCCGACGGGAGTATCGGTATGCGGGTTACGCGCGAAACCATCAGCCACGAGCTGTGCTACCGTTTCCAGAAAGCCATCGTCAGCACCAGTGCCAACCTGAGCGGGGAGCCCTCGCCGGCCAACTTCACCGAGATAGCGCCCGAGATTCTGCAAGGTGTCGATTACGTGATGAAGTCCCGCCAGAACGACCTCTCGAAGGCCAAACCCAGCCAGATCATCAAGCTTGGCATCGACGGACAGATTCAGATTATCAGAAAATAAATATCCTGCCCTTGAACCTCTTGAACCCTTGAACCTCTTGAACCTTTGAACCCTTGACCCCCTTTCCCCTCTGCCTATGAGCCTCCGAGACCTCTATGCTTACATCCTGCGCTGGCGTCGCCGCCACCTGAGCGATAACCAGTTTGTACTCATCGTCAGCTTCTTCGTAGGCATCTTTACGGCCCTGTCCGGCCTTTTCCTGAAGTGGCTCATTGCACGGATAGAGGAACTGCTCACCCATGAGTTCGTCATCACGGGCGGCAACTGGCTCTACCTTGTCTATCCCGTTGTCGGCATCTACCTGACGATGCTCTTCATCCGCTACGTCGTTCGCGACGATATCAGTCACGGCGTCACCAAGATACTCTTTGCCATTGCCCGCAAGCAGAGCAAGATACGCCTCCACAATACGTGGTCCTCGGTAGTGGCCAGCGCCATCACCATCGGTTTCGGCGGCAGTGTGGGAGCCGAGGCCCCAATCGTGCTGACGGGTAGTGCCATCGGCAGTAACCTGGGGCGCGCGTTCTGTCTGAACAACAAGCAGATGATGCTGTTGGTGGGATGCGGTGCCGCCGGAGCTGTGGCGGGCATCTTCAAGGCGCCCATCGCTGGTCTGGTCTTCGTCTTGGAGGTGCTGATGATAGACCTCACGATGACGAGCCTCCTGCCTCTGCTCGTCAGCTGTGTTACGGCAGCCGGCCTTACCTTTGCCGTTTCGGGCACCAATCCCGTCTTCGAGTTCCACCTGCAGGACGCCTTCGTCGTGAATCGCATACCCGCCTATATCCTGTTGGGCATCGTCTGCGGTTTGGTGGCGCTCTACTTCACCCGCACGATGAACTGGCTCGAGGGCATCTTCCGTCGGCTGGGCGGTCGCTACCGTCGGTTCCTGCTGGGCGGAGCCATCCTGAGTCTGCTCATATTCCTGTTGCCTTCCCTCTACGGCGAGGGCTACGACCTCATCTCCCTGCTCCTCAACGGCGAGGGCGAGGCCGACTGGGCCACGGCGATGGACCGTTCCTTCTTCTACGGCCATCCCGAGTGGCTTCTCGGCTACCTCTTCCTCATCATCCTGTTCAAGGTCTTTGCCTCTACGGCTACGAACGGCGGAGGCGGATGCGGCGGAATCTTCGCTCCCAGTCTGTTCCTGGGCTGTGTCAGCGGTTTCGTCTTCAGTCGCCTCTGGAATATCTACGGCGTGCTGGACCTCTCGGTGCCCGAGCGTAACTTCGCCATGCTGGGCATGTGCGGCCTGATGAGCGGCGTCATGCACGCTCCGCTGACGGGCATCTTCCTCATAGCCGAGCTTACGGGCGGTTATGCCCTGTTCATGCCGCTGATGATTGTGGCCGTCGGTTCCTACCTGACCATCAAGGCATTCGAGCCTCACAGCATCTATGCCATGCGTCTGGCCCAGCGCGGCGAACTGCTTACGCACCATACCGATCATGCCATACTGACGTTGATGAGCATGGACAGCGTCATCCAGCATTACGACGAAGTGCTCTATCCCGAGCAGACGCTGGCCGACGTGGCCCGACAGGTGGCCGACAGCAAGAACCATGTGTTCCCCGTGGTGAACCGTCAGATGCAGTTCATCGGCGCTGTTTACCTGGACGATATCCGCCACCTCATCTTCCGGACTGAGCTTTATCGGCAGTTCCAGGTCTCGCAGCTCATGAAACAACCCGAGGCAACCCTGTCCATTAACGACGGTATGGATGTCGTGGTCTCCGTCTTCGACCGCACTCGTGCCTGGACGCTTCCGGTTGTGGACAGCCAGGGCGTTTTCGTCGGCTTCATCCGCAAGAGTACCATCCTGACGGTTTATCGTCAGGTGCTGACCGACTTCTCGGCAGACTAGAGGGGAAGGAGCAATAAAACGAACGTCTCCGTCAGTTGTACCTCGGGCGCACTAAGTGTCCGGAATACAATGCCAGTTGTTGATTCCTGGCGTATCCGTTTCCTTATTCCATCCATGACTGAGATTTGTGAGCTAAATGCTACAAAATGGTCAATAATCAACGTTAAACTGACGAAAGAATAACGCTATTCCAAAATAATTGCGTAACTTTGTAGCGGAATTTTACATAAATACGTATTTATCATGGCAAGACCAATCAAGGAAACACCAATCCTCTACGGTGAGGACGCACGACGCTTCGAGGCACGCATGAAGGAGCGCCGCCGCATATCGGCTGAAGAAAGAGCCAGAATTAATGCAGCTTACGAGGCTGTGAAGAGCGTCTGTGACTTTATGTAAAGTGCCCCTTAACGAGGAGGATGCTGATGAGCCTACACGATTGCTCTACTTCGACCTGAACGATTTGGACGAAGACTGATTCAAACCACCCGACCATAAACAATGATGAGACGAGATATGATGAAGGAGCGGGGTGACATTACGTTTTGGGAGGAAAAAATGTAGTTTCTTCAGGAAACTCTTAACCTGGGTAAAGACTTTTGCCCTCGGCGGCCGTTTTCCGGTCCACGCCGAGGGCTTCTTTGTGTTGTTTTTTGTAACTTCGCGTCCAAAATCCGAGAACATATCGTGAAGTAAAATAACCATAATACAAGAACAATCAAAGAAAACAAAATGAGAAGTATGAAACATTCGATTAAACGAGAGCAGAGCCATGCTCGCATGAGCTTTGCCGAGTTTGAGAACCAACGGTCGCTGGCCGAAGGGGAAAGCAATGTTCGAGCAACGCTCAAACACATGAAACTATCATTCCATCTCATCCTCACCCTCGCCGTGATGCTCACGATGGCGCAGACGGCGTGGGCGGTCGACGTGACATGGTACATGAACAGCGGACACGGCACGACTTGCAACAAGTCCGACCACCAAGCAGAATTCAGCAGCGACGGCCAAACGATGCTTTTCACATGGACGGATACTGAAATGTTATTTAATTATGGTCCGGATGGTGAACAGTTCATGTTCATGGATGTCCTCAGTAACAATCTTTCCGTGACATTCCCATACCTTGAAGGCACCGTGACAGCAGTCGAACTTAAGAAATTGAGTTTCAACGACGCTGGCATGAAGTTCTCCGTAGGCAACGGTTCGCAGAATTTGACGAACGGAAATAGTGCGTACTGTACTTCTGTAGATGGTGGAGGTACACAGGACGTTACCTTTACGGGCAGCGTCAACGTGGATGCGAACCATCCATTACGATTCACATTCAGCGTTAACGGGACTGCTCCAGAATATAATAGATTTTTCGGCTTTTGGGATAATGGCAGCTATATCAAGGTGACCTACACGCCTGCGGCTGCAACTGACAACGGTCACTCGTTCAACATCACCACCAGCGGTAATGGGCTGACCGCTGCCTGCACCAACGACGAGCAAAGCCACCAGTGCATCACCAACCATCAAGCCACGCTGACGCTCGTCGCCAACGATGGTATGGCACACCCCTTTTTCAAGGTCAGTGCATCGCTCGACCCCACATTAGGAGAATTCAACAACACGACGGGGCTCGGAGCAACGTGCAACATCGAGTACGCTCCGCAAGGCAGTAGCAATTGGACAACTACCGCGCCTAACACTGAGGGCAACTATACCGCCCGCGCCACCGTCAGAATCAACAGCACCAACTACGTGCTGACCAAGAACTTCAGCGTGATAGCCGGATATAACATCACCAACAACAATCCGCAGCAGTTAAGCGTCAACAAGACAGGAGCCATGGCGGGCGAAAACATCACCATCACCTTCACACCGAAGATAGGCGAGAGCGTGGAGACGCTGACCGTGACGGGCGACAACACGAACCTGAGTATCGACAATGGCATCACCGATAACCACGACAACACCTACACATTCGCTATGCCGAATGAGAACGTAACCCTCGGCGGCACGTTCACGTTCCCGATGAACCCCGACAACATCACGCAGGACGGCGACACCTACACCATCAAGAACGCCGACGGCTGGGACTACTTCTGCCAGCGCATGCAGTATGATGCGACAATCGACGGCTTCATCGGCAAGACTATCGAACTCGCCGCCAACATCAGCGTGACAACGATGGCGGGCATGGTGCATCCGTTCAAGGGCACCTTCGACGGCAAGGGCAAGACGCTGACGTTTAACCGCACTGCCGATGCCATGTACACCGCCCCCTTCCAGAACACCAACGGCGCCACCATCAGCAACCTTCACGTTGAGGGCACCATCACGGGTGGCACCAATTCCTACATAAGCGGCCTGGTGGGCAGTGCTAACGGCAACCTCACCATCCGCGACTGCCACGTGAGCATCCAAATCAGCACCACCTTCGACAGCAATACCCTCAGCGCGAACGTCGGAATCGGCGGATTCGTGGGCCTCCTGAGTTCGCAATACAACCAATGCCACATCACGGGCTGTGTGTTCGACGGACTCATCTACAACCCCAACTATTCTGGCACGACTTACGGCTGCGGCGGTTTCGTCGGCTGCTTTTCGGAGTACGGATATGCCATACTGGAAGACTGCCTCTTCATCGAAGGCCAGTACGACAACAACGGCGGCAAGCGCGAACTGCTGTGGGGAAATGAGAACAACAAGAACAGCACGTTCTTCCACCGCACCAACAACCAAGGCCAGGGTACGCTGACCAACTGCTACTACGTTGACACACATGGCCTGAAGCAAGGCTCGCCCGCCGTGGAATCGACCGATGCCCCCGCCAACTTCGCCCACCTCGGCACCCCGACCGACCACTGCTTCATGAAGACCTACGGACGCCTCATAGTCTTCAACAACAAGTACTACACACCGACA
>JAILKU010000157.1 GCA_024693505.1 Bacteroidaceae bacterium | reverse complement strand
CTGGCCAGAATCTATAGCCTGCTGGACATTACACCACATCCTATGGGGACCAGAAAGTTTGTAGGGCCTCCAAAGATACCTCCCGAAAAAAGCCAACGCTGAAAATCAGTCAGTTGCATTGGCTACCCCTGCAATGCGGGTTAGGTCCTGGCTTATCATGGATGCGAGCAATGAGTGGACTTCCTGGTAGATTACATGGAAATAGTACTTCTCATTAATGCCATTGATCTCAACGACTGACAAACAAACATCCGTCATGCCATGCTGCTGAGTATATCTTTGAAACATCATATCAATAGCCGGCTTCTATATTCATTGTTCTCTCAATGGCAGAGAGTACTTCTTGGCCGGTTGAATTGCTCCCCTCTAAACGGCGAAGCTCAATGCCAACGACAACTACATCGTTAAGTGATTCAACAGCTTCTGATGAAAGAACGCCGTGGTCGTCAGACAATGCTATGTGATACACGTCACCAGTTGATGACCTGAAAATCCGGACAAAGTCTTCCATAGATTATAGCTGGACGATATCAGCATTCTTGTACTCACCAGCATCCCAGCGCTTCTGGACCTCCTGAAGACGCTGAGCCTTGTCAATGCCAATCTGGCGCATACGCTGCAAGACTTTCCGGGATGCATTCTTAATGGTGATGTATTCTGTATTTGCCATGTTTGCTCTTTTAATCGGTGCAAATTTACAATTAATTATTGTATTATCCAAATAATTGATTAAAAATGTCGAATTTTACCTCTATGATCGGCTATTCAAGGACCAAAGAATGCGAGGCCGGCTGATGGCCTCATCAAGAATTAGACATAATAACAGAAGAACAGACAGAATAACAAAAGAACAGACAGAATAACTGGATAAAGACAGAATAACAAAAGAACAGACTTGTATTTTTAAAACAACGGATTGAACGGATTGACCTTTGACCAGCAAAGGGTCATGTTTACTCAAGAATTAGAGAATTTTCTTTCTATACTACAAATTACACTAATTACACGAATTTGGATGGACCTTTGACCAGCAAAGGATATATGGGGTCGGCCAATTGGCCTCAGAACAATCAAGAATTAGAGAATTGAACGAAATGTAGACATTAGAGTCACACAGATCTTAACCATCTATGGGATATTCTGCCTCACCCCTGGCCCCTCATTCCCAAGGGAAGGGGAAAAAGACTCACACAGATCTTAACCATCTATGGGATATTCCCTTGGAATAGAAAAATCTGTGAGATCTGTGAGATCTGTGAGAATTATTTGTCAAGAATTAGAGAATTATCTTTCTATACTACAAATTATACTAATTACACGAATTTGGATGGACCTTTGACCAGCAAAGGATATATGGGGTCGGCCAGTTGGCCTCAGAACAATCAAGAATTAGAGAATTGTGCGAAATGTAGTCTATAGAGTCACACAGATCTTGACCATCTATGGGATATTCCCTTGGAATAGTATAATCTCACACAGATCTTAACCATCTATGGGATATTCAGCCTCACCCCTGGCCCCTCATTCCCAAGCGATGCTTGCCTATCCGTTGCCTCATTCCCAGGCAAGATTCTGGATTATTATTAGACTATATCGCTGTTGGGAAAGAGGTGAGAGAAAGAATGGACGTGTTTTTTTGCAAAATTTTTGCTAAAAACTTGGTAGTTTGGTAAATAAGTTGTAACTTTGCACCCGCTTTTTCGGCAAGCAGTCCGGAAGCATAAGTATAACAATTAAAAATTTAAGACAAAAAAGATGATTATTGTACCAGTAAAGGAAGGCGAGAACATTGAAAGGGCCCTCAAGAAGTTTAAGAGAAAGTTTGAGAAAACCGGCGTAGTGAAGGAGCTCCGTCGCCGCCAGCAGTTTGACAAGCCCTCTGTGCTGAAGCGCCTGAAGATGGAACACGCTATTTACGTACAGAAACTGCGCACGGAAGAGGAATTATAAAAAAGTTCCTTAAAAAATTTGGTAGTTTCGAATAATTTCCGTAAATTCGTGGCCAGAAACGAGTAAACGGGAAAACAATGATAGAACAGTTCCTGAACTACCTACGCTATGAACGGAACGCAAGTGTCCATACTATAGCTGTTTACGAACGGAGTCTTCGTGATTTCGAGACGTATTTAGGGGGACTGGAAGGCCATTCGCTAGTGACAGCCGATGCTGACATGATACGCGGGTGGATGGAAAGCATGATGGACAGAGGGGTGAAAGCTACATCGGTGAACACCTGTCTGTCATCTTTGCGTTCGTTCTATCGGTTTGCTCTTTCCCGCAAGCTGGTTGAGAAGGATCCTGCTCATTTGGTGACGGGTCCCAAGAAGGCAAAGCCGTTGCCGCAGTTCCTGCGGGAGCGTGAGATGGACGAGTTGCTTGACAGCAAGCCTGAAGGTGATACATTTGATAATGTACGCACGCGCGTAATCCTTATATTATTCTATGAGACGGGCATCCGTCTGTCGGAGCTGATAGGGATTGACGACAAGGACATAGATTTCGTCCAGCACAGCCTGAAAGTTACTGGTAAGCGCAACAAGCAGCGTGTGATTCCCTTCGGTGACGAGCTGGAGCGCGAGTTGGTAGCCTATATGCAGATGAGGGATGAGACGGTGGTGAAGAGTTCGGAGGCGCTGCTGCTGACGAACCGGGGTCGTCGGATCACCCGCACGCAGGTTTACCAAGCCGTACGCAGCAACCTATCGGAGGTGACCACGATGAAGAAGCGTTCCCCCCACGTGCTGAGGCACACCTTCGCCACTGCGATGCTGAACCACGGTGCGAGCCTGGAGGAGGTGAAGAACCTGCTCGGTCATGAGAGTGTGAGTACGACGCAGATCTACACGCACACCACCTTCGAGCAGCTGAAGCGAGTTTACAAAGATGCCCATCCAAGGGCTTAACCTTATATATTAACTATTAAAAAAATAGGAGGTAACTATGGAAATTAAGATTCAGTCGATTCATTTCGACGCTACCGAGAAGTTACAGGCGTTCATCGAAAAGAAGGTCGCCAAGTTGGAGAAAACATTTGAAGACATACAGAAAGTTGAGGTGCAATTAAAAGTTGTGAAGCCTGCAACCGCCCAGAACAAGGAAGTGAGCCTGAGTGTAGGCGTCCCTGGGAGCACATTGTTTGTAGAGAAAACGTGTGACACGTTTGAGGAGGGAACCGACCTCTGCATCGACTCTATGCGGGCTCAACTGCAGAAATTCAAAGAAAAATTGAGAAATTACTAAAAAAAAACGCGAAAAGTTTTGGTAATTCAAAAATAATGCTTACCTTTGCAGCCGTTTTCCAACAGGTCGTAAATCTGAAAAGAGGACGGCTGCTAAGAAAAGCCTCTTTAGCTCAGTTGGCCAGAGCACGTGATTTGTAATCTCGGGGTCGTTGGTTCGAATCCGACAAGAGGCTCGGATAGGAGAAAGCCAATTGAGTTGTAAGGCTCGGATAGGCGAAAGCCAATTGAGTTGTAAGGCTCGGATAGGCGAAAGCCAAAGAAAAAAAGTCCGGTGAAAACCGGCAGACATAAGGGTGTTTTCCAGAGTGGCCAAATGGGGCAGACTGTAAATCTGCTGTCTTTCGACTTCGGTGGTTCGAATCCATCAGCACCCACAACTCAAGAGAGTTTTGCGGAGTTTCGGCAAGCCGGGTACAAGGGAGCTTGCTTTTTTTGTCAAAGGGCAATAGCTGGAACGACGTTTATGCGGAAATAGCTCAGTCGATAGAGCACTAGCCTTCCAAGCTGGGGGTCGCGGGTTTGAGCCCCGTTTTCCGCTCAAAGTGAAAAATGCTGTAATAGCTCAGTGGTAGAGCACTTCCTTGGTAAGGAAGAGGTCCTGAGTTCAACTCTCAGTTACAGCTCTCTGAGTGTTAGGAGGAACATAGACAAGTATTTCAAATAAAAAATTAATAAACAACAAAACAATGGCAAAAGAAACATTTGTGCGCACCAAACCGCACGTAAACATTGGTACTATCGGTCACGTTGACCATGGTAAGACCACTCTGACCGCTGCTATCACGCTGGTTCTTTCGAAGCGCGTTGCCGGTAACGAAGGTAAGATCAAGTCATTCGACCAGATTGACAATGCTCCTGAGGAGAAGGAGCGCGGTATCACTATTAACACCGCTCACGTAGAGTATGAGACCGAGAAGCGTCACTATGCTCACGTGGACTGCCCGGGACATGCTGACTATGTGAAGAACATGGTAACTGGTGCTGCTCAGATGGACGGTGCTATTATCGTTGTTGCTGCAACTGATGGTCCTATGCCTCAGACTCGCGAGCACATCCTGCTGGCCCGTCAGGTAAACGTTCCCCGTTTGGTTGTATTCCTGAATAAGTGCGACATGGTTGAGGACGAGGAGATGCTCGAGCTCGTTGAGATGGAAATGCAGGAGCTGCTGGCCCAGTATGAGTTTGAGGAGGATACTCCTTTCATCCGCGGTTCTGCCCTGGGTGCCCTGAATGGTGTTCCCAAGTGGGAGGCTAAGGTTATGGAGCTGATGGATGCCTGCGACACTTGGATCCAGGAGCCCGTTCGCGCCATCGATAAGCCCTTCTTGATGCCTGTCGAAGACGTATTCTCAATTACAGGTCGTGGTACCGTGGCTACCGGTCGTATCGAGACTGGTGTCGTTAAGGTCGGCGATGAGGTTCAGATCCTGGGCCTTGGTGAGGACAAGAAGTCCGTTATTACCGGTGTTGAGATGTTCCGTAAGATCCTGGATACCGGTGAGGCTGGCGATAACGTAGGTCTGTTGCTGCGTGGTATTGACAAGAACGAGGTTCGCCGCGGTATGGTAATTACCCATCCGGGTGCCATCACTCCTCACAAGGGCTTCAAGGCTTCTATTTATGTGCTGAAGAAGGAAGAGGGCGGCCGCCATACTCCTTTCGGCAACAAGTATCGTCCCCAGTTCTATCTGCGCACTATGGACTGCACGGGTGAGATTCACCTGCCCGATGGCGTAGAGATGGTTATGCCTGGTGATAACGTTGAGATTACTGTTGAGCTGATTTATGCTGTGGCTCTGAATGTCGGTCTGCGTTTCGCTATCCGTGAGGGTGGCCGCACCGTAGGTTCTGGTCAGATTACAGAGGTCTTCGACTAATCGTTAGAACAAGGATCAGTAAAAACCCTCTAGGGTAATTTATAAAATTATGGTTGAGAGTGGGTTGAACTAGGATTGGTATTTCAGTCTATTCACTCTCAACTTTTCTACGGGAATAGCTCAGTTGGTAGAGCACTGGTCTCCAAAACCAGGTGTCGGGAGTTCGAGCCTCTCTTCCCGTGCAAAAAAACAAAGGTATTATGTTTGAACAAATCAAAAAATATTGCAAGGATTCATACGAAGAACTTGTGCATAAGACCACGTGGCCCTCACGTTCAGAACTTATGAACAGCGCAGTTGTAGTTATAACAGCTTCCCTATGCATTGCGCTGGTAGTTTTCGTTATGGACTTCATATTCCAGTCGGGTATGGAGGCTATTTATGGTATGTTACGCTAACCACACAGAACTGCTTGGAAAATGGCTGAAACTGAAATGAAATGGTATGTTATGCGTGCCATTAGTGGAAAGGAAGGCAAAGTGAAAGAGTACATCGAGGCTATGCTTCACCAAGGTGGAGATTTTGCCAAGCATGTCTCTCAAGTCCTTATTCCTACAGAAAAAGTGGTTGCAGTCCGTAATGGAAAGCGTATTGTAAAGGAGAAGAATCGCTATGCTGGCTATGTCTTTGTTGAGGCAGAGCTGGTTGGCGAGATTCAGCCGATGCTACGTAATGTACCTAATGTGCTTGGTTTCTTGAGCGATGCTAAGTCAAACACGAAACCAATGCCTCTGCGTCCTGCCGAGGTGAACCAGATGTTGGGCACTATTGATGAGATCGCAGAGATTCCGGAAGATGTAATCATTCCATTTGAAGTGGGCGAAAGTGTTAAAGTCACTGAAGGTCCTTTCCGTGGATTTGATGCTATCATCGAGGAAGTGAATAACGAAAAGAAGAAACTGAAAGTGATGGTCAAGATCTTTGGAAGAAAAACTCCCTTGGAACTTGGTTTTATGCAAGTTGAAAAGTTGTGATACATTCTGTTACGTGTATTGCTCTTTTTCATATACAATAATTAAATAATATTACAATGGCTAAAGAAGTTGCTGGATTAATCAAGTTACAGATTAAAGGAGGCGCTGCAAATCCATCTCCCCCAGTAGGTCCTGCATTGGGCTCCAAGGGTATCAATATTATGGATTTCTGTAAGGCATTCAACGCCAGAACACAGGATAAGGCCGGCAAGGTGCTTCCTGTGGTGATTACGTATTACACAGATAAGTCTTATGACTTTATTGTCAAGACTCCTCCTGTGGCAATACAGTTGATGGAGGCAGCCAAGATTAAGGGCGGTTCTGCTGAACCTAACCGTAAAAAGGTGGCATCGGTCACTTGGGATCAGGTTCGTGCTATAGCCCAAGACAAAATGCCTGACCTTAACTGTTTCACTATTGAGTCTGCAATGACTTTGGTTGCAGGTACAGCGAGAAGTATGGGTATCACAGTACAAGGTGAATTCCCTGGTAAGTAATCAATAAAACTTCAATTAAAATGAGTAAACTGACAAAAAATCAGAAGTTGGTGGCTGATAAGATTGAAGCAGGGAAGGCATACACACTGAAAGAAGCTTCTGAATTGGTGAAGGAAATTACTACCACCAAGTTTGATGCTTCTGTTGATATTGACGTGCGCTTAGGAGTTGATCCTCGTAAAGCTAACCAGATGGTTCGTGGCGTGGTTTCATTGCCCAATGGTACTGGTAAGGTGACACGAGTATTATGCCTTTGCACACCCGATGCTGAAACTGCTGCCAAAGAGGCAGGTGCCGACTATGTTGGTCTCGATGAGTATATCGAGAAGATTAAGGGTGGCTGGACAGATGTTGATGTAATCATCACTATGCCTGCTATCATGGGTAAAATAGGTGCCCTGGGTCGTATTCTGGGTCCCCGTGGCTTGATGCCTAATCCGAAGAGTGGTACTGTGACCATGGATGTTGCTAAAGCTATCCGTGAAGTAAAGCAGGGTAAGATCGATTTCAAGGTTGATAAGACCGGTATTGTTCATACTTCTATTGGAAAGGTATCATTTAGCCCCGAGCAAATCGCACAGAATGCAAGGGAGTTTATTTCAACAATTATCAAGTTGAAACCCGCTGCTGCTAAGGGTACATACATCAAGAGTATTTATCTTTCAAGTACTATGAGCCGCGGTATCAAGGTAGATCCAAAGGCTACTGAGGAAATCTAAAAACGAGGAATGTCATGAGAAAGGAAGATAAAAGCGTAATTATTGCACAGCTTGGTGAATTGCTGGCACAGTATCCTCATTTCTATTTGGTAGATGTTGAGGGTATGGATGCCGCTACCACCAGTGCTCTGCGTCGCAAGTGCTTCCAAAGCGGACTTAAGATGGTTGTTGTCAAAAACACCCTTCTGCATAAGGCTTTGGAGGCTAGTGATGTCGATTTTGAACCCATTTATGGTAGCTTGAAGGGTACCACGGCCGTATTGTTTACGGAAGTGGCTAATGCCCCTGCCAAGATGCTGAAGGAATTGCTCTCCAAGAAGGTGACAAAGCCCGAATTGAAGGCAGCATATGCCGAGGAAGGCATTTATGTGGGTGCTAATCAGTTGGATGTTCTTTGCTCTATCAAGAGTAAGAACGAGGTTATCGCTGAGATTGTTGCTCTGCTACAGTCTCCGGCCAAGAATGTTCTGTCTGCTTTGCAATCTGGACAGAATACGATTCATGGAGTTCTGAAGACTCTGGGTGAGAGGGGTGAATAATCTCCCTAATGACCACAATTAATTAACAAAGTAATAAACAAATAAAATTTGAATAAAAATGGCAGATTTAAAAGCTATTGCTGAAGAGTTGGTTAACTTGACAGTCAAAGAAGTAAATGAGTTGGCAACCATCCTGAAGGATGAGTATGGAATTGAGCCCGCTGCTGCAGCTGTTGCAGTTGCTGCTGCTCCCGCTGCTGCTGGTGCAGCTGCTGAGGAAGAGAAGACTGAGTTCGATGTTGTTCTGAAGAGTGCAGGTGCTGCTAAGCTTCAGGTTGTGAAGGCTGTGAAAGAGTCTTGCGGTCTTGGCCTGAAGGAGGCTAAGGAGTTGGTTGACGGCGCTCCCAGCACATTGAAGGAAGGCATGCCTAAGGCTGATGCAGAGGCTTTGAAGAAGACTCTTGAGGAAGCTGGTGCCGAAATTGAACTGAAGTAAAAGTTAAATTCCTGTTAACCAGGCTATATGGTAAAGGATCCTCTGGTAGAGGGTTCTTTACCTTTTTGTGTCTATAAATATTCTCCGAGTCAATAATTATTTTTTTGATGGCTTCAAACAATAACAATCAAAGAGTAAATTTCGCTTCCGTCAAGAATCCGATGGCATATCCCGATTTCTTGGAAGTGCAGTTGAAGTCTTTTAAGGACTTCCTCCAGTTGGATACTCCTCCAGAACTTCGTAAAAACGATGGGCTTTATAAAGTCTTTTCTGAGAATTTCCCTATTGCGGATACTCGGAATAACTTCGTCCTTGAGTTCTTGGATTATTATATTGACCCGCCACGTTATTCCATCGAGGAATGCTTGGAAAGGGGTCTTACTTACAGCGTGCCGTTGAAGGCAAAATTGAAACTATACTGTACAGATCCGGATCATGAGGATTTTGATACGGTTATCCAGGATGTTTTTCTGGGCCCGATTCCTTACATGACTCATAATGGCACCTTCGTCATAAATGGTGCTGAGCGTGTAGTGGTATCTCAGTTGCATCGTTCTCCTGGCGTGTTCTTCGGTAGCAGTATTCATGCAAACGGTACACAATTGTATTCGGCTCGTATTATTCCCTTTAAAGGTAGCTGGATTGAGTTTGCTACTGACATTAATAATGTCATGTATGCTTATATCGATCGTAAGAAGAAGCTGCCTGTGACGACTTTGCTTCGTGCTATCGGATACGAGAACGATAAGGATATCCTTCAGATTTTTAATCTTGCAGAGGAAGTAATTGTAACTCGTGAGAATCTAAAGGCATATATGGGCTCAAAATTGGCTGCCCGTGTGTTGAAAAGTTGGGTTGAGGATTTCGTTGATGAAGATACTGGTGAAGTTGTGTCTATTGAGCGTAATGAGGTTGTCTTGGAGCGTGAAAGCGAGCTGACGGAGGATAATATAGAGATTATACTGGATAGTAAAGTACGCAGCATCCTTATTCACAAGGAAGATGGTCAGACATCGGACTATTCTATCATTTTCAACACGTTACAAAAAGATACGTCCAATAGCGAAAAAGAAGCTGTCTGGTATATTTACCGCCAGCTTCGCAATGCAGATCCTGCTGACGATGCTAGTGCACGCGAGGTGATTACAAACCTGTTCTTTAGCGAGAAGCGCTATGATTTAGGTGAGGTCGGCCGTTATCGTATCAATCACAAACTGAATCTTGATACGGATCCTGGTGTGCGTGTTTTGACTAAGGAAGATATCATTGAGATCATTAAGTATCTGATTGAACTTGTCAATTCAAAGGCAAGTGTGGATGATATTGACCATCTGAGCAATCGTCGAGTTCGCACAGTAGGAGAGCAGTTGGCTAATCAATTTGCCGTAGGTTTGGCTCGTATGAGTCGAACAATCCGTGAAAGGATGAATGTACGCGACAACGAGGTCTTCACGCCAATGGATTTGATAAATGCAAAGACTATCAGCAGCGTAATAAATTCGTTCTTCGGTACTAATGCGTTGTCACAGTTCATGGATCAGACAAATCCGTTGGCTGAGGTAACCCATAAACGTCGTCTTTCTGCATTAGGACCTGGTGGTTTGTCACGTGAACGTGCAGGTTTTGAGGTGCGTGATGTACATTATACGCATTACGGCCGTCTTTGCCCCATTGAGTCACCTGAAGGCCCCAATATCGGTCTTATTTCATCTCTTTGCGTTTTTGCCAAGATCAATGATCTAGGTTTCATTGAGACACCTTATCGGAAAGTTAAGGATAGTGTTGTCGACTTGTCAGATGAGGGCATACAGTACATGACTGCAGAGGAAGAGGAAGGCAAGATTATCGGTCAGGGCAATGCTCCGCTTAATGAGGATGGTACGTTTATTCGTTCCAAGGTAAAGTGTCGTAAAGATGATGATTATCCTGTTGTACCTCCTAGCGAAGTGAACTTGATGGATGTAGCACCTCAACAGATTGCATCCATTGCAGCTTCTCTGATTCCTTTCTTGGAGCACGACGATGCTCATCGTGCTCTGATGGGTTCAAACATGATGCGTCAGGCTGTGCCTTTGATGCGTACGGAGGCTCCAATCGTCGGTACAGGCATTGAGCGTCAGCTTTGCATAGATTCCCGTACAATGATTACAGCGGAGGGAGATGGCGTGGTTGAGTATGTCGATGCCACTACAATTCGTATTCTCTACGATCGTACAGAGGAGGAAGAGTTTGTTAGCTTCGAGCCGGCATTGAAGGAGTATCGTATCCCTAAATTTCGCCGTACGAATCAGAATATGACGATTGACCTTCGTCCGATTTGTAATAAGGGCGACCGTGTTACAAAGGGGCAGATTCTAACCGAGGGCTATTCCACGGAGAATGGTGAATTGGCTTTAGGACGTAATCTTCTTGTGGCTTATATGCCCTGGAAAGGTTATAACTATGAAGATGCTATCGTGCTCAATGAGCGAGTTGTTCGTGAAGATCTTTTGACTAGTGTTCATGTTGAGGAATTTAGTCTTGAGGTTCGTGAGACAAAACGTGGTATGGAGGAACTGACTGCTGACATCCCCAACGTGAGTGAAGATGCTACCAAAGATCTGGATGAAAATGGTATCATACGCATCGGTGCTCGTGTCGCTCCTGGTGATATTATGATTGGTAAGATTACCCCGAAGGGTGAGAGCGATCCCAGCCCTGAGGAAAAACTGCTGAGAGCAATCTTTGGCGACAAGGCCGGAGATGTGAAGGATGCTTCGCTAAAGGCAAGTCCTTCGCTGAATGGTGTCGTGATAGATAAAAAACTTTTCTCAAAAGCCATTAAGGGCCGTGCAGCTAAAAACCAGGACAAGCCTCGTCTGGCTGCCATTGATGAAGAGTTTAACAGCAAAGTGGCAGATCTGAAGGCAATCTTAATAGATAAGCTTCTGGAGCTTACAAAGGGTAAAAAGAGTCAGGGCATCAAGGACTACATGGATGCCATCCTGGTACCCAAAGGTGCGAACATAACCGCAAGCATACTTAATACTTTTGATTTTGCCACAGTTCAACTGACAGGTTGGACAGCCGATGCCCATACAAATGAACTGATAGGTAAGCTGATTATAAATTTCCTGAAAAAGTATAAATTGCTTGGTGCGGAAACACAACGGAAGCGCTTTGCCATTAACATTGGTGACGACCTCCCGAATGGTATCATTCAGATGGCCAAAGTCTATGTGGCTAAGAAACGTAAGATTGGCGTTGGCGATAAAATGGCTGGACGTCATGGTAATAAAGGTATTGTCAGCAAGGTCGTTCGTCAGGAAGATATGCCATTCTTGGCTGATGGAACGCCCGTTGATATTGTCCTGAACCCGCTTGGCGTTCCGTCTCGAATGAACATTGGCCAGATTTTTGAGACAGTTTTAGGTGCTGCCGGTCGCAAGTTGGGCGTGAAGTTTGCTACACCAATCTTTGATGGCGCCACTCTGGATGACCTTTGTGAATGGACAGACAAAGCTGGCTTGCCCCGCTATTGTTCTACCCAGTTGTATGATGGCGCTACTGGTGAACCTTTCGACCAGTTGGCAACTGTAGGCGTCGCCTACATGCTCAAGTTAGGTCATATGGTTGAGGATAAGATGCATGCCCGCAGCATAGGCCCGTACTCTCTGATTACTCAGCAGCCCTTGGGTGGTAAGGCCCAGTTTGGTGGTCAGCGTTTTGGTGAGATGGAGGTTTGGGCCATTGAGGCTTTTGGCGCGTCACATGTGTTGCAGGAAATCTTGACGATCAAGAGTGACGACGTGGTTGGCCGCAGCAAAGCCTATGAGGCTATTGTCAAGGGTGATCCCATGCCTACACCTGGTATTCCCGAATCCCTGAATGTCCTGCTTCATGAGTTGCGTGGTTTGGGATTGAGCGTTACATTGGATTAAAATACTCTTTCAAGAAAGGATATAACTATGGCTTTTAAAAAAGAAAACAAGGTAAAGAATAATTTTACCAAGATAACCATCAGTCTTGCTTCCCCCGAGGAAATTCTGGAGAATTCACATGGCGAGGTCCTCAAGCCTGAAACAATAAATTACCGAACCTATAAACCGGAACGTGACGGCTTGTTCTGTGAACGTATCTTTGGTCCTACCAAAGACTATGAATGTCATTGTGGAAAGTATAAGCGTATCCGTTACAAGGGTATTGTATGTGACCGATGTGGCGTGGAGGTTACTGAGAAGAAAGTGCGTCGTGAGCGTAGTGGGCACATTCAGTTAGTTGTTCCTGTGGCTCACATCTGGTACTTCCGTTCGTTGCCCAATAAGATTGGCTATCTGCTGGGTATGCCCACGAAAAAGTTGGACGCTGTGATTTATTACGAGCGTTATGTCGTGATTCAACCTGGTCCTATGGCCAATGATCCGGATTTCCCTCTTGCCAAGTATGACTTGCTCTCGGAGGATGAGTATATGGAGGTCTTAGATAAGTTGCCTCAGAATAACTCGTTCTTAGAGGATACGGATCCCAATAAGTTCATCGCCAAAATGGGTGCTGAAGCCATTTATGATCTTCTGGTTCAGTTGGATTTGGATTCTCTGTCGTATGAGCTGCGAGATGCCGCCAGTCAGGACACAGCACAGCAACGTAAGAACGAGGCTCTGAAACGACTGCCCATTGTGGAAAGTTTCCGTGCCAGCCGCAACCGTAACAAACCAGAGTGGATGATTATGCGCATCCTGCCTGTCATCCCGCCAGAGTTGCGCCCATTGGTTCCCCTGGATGGCGGACGTTTTGCCACCAGCGATTTGAATGACCTTTATCGTCGTGTGATTATTCGTAACAATCGTCTGAAAAGGTTGATTGAGATTAAGGCACCGGAAGTTATTCTGCGTAATGAAAAGCGAATGCTTCAAGAAGCTGTGGACAGCTTGTTCGATAACAGCCGCAAGAGTAGCGCCGTCAAGACCGACAGCAATCGTCCTTTGAAGTCGCTTTCTGATTCTTTGAAGGGTAAGCAAGGCCGCTTCCGTCAGAACTTGTTGGGTAAACGAGTCGATTATTCTGCCCGTTCGGTTATTGTGGTCGGCCCTGAACTGAAGATGGGAGAGTGCGGTTTGCCGAAACTGATGGCTGCAGAGTTGTATAAGCCTTTCGTTATCCGCAAGCTCATCGAGCGCGGTATTGTGAAGACGGTTAAAAGTGCAAAGAAGATTGTTGATCGCAAGGAACCCATTATCTGGGATATTCTGGAATATGTGATGAAGGGGCACCCCGTTTTGCTAAACCGTGCTCCGACCCTGCATCGCTTGGGTATTCAGGCTTTCCAACCTAAGATGATTGAAGGAAAGGCAATTCAATTGCATCCGCTGGCATGCACTGCCTTCAATGCTGACTTCGATGGTGACCAGATGGCAGTTCATTTGCCGTTGAGCAACGAGGCTATCCTCGAAGCTCAGATACTGATGTTGCAGTCTCATAATATATTAAACCCTGCCAACGGAGCTCCTATTACCGTGCCTTCTCAGGATATGGTGCTGGGCTTATATTATATCACCAAACTTCGTCCTGGTGCAAAGGGCAGCGGACTTAAGTTTTATGGGCCAGAGGAGGCGATCATTGCATATAACGAGAAGCGTGTTGACGTTCATGCTCCAGTTAGTGTGATGGTGGATGACATTCTGGAAGATGGAACTATCGGCAAACGAATGGTTGAGACTTCGGTAGGACGTGTCATAGCCAACGAGATTATCCCTGTTGAGGTCGGTTATTTCAATGATGTAATCTCCAAGAAGACGTTGCGTGGCATTATCACAGATGTTATCAAGACTGTTGGTATAGCCAGAGCTTGTGAGTTCTTAGACGGCATCAAGAATTTGGGCTATCGTCTTGCCTACGAGGGTGGTTTGTCCTTCAACCTGGGTGATATTATCATTCCTAAGGAGAAAGAGGAACTTATCCGTAAGGGTAACGAAGAGGTTGAACGCATTGCCGGCGAATATGGTATGGGTTTCATCACAGACAAGGAACGTTACAACCAAGTTGTAGATACCTGGACGCACGTAAACAATGACCTTTCAGCCATCTTGATGAAAACGATGAAGGAGGCTGACCAGGGCTTCAACGCTGTTTACATGATGCTGGATTCCGGTGCTCGTGGTAGTGCTGGACAGATTAGCCAGCTTTCAGGTATGCGTGGCTTGATGGCCAAGCCGCAAAAGGCAGGTGCTGAGCCATTGACTATCGAGAACCCTATTATCTCGAATTTCAAGGAAGGTATGAGTGTGTTGGAATATTTCATTTCAACTCACGGTGCCCGTAAGGGTTTGGCCGATACTGCCTTGAAGACCGCTGATGCCGGTTATCTCACGCGCCGACTCGTAGATGTCAGTCATGATGTGATCATAAATGAAGAAGACTGCGGTACTCTTCGCGGGCTTGTATGTACGGCGCTGAAGAATGGCGATGAAGTAATCAGTACATTGTACGATCGTATCTTGGGACGTGTTTCCGTCCATGATATCATTCATCCTACAACGGGTAAATTGATATGTGCTGCAGGCGATGAGATCAACGAGGCAAAGGCACAGGAGATAGAGTCAAGTCCTATTGAGAGCGTTGAAATCCGTTCCGTCCTTACCTGTGAGAGCCGTAAAGGCGTGTGCATGAAGTGCTATGGTCGTAACCTGGCTACCGGACGTATGGTTCAGAAGGGTGAGGCTGTAGGTGTTATCGCTGCACAATCTATCGGTGAACCTGGTACTCAGCTGACTCTTCGTACCTTCCACGGTGGTGGTGTGGCTGGTAATGCAGCTGCCAACGCTATGATTAAGGCAAAGTACGATGCACGGTTGGAATTCGAGGAACTGCGTACTGTCGACATCGTTGACGAAGAGGGCCGTGCTGTAATGATGGTTGTCGGACGTCTGGCTGAAGTACGTTTTGTCGATCCGAATACGGGTATTATCCTTCTCACTCAGAATGTGCCTTATGGTAGCACACTCTACAAGAAAGAGGGTGAGACCGTATCCAAGGGCGAAGTCGTAGCAAAGTGGGATCCGTTTAATGCCGTCATTGTGACAGAGACGTCTGGACGCATCCAGTTCGAAGATGTCATTGAAGGTGTGACCTATCGTGTCGAGGCCGATGAAACCACTGGTTTGCGTGAGCTCATTGTTATTGAATCCCGCGACAGAACCAAAGTGCCTGCTGCTCATATTCTGAACGAGGATGGAGAACTTATCCGTACCTATAACTTCCCGATCGCCGGTCATATTGCGGTAGAAGATGGTCAGATGGTTAAGGCCGGTGATGTCTTGGTGAAGATACCTCGCGTTGTAGGCGGTGGCGGTGATATTACCGGCGGTCTTCCCCGTGTAACCGAACTTTTCGAGGCTCGCAACCCAAGTAATCCTGCTGTCGTAGCTGAGATTGACGGTGAAGTCTCTATGGGCAAGCTTAAGCGTGGTAACCGCGAGATTATCATAACCAGTAAGGTCGGTGATGTGCATAAGTACCTTGTACCTCTGAGCAAGCAGGTTCTGGTGCAGGAGAATGACTACGTTCGTGCCGGTACGCCTTTGTCCGATGGTGCTATCACGCCTGCTGACATCTTGGCTATCAAGGGCCCCACGGCCGTTCAGGAATATATCGTCAACGAGATTCAGGACGTTTACCGTTTGCAGGGCGTTAAGATTAACGATAAGCACTTTGAGGTAATCGTACGTCAGATGATGCGTAAGGTTCAGATTGACCAGCCAGGTGATACGCGCTTTCTTGAGCAGCAAGTCGTTGACAAGCTGGAGTTCTCGGAAGAGAATGATCGCATCTGGGGCAAGAAAGTCGTTACCGATGCCGGTGATTCTGAGACGATGCAGAAGGGTATGATTATCACGGCTCGACGCCTGCGCGACGAGAATTCCCAGCTTAAGCGTAAGGACCTCAGGCAGGTTGTGGTGCGCGATGCAGTGCCTGCCACTTCACTCCAGATACTTCAGGGTATCACGCGTGCAGCTCTCCAGACGAGCAGTTTCATCTCTGCTGCCTCCTTCCAGGAAACCACCAAGGTGCTCAACGAGGCTGCCATCAACGGCCGCAGCGACCGTTTGGAAGGTATGAAGGAGAATGTTATCTGTGGTCACCTTATCCCTGCTGGAACTGGAATACGTGAGTTCGATCGCATTATAGTCGGAAGCCGAGATGATTATGACCGTGTCTTGGCTAGCCGAAAGACAATTCTTGATTATGTAGATGAGCTTTGATTCTCCGTTTATTTAATCCATAAGCTTTTTCCCGGTGCACCTTCGGATGCATCGGGATTTTTTTTGACAGAAAAAACGCGAATTAACATTCTTTAACGGAGGAGTTGGCGTCTGAATGGTTTAAATAAAATATATTTGTATCCCTAAAAGGCAGTTTGCTGCCGTTTCATACCGTTTAACAACATTAAAACAAATAAAAATGAATCTTTATAACGCTATTTCTTGTGTGACAAGAAAGTCCTGTCTTGTTGTTGTAATTTTTTTTGCATTGATTCTCGGTTTTGGTTCGTGCACGGAAACCATTGACTCCTCGTCGCGCTATGTATTTAAGGATGTTACTATAACAGAATATCTGCAAAAGCATGAGCAATATTCGGAGTACGTCCGTTTGCTTACCAAAGTGCCTGTAAGTCGCATATCCGAAACTACGCTGATTCAGTTGCTTACCGCCCGTGGTAATTACACGGTCTTTGCGCCTACGAATGCTGCCATTCAGCTCTACCTCGATACACTATGGCGCAAGGGCATCATTACGGATCCCAGCTGGGATGGCTTCTCCTCCGAGCGTGCCCGCGACTCCATCGAGAAAGTCGTTGTCTATAACAGCATCCTGGACGGTGGTGACAATACGCTATATTACACTTACGACTTTCCAAACCAGCAGGATGGAGAGATAAGCCTGCCTAACATGTACGACCGCCGCCTCTCTGTCCACCAGAGTGAAGACAGCTTGGACCTCTACCTTATCAACAACGAGCCAATGGATGTGCGCAACCACGATATTCCTGCCATCAACGGCGTCATCCATGCCATGAACGGCGTTGTGGCGCCAAGCAATAACAGCCTTGGCCATTGGATGTATGATAACATAGATCAAGGCAGGGAAGGGTTTCATGTAGCCTCTATGCTGGCCTTGACCTGTGGGCTCAGGGATACACTCGAATTGTATTTGGATCAAGTGTATGAGGATATGTACCTGAGAGGAGATATTAAGGTAAATACTACCGAATACGAACTCGAGGGTCACAACTTCCATACGCCTGAGCATCGCTATTATGGCTTTACCTACTTTGCCGAAACAGACAGCTTCTGGACGGCCGAGATAGGCAAACCCGCCCTGGAGATAACCGTCGAGGACGTGGTGGCTTACCTGGACGCAAAGGGCATCTACCCTGAGGCTGCCCGCAATACCGACTACGAGAATGAGAACAACCTGCTCAACCAGTTCGTCACCTATCACCTGCTGCCCGAGCGCCTGCCGACCAACCATTTGGTTTACCACTGGAGCGAGTACGGCTACAACCGCAACACGAAGCAGCTGGGTTCTGCCATGAGTGAGTTCTATACTACAATGGGCAAGCGCCGCCTGTTGAAGATATACGAGAGCAAGGAGAGCAATGGCGTATATCTGAACCGTTTCCCTGTGCTGAACAACGGACGCAACGGCGACTATCACGAGCTGAGTTGTAAGCCTGAGAACGAAGGTATCCTCATCGGTATGCCCAACCTGGAGGGTGAGAACAACGTGCGCAATGCGATGGTTTACCCTATCGACAAATTGCTCGTCTATGACGACCTGACGCGCGACAACATGCAGCAGAACCGCATCCGCTACCTCGTATCATCCATGCTTCCCGAGTTTATGAACAACAATATCCGCATGTGCGAGATTCAGCAGACGAAGTATCTCGATGTGTGGATTCCCAGCACGAATGAGTACAACTACCTGGAGAATGTCTTCATTACGGCCGATACGCGTTTCTATTACTGGCCGGGCACGCATGCCAGCTGGGGTAACTTCGAATCAGACGAGTTCACCATCCGCGGCATACAGGACGTCACCTTCACCCTGCCTCCCGTACCCCGTCGCGGCACCTACGAGATACGCTATGCCATCCAGAACGGCGGTAACAAGCGCGGCATGGTGCAGTTCTATTGGGGCAAGGACCTCGAGAAGCTGGCGCCGATGGGCATACCTCTGGATCTGCGTATGAGCGGCCTCTACCTGAGGACGGCGCACGGCGACCTGCCCAGCGATACGGGATGGGAGCAGGATACGGACGACGATGACTACAACGCCGAGGTCGACAAGCGTATGCGCAACAAGGGCTTCATGAAGGGAGCTGCCCAGCAATGCACTCGCGACAATACTGCCGGCAAGGCGCGTGATGGCGAGTACACCATCCGACGCATCATCGTGCGCCAGACGATGGATCCCGACGAGACCTACTACCTGCGTTTCAAGACGGTGATGGACGATCCCACCCGCTTCCTCTACATGGATTATCTGGAGTACGTGGCCAAGGAGGTTTACGACAATCCAGAAAAGCCTGAGGACATCTGGTAAAACGGCCATTAGCTCCTTAAAAATAAGTGTGCCTTTCATCGCTCTTTGATGGTGGAGAGTGATGGAAGGCATGTCTGCTTTCTTTCGTCGGCTCACTATTCTTGGCGTTATGAATGGCTTGTTCAGTTTTTCCGCCTAACATTTGGGGAAATATTTATAGGCATCAGGGCAAAATCCCGCAATTAACAATATTTAACGTCCGATGTAGCGAATAGATGGCGTAAATCTCTTATATTTGCATGCTAAACTAACCAATTTATGCCGTTTTTTTCTATTTAAAGTCGTTAAAATATATAAAAATGAGTTATTATAAAACCTGTCTTCAGACGAGAAAACCCCTTTTCGCCATTGCGTTCCTTTTTGCAATGATTCTCAGTTTTGGTTCGTGTACGGAAACCATTGATTCCTCGTCGCGCTATGTATTTAAGGATGTGACAATCGCCGACTATCTGCAGAAGCATGAGCAATACTCCGAGTATGTCCGCCTGCTCTCTCTGGTGCCTGTTAGCCGCATTTCCGAGACAACGTTGATTCAGCTGCTTTCCGCCCGTGGTAACTACACGGTCTTTGCGCCTACGAACGATGCTATCCAGCTCTACCTCGATACATTGTGGCGCAAGGGCATCATATCGGAACCCAGCTGGGAGGGCTTCCCCTCCGAGCGTGCCCGCGACTCCATCGAGAAAGTCGTCGTCTATAACAGCATCCTGGATGGCGGAGACAATATGCAATACTTCACCTATGACTTCCCGACCCAGCAGGACGGAGAGATTAGCCTTCCCAATATGTACGACCGCCGCCTCTCTGTCCACCTGAGTGAAGACAGCTTGGACCTCTACCTCATCAACAACGAGCCGATGGATATCCGCAATCACGACATTCCGGCCATCAACGGCGTCATCCACGCCATGAACGGTGTTGTGGCGCCGAGCAATAACAGCCTTGGCCATTGGATGTTTGACAACATCGATCAGGGGCGCGAGGGCTTCCGCGTGGCTTCTATGCTGGCCTTGACCTGCGGGCTCAGGGATACCCTCGAGAGGTATCAGGATCAGGAATATGAGGACAGGTACCTTCGCGGAGACTTCAAGGTGAGCACCAATGAATACGACCTGGAGGGATACACCTTCTATACGCCTGAGCATCGCTATTACGGCTTTACCTACTTTGCCGAAACAGACAGCTTCTGGACGGCCGAGATAGGCAAGCCCGCCCTGGAGATAACCGTCGAGGACGTGGTGGCTTACCTGGAGGCCAAGGACATCTACCCTGAGGCCGCCCGCAATACCGACTACGAGGACGAGAACAACCTGCTCAACCAGTTCGTCACCTATCACCTCCTGCCCGAGCGCCTGCCGACCAACCATCTGGTTTACCACTGGAGCGAGTACGGCTACAACCGCAACATGAAGCAGCTCGGTTCTGCCGTCAGCGAGTTCTATACCACGATGGGCAAGCGCCGCCTGCTCAAGATCTTCGAGAGCAAGGAGAGCAAGGGCGTTTACCTGAACCGCTTCCCCGTGCTGAACAACGGGCGTACAGGCGACTATCACGAACTGAGCTGCGCGCCCGAGAACGTGGGCATCCTCATCGGCGCACCCAACCTTGAGGGCGAGAACAACGTGCGCAACGCCATGGTATATCCCATCGACCATCTGCTCGTCTATGACGACCTGACGCGCGACAATCTGCAGCAGAACCGCATCCGCTACCTCGTATCGTCGATCATCCCTGAATTCATGAACAATGACATCCGAATGTGCGAGGTATCACAGGACAAGTACCGCAACATATACATCCCTAGCACCGGCGACTACAACTACCTGGAGAGCGTCAATATCACCGACGACACCCGCTTCTACTACTGGGCAGGCACACATGCCAGCTGGGGTAACTATCAGTCGGACGAGTTCACCATCCGCGGCATACAGGACGTCACCTTCACCCTGCCTCCTGTGCCCCGTCGCGGCACCTACGAGATACGCTACGCCATCCAGAACGGCGGCAACAAGCGCGGCATGGTGCAGTTCTACTGGGGCAAGGACCTCGAGAAACTCGCGCCGATGGGCATCCCCCTGGATCTCCGCATGAGCGGCCTCTACCTGAGAACCACCAACGGCGACCTGCCCAGCGATACGGGTTGGGAACAGGATACCGATGACAACGACTACAATGCCGAGGTGGACAAGCGTATGCGCAACAAGGGCTTCATGAAGGGCGCTGCACAGCAGTGCACCCGCGACAATACTACCGGCCAGGCACGTGCAAACGAATCAATCATCCGCCGCATCATCGTGCGCCAGACGATGGATCCCAACGAGACCTACTACCTGCGTTTCAAGACGGTGATGGACGATCCCACCCGCTTCCTCTACATGGATTACCTGGAGTACGTGGCCAAGGAGGTTTACGACAATCCCGAGACGCCTGAGGATATCTGGTAAACAACCATAAGCCCCTAAAAATAAATTCGCCTTTCATTTCTCCTGGGATAGGGGAGAAGTGAAAGGCGAATTTTATTCTTCTGATTCCGTTATTCCCTGACGTCATGTCCAGCTGCAGGCCTTTTGGCATTGACTCGGGCGGTGGCTTTTTCTGCCATTAGGGAGAAAAAGTTGGGAAACCCGGGACAAATTCTTTTTACCCGCAGGAGTCTTTTATATTTCACGACGTGAAATGTACGTCTCTCGCCGTGAAATATACGTCTCTCGCCGTGAAACATAAAATGGACAGGGGGGCAGAAACTTTCTCTCCGTATTGCAGAAACTTTTTCATCGTATTGCGTAAACTTCTTTTCTATATGCCGCAAATTCTTTTTCCGCATTGCGTAAACAATTATTTCTGGGCCATAGAACATTTGGCCTGTAGAAGGAAGAAATATGCAAGCCATTTTACAGGCGGCTCAGGGGGCGGTTCCCTGGCCCTCCGCTGCCTGCCAGGCCTCCACCACATCGTCTATGGTCATGCCCAGCAGGCGGAGGCGGCGGAAGAAGTCGGGCATGTCGTGTTCCAGGAACGCTTTCCTGCGTGCTGCCCGAATGCGGCGGCGGGCTCCACGTTCCACCAGCATGCCTATGCCGCGCTGCTGCGCCAAGATGCCGTCGCGCTGCAGGATGTCGAAGGCGCGCAGGGCCGTGTTGGTGTTCACCTCGTACTCGGCAGCCAGCTCCCTTACGCTGGGCACGCGCTCCTCTTCGGCATACTTGCCAGAGAGGATGTCGTCGCAGATTCGCTCGGCTATCCTGACGTAGATAGCCCTCTCGTTCTGGTAAATCATAGGCCCAGTCGTTTATGGTTGGCAATCTTTGCGTGGCAGAAGGCGCGATAGGCGAGGTAGTAGAATACTGGCGCCAGGAGCAGGGTGGCTGCCATGAAAGGACGGAACTGAACAGGCATAAAGCCGAATATCTGTTGGGCGAGTTCCACAATCAAACTATAGGCCAGAACCAGGGCGACGCCTACGACCCAGCCGTAGCGGCGCACCAGCAGGCCCGTCCAGGTGAACAGGGAGAGGATAAGCGCCCAAATAAGGATTATGCTGAGTAAACTGCGGAAGATGAATCCTGCCCCACAATTTGGGCTCCATGGCCCGCCCAGCAACCGAAAGTCGGGCCTCAAATAATATCTGAGAGCATCTGCAGGGAAGGGATTGCCGCTCAGCGACTCCATCATCCAGATGAAGAGGAAGCAGATGCAGCCGGCAGTCAGGTTTGCCAGGACGGCTGTCAGCACCAGCCCCAGCGTGCCATAGACGATGCGCGAGATGAACTTCTCGGCATTGCCGGCCGGCAGGGAGAGGAAGTCGATGGCTCCGCGCTTGGTGAACAGCATCGAGAAGAGCCACGAAGCGCCGATGCACAGGAAAAGACCCGTCAGAAAGGCATCCAAGCCAGGGCCGCCCAGGTGGAAAACTACATTGACAATAGGTTCCTTGAATACAAACAGAGCAGTCAGGCCCAGGTAGAGCCAGAGCCAGAGCTTGCGCTCGTTCAACCAGTAGAAGCGTATCAGTTGCCCTGTGCGTAGCAGGGAGAAATTGTTGTTCTTCATAACTTTATGTCTTGAAAGTTTAAATATTATATGTTGAGTCTGTTCACGCTCAACGATAATATGAATTATGAATTGTGAATTATGAATTGAATCAATTAATATTGGTTGCGGCATTGAACAGTAGTTCCAGGGCAAGGGGCGTTTCCTCGTCCCCCTCGCGGCGGCGGCAGAGGGCGGCGTATCCGTCCAGCGACCTCTCGGCATAGAGCACCTCGCGGCCCTCCATCTCTTCTGCGGTCAGGGAGCAGAAGGCCAGGCGGCTCGTCAGGCTTGCTGCCGACTCGTCGAGCTGCAGGCCCGAGTCCTTCAGGATGAGGATGTGGTCGAGCATCGCTTCCACATCGTGCAGCTGATGAGTGGAGATGACCAGCGAGCGCTCTTCGTCGGCATAGCGGGCTATGACGCGGCGCAACTGCTTCTTCGAGGCGGCATCCAGCCCGTTCGTGGGCTCGTCCATCAGCAGGTAGCGCGCGCCGCTTGCCAGGCCGAAGCTCATGAGCACTTTCTTCTTCGCCCCCATCGAGAGGCTGTTCAGGGCGACATCGGCAGGCAGCTGGAACTCCTGCAGGCAGTCACTCAGCACCTCGTCGCTGAACTTAGGATAGAACGGGCGGCGAGAGGCCACGTAGGCGGAGAGGCGCATCGACGGCAGGTCAATCTCCTCGGGCACCAGGTAGAACTGCGCCAGCGTCCCGCTATGCCGCTTCCATGCTTCGTGCCCATCAACGAGCACCGTTCCCTTACTTGGGCGCAAAAGTCCCATTATCAGATACAACAGAGTGGACTTCCCAACTCCGTTCTCGCCCAGCAGACCGTAAACCTTTCCTGGCTCCAGTGTAAGGCTCATGTCGCTGAATACCAGCTTGTTGCCTTTGCTGTAGGCATAAGTTACATTCTTTACTTCAATCATATTTTTTACTTGCATTAGGTGTCTTAGTCACTTAAGACACCGCAAAAGTATGGAGATTTCTCTGTTCCTCCAAGAATCTGCTCCGTCTTTTAGGAATTTTTAACGTTTTGGAGCGTCTTTGTAGTTCCTCTGAGCAGGTCAGGGGATATCCCAGACAATAAAGATCTTTTTTACGGACGAATTTTTTTTCTCTGAAAAATTTGCTTATATCAGAAAGATTGGCTTTCTTTGCGCTCTCTTAGAGCAATCGGAAGCCGTTTAAATGACAAGAGAACAGGAAATATACAAGGTAACGCTGGCGGGCAGCGTGGGAAACATGGCGCTGCTGACCTTTAAGTTCGTGGCAGCTGTCCTCGGACACAGTTCGGCTATGATGGCCGATGCCATACACTCGCTCTCGGACTTCATCACCGACCTCGTCGTGCTTGTCTTTGTCCGTTTGAGCGCCAAGCCGCAGGATCAGTCGCACGACTATGGGCACGGCAAGTTCGAGACGTTTGCCACGTTCATCATAGGCCTGGCACTCGTTGTGGCAGCTGTGGGCATTATCGTGGCCGCCGTGCTGAAGGTGGTGCGTTGGGCGCAGGGCGCAACGCTGGAGGCCCCTGGCATGCTGGCGCTATGGGCGGCGTTGCTCTCCATCTTGGTGAAGGAAGTACTGTTTCGCTATACCGTAAGTCGCGGCAAGGCGCTCGAGTCGCAGGCCCTGGTGGCTAATGCCTGGCATCATCGCAGCGATGCCCTGTCGTCCATAGGCGCGGCTGCGGGCATCGGCGGAGCCATCCTGCTGGGCAGCCGCTGGACGGTGCTCGATCCCGTTGCCTCCATTCTGGTGGGGCTGATGCTGATGAAGGTGGCTTACGACTTGCTGAAGGCAAGTGTTGACGAGCTGACGGAAAGCTCTCTGCCCGAGGGGATGGAGCAGGAGATAGCCGCTATCATCGACTCCTTCCCAGGCATAACGGAGCCGCACAATCTGCGCACGCGCCGCATCGGTAACCGGATAGCCATAGAGGCTCATGTCCGTATGGACGGTAACATGCCGTTGCGCGAGGCTCACAACTGCGCCTCGGCTATCGAGCGGAAGCTGAAGGAGCGCTTCGGGCCGGCTACGCACACAAGCATCCACATGGAGCCGACGAAATAGGGCTTACCTGCTGTCAGTTTCACTTTGCAGGGGTGCGCTTCGCCCAGAGAATCTCCTCCCTGCCTTCCAGATGATTTATCCTGCATGCCAGCACGTAGAGATAGTCGCTCAGGCGGTTTACGTAGGCCGTCACCTGGGCATCGACAGGAGCCTCCTGGCAGAGGGCATATATGCGGCGCTCGGCGCGTCGGCAAACGGTACGGCAGACATGGGCGACGGCCGCTCCCTGGCTGCCCCCAGGCAGGGTGAAGCCCCTCCAGCCGGGAAGTCCGTCGGCAGCTTGGTCGATGGCGTGTTCAAGCTCTTCCACATCCTCTGGCGTGATGACTTTGATGGGTGTGCGCTTGCTGTCAGGTTCGGTTGCCAGCATGCTGCCAATGGAGAAGAGGTCGCATTGGCATCGGATGAGCCTCTGCCGGTCGGTTTCGTCCGTCAGATAGGTAAGCAGCAACCCCAGCTGGCTGTTCAGCTCGTCGATGGTGCCGTAGGCTTCGAGCCTTGTACAGTTCTTGGGTACGCGGGTTCCGCCGACCAAGCTGGTCAGGCCCTGATCTCCTGTTCGAGTATAGACGTTGCTTTTTTTCATTGTTGAAGGTTTAAGGGTTTAAAGGTTCAAGGGTTTAAGGGTTCAAGGTTCAAAAATTCACGATGTAATACTGTTCATTGTATTTCGGGTTGAAGAAGGCTATGCCCAGATCGTAGAGGTCGAACTTCACCACGGCCTTTAAGTCGCGGAACCACTGGCGGTTGTGGTGCAGGTCGTCCAGGACGAGCACGGAGTCGTTGTTGAGCGCATTCAGCACGTCCTCATCAGGGCGCTTCAGATAGCAGAGCGTCCTGTCTGCGCCTGTCGCTTCCTGGCAAAGCCGGGCGCTGCGACATCCCTCCTGGAGATATAGTGCCTCTAAGGCTGTGCCTTGCGGCAAGAGGAGACGATGAGGCTGGGCATAGTTGGAGAGGCGGAAAAGCAGCCGGAGGCCACGCCGCTGACGCAGGCGCTGGCTCCACACCAGGTGGCTGTCCAGTTCCCGATAGGCATAGTAGGGGGCTTTCTCGTAAACAATATCTTGCAGGAAATGAAAAGCGAAAGGAGAATGAACACCATAGCCCTGTCTATGGCGGAAGCGTCTAATCCAAACCGGAATACTGCCTATCTTCCTCATTCCAGGGGACAAAGATAGTAAAAAACCGGTGCAGGACAAAATAAAATCCCAACTTATTTTGGCTGTTTCTGGAAAAGTGTGTAACTTTATCCCCCGAAAATGAGATGGCTCCTGTTTATACTCATCCTGCCGGCCCTGGTTGTCCGACCTGCCTGCGCTCAAGACGGGTGCTCCAGTTTTATTGACGGCTTTCATGGCGGTGTGTATGGTCACTACCCCCTGACCTGGTACACCGACTTTATGGTTGACCAGCTGGAGGCACACCCCCAGTGGCGCATCAATTTGGAGCTGGAACCAGAGACGTGGGACAGCGTGCGAAGCCTGACGCCCGAGACATACGAACGCTTCCGCAAGGTGGTTGCAGGGCCACAGGTGGAGGTGGTGAACCCGACCTACGCCCAACCCTACCTGTATAACATAAGCGGAGAGAGCATCATCCGCCAGTTCCAGACGGGGATGAAGAAATGGCGAGAGCATTTCCCCGATGTGCAGTTCCTAAGCTACTCCAGCGAGGAACCCTGCTTCACCAGCTGCCTGCCCACCGTGCTCAAGCAGCTGGGATTCCGCTATATCTCCCTGAAGTGCCCCGATACCTGCTGGGGAGGCTATATGGCGCCGATGGGAGGACAGTTTATCCGCCTGATAGGGCCAGACGGCTCGGCGCTCCCCTGTGTGCCGCGCTACGACTGCGAGGCGCTTCAGGACAGTAGCGTCTGGCAAACCATCGCCTGGAAGAACTCGCCTGAATACCTGAAAGCCTGTGCAGAGGCAGGCATTGAAAACCCTGTTGGCATGTGTCTGCAGGATGCGGGATGGAAGGGCGGCCCCTGGATGGGAACAGGGCGCAGAAACCGTTCTGCCTATACGCTTTGGCGCGACTACTTCGACCGTTTCCTCCCTCAGGTCAAGCTCAAGGAGAGGCCTTTCCACCAGGAAGATGTCCGGCCGGCGCTTATGTGGGGGACGCACGTCCTGCAAATCATTGCCCAGAAAGTCCGTTGTGCCGAGAACCATCTGGTGCAGACGGAGAAGCTGTGTGCAATGGCAGCTCTCGACGGGCACGGCATTTCCACAAGCCGTATGGAGGAAGCCTGGCGCACCCTCCTGCTGAGCCAGCACCATGACTCATGGATCGTACCGCTTAACACGCTTAGGAGGCGTCGCAGCTGGGCTCATTATATAACTAATGTGTGGATTCCGCAGAGCCTCAGCATTTCCGACAGTATGCGCCGCGAAGCCATCGGCATCTCGGCACTTCATCCCAAGAAAGTACGCATCTATAATACGACAGGGCATGATCGCCTGGAATGGGTCAGCATTCCGCTTCCTGGTGAACGGAAGGTGGATATTGAGGCCAAAGTTCCGGCCTTCGGATATGCAGAATATCCCCTCCCGTCCGAGACGGTGGAGTCAGCAACCGCCACTCAATTCCCTACTGACGCCACGGCTCTGCTGGAGAACGACCTGATGCGCATTGAGCTCGACCTCGAACGGGGTGGGGTGGTACGCAAACTCCATCTAAAGGAAGGCGACGGAATGGAGTTTGCCCCTGCAAACGGGCTTTTCTCAATAGGCGAACTGAGAGGCTATTTCCGCGGTGAGGGACGATTCTGTTCCTCGACCGAGAATAAAGCCACAGCCCGTTGGATCAGCCGGAATCAGGCTTGCCAGCGTCTGCTCGTCAGCGGCACCATAGCCGGCAACCCCTTCCGCAAAACCATCACCCTGAAGAAGGGTAGCCCCCTGATAGATGTCCGTCTGCATATCGACTGGGACGGCGACCTTCAGATAGGCGAACCCACGCAGGAAGGATGGCCCATGCGGCGGCGCAGTTTCTACGACACCCGTTATATGCTGAACCTGCTTTTCCCCACCCGTCTCAGCCGTCCGCAATTATTCAAGGACGCTCCGTTCGATGTCTGCCAGAGTCAGCAGGCGGAGACGTTCTTCAACCGCTGGGATTCCATTCGCCACAACGTCGTGCTGCACTGGCTCGACCTGAGCGACGGGAAGGGAGGGCTGGCCTTATTCACCGACCACACCACGTCTTATTCCTACGGACAAGATTTCCCAATGGGGCTCACGGTGCAGTATGCAGGACCTGGCCTATGGGGAAAGGAATACCAGGTGAACGGGCATACGGAGATCCACTATGCCCTGATGCCTCACAGGGGAGAGTGGAATCAGGCACATATCCAGGCATGGGCACAAGATTGGCAAGAACCCCTTATCCCTGTCTTAATGGATAGCGACGGTTCAACCCAGGAACATAGTTTTATCCGCTGTGGCGAAGGCCTTGAACTGAGTGCCGTCACGATGGAGAAGGACAAGCTCACTTTCCGCGTTTTCAATGCCGGCGGAAAAGACGGCGAACAAGTCATAACGCTGGCAGGAGAAGCGCAGGACGTCGTGGAGGTGAACCTGAACGGAGAGCCGCTACGGAACATAACATCCCGTCCACATAGGAAAGCAGGTCGCACAGAGCTAAATCCCGCCTTGCCAAGGTTCGGTCTTGGTACCTATCAGGTGAAATGGAAAAGGAAATGAGATTCAAACTATTATAACAAAAAAGAGATATGGTTAAAGAAAAAATGTTTTTTGCCCTGGCGGCCTTTGCTTTTGCCGCATGCATGCAACCCGAGAAAGAGCTGGCGGATTACGTCAACCCCTTCATCGGAGCCAGTACGAACATCAATGCTGCCGGCGCATATCATGGGTTGGGGAAGACCTTCCCAGGAGCCGCTACGCCGTTCGGAATGGTACAGGTAAGTCCCAACACCATCACGGGAGGCGACAACGGATCGGGCTATAGCTACGAGCACCAGACGCTGGAGGGCTTTGCCATGACGCAGATGAGCGGCGTGGGTTGGTATGGCGACCTTGGTAACTTCCTGGTGATGCCTACGGCCGGCGGCGAGTTGCAGACGATCGCAGGGCGCGAGGGGGATGATGCGCTGAAGGGCTATCGCTCTGCCTATGACAAGGCAAGCGAGACGGCTCAGGCAGGGTACTACTCAGTTCGCCTTACCGACTACGACATCCTGGCGGAGTGTACGGCAACTCCACATTGCGGCCTGCTTCGCTTCACGTTCCCAGAGAACGACCGCTCGCGCATACAGGTTGACTTGGCAAGGCGTGTGGGAGGTACCGCCTCCGAGGAGTATGTAGAGGTAGTGGATTCCTGTACGATTAGGGGTTGGATGCGCTGCCTGCCGGAAGGTGGAGGATGGGGCGACGGTGCCGGACAGGCACGCTATACCGTACACTTCTACGCTACGTTGAGCCGGCCTCTGGAGTCGTATGGCTTCTGGAGCGCCGCCATACCCGACAGTATGGATCGCCACCGCGAGAGTGTTACCAGCCGGCCGTACCAGCAGCTGGTGGCTCAGGCACCCTTCACCATGGGCGGGCATAGCATGCAGGGGCGGCACATAGGTTTCTTCACCGAGTTCCCTACAGCTTCAGGCGAGGCTGTGGAGATGAAGGTCGGCATCTCCTTTGTGGATATGGACGGCGCGAGGAAGAACTACGAGGCCGAGGCGGCTGCGCTGGACTTTGACAAGGCTCGCAGGAAGGCCAGGGAACGCTGGAACGAGGAGCTCGGCAGGGTGAAGGTGTCAGGCGGGTCGGAGGATGAGAAGACCATCTTCTATACCGCACTCTTCCACACGATGATCGACCCGCGCCTGTACGCCGATGTTGACGGACGATACATAGGGGGCGACTACCAGGTGCACCATGGCGAAGGAAAGTATAATAAGCGTACCATATTCAGCGGATGGGACGTCTTCCGCAGCCAGTTCCCCCTGCAGTGCCTTGTGAATCCCCGAATGGTCAGCGATATGATTAACTCGCTGGTGACGCTTGCCGATGAGAGCGGGAAGGGCTACTACGAGCGCTGGGAGTTCCTGAATGCATATAGCGGCTGCATGATAGGCAACCCCGCCTTGTCCGTCATAGCAGATGCCTACGTGAAGGGCATCCGTACCTTTGACGCAGAGCGGGCTTATGACATAGCCGTAAGGACTTCGGAACAGCAGGGCAACGGCCCGCTTGGCTATACTCCGGGCGGACAATCCATCTCGCGGACCTTGGAGATTGCCTATGCCGACTGGTGCGCAGGGCAGCTCGGCTCTGCCTTGGGGCGGGCAGATGCTCAGAAGCTCATCGACAAGGGGCAGGCATATCGCAATGTGTTCGACCAGGAGAAGGGATGGTTCCGTCCTCGTCAGGCAGACGGAGCATGGGAGAGCTGGCCGGAGGATGCACGCACTCGGGAATGGTACGGCTGCATAGAGTGCAATCCGTATCAGCAAGGATGGTTCGTGCCGCAGGATGTGGCAGGCATGACGGAGCTGATGGGCGGGCGCGACAAGGTGCTCGACGACCTGAACGCCTTCTTCGACCATACACCCGACAATTTCCTCTGGAACCAGTACTACAATCACGCCAACGAGCCGGTGCACGGCGTGCCCTTCCTCTTCAACAGGCTTTGCCAGCCGTGGAAGACGCAGGAATGGACGCGCCGTATATGCCAGAAGGCCTATGCCAACAGGGTAGAGGGTCTTGTAGGTAACGAGGACGTAGGACAGATGTCTGCCTGGTATGTGTTGGCGGCTGCGGGCTTGTATTCATACTGTCCAGGCGATACGCGGATGGAGATTACCAGCCCGTTGTTCGACAGCGTAGCGTTCCGTCTGGATCCGGATTACTATTCAGGTGGAGTGTTCACCATACAGGCGCATGACAACAGCCCTGAGAACCGATACATACAGCGGGCAATGCTGAACGGTAAGCCCTACAACCGTTGCTGGCTGGACTTTTCCGATATTACGGCCGGGGGCAAGCTGGAGCTGTTCATGGGCAGCAGCCCGAACGAAGGATTCGGCATAGAGGAATGATGCCGTGCCAGACAGCATGAATGGTATCGTGATATCCGGCGGAACAGCATCCCCGTCAGTCCTCCGCGCGGCGCGGAAAACGGAACCGGCCATCCCGGATGTGCCATAAATGTCTCCCGATAGTGTAGGAAAAGGACTTATAGCGAAAATATATCCGTGATTATCCGTGGAGAATGAAAAAAATACCGTAACTTTGTGCCCCAAATAACGAATGTCACATTATGAGTAAGCAAAAGAGTAACCCCAAGAAGGTCGTGGCGGCAGGTGTACGCACGGCCCGTCCCGAGGACAAGAGCTCGAGTGAACCGCGCAAACCGGTCATACTGCCCGTGATTCCTCTGCTCTTCCTGTTCGTGTGGTTGTGGGCCGCCGTGTACTTCGGGCATGTGTTCCGCATCTGCCGTGAGTATAGTTTCTGGGTGTCGAGTCCTGGCGAGATGGAGTTCCTGCTGAGCCGCAGCTTCGGTTCGCTGTGGTATGTAGGCCGTATGCTCCTGCAACTGTTCCGCTTCCCATGGGCCGGTGCCCTGCTGATGGCCTTCCTGCTGTCGATGGGAAGCTGGCTGCTGGGTTATGCCATGCGGCTGCGGCCGCGCTGGCGATGGGTGCAGTACCTGCCGGCGATAGCCTACATGGCAGTCGTGACATACCACGGCCTTGACATCTTCTTCGAGGCGGAGACAGGACGCATCCTCGGCATACCCTTCATTATTGTCCTGGTGCTCTCTATCTGGGCGGTCATCATCCGGAGCTTCAGCCGCAAGCCGGCACCCGCGATCGTACGCATCCCAGGCGACGAGACGCCCTGGCAGAACCGCGTCCAGCTGCTGGTCATCGTGGCGGGCATGCTGTGCGTGATGGGTTACAACGAGTGGCGGCGGGCCGAGGTGCGCGTCGTTTGCCGGCTGATGGATGCCCAATACGTGCAGGACTGGGAGACGATACAGCGCGTGGCGCGCGACAATGCCGACATGAGCAACCGTCCCATGGCAGCCTACTACGCCATGGCACTCGTGCATACCGACCAGGTGGCTACGCGGCTGTACGACATACGCCTCGACTACGATACCCTTCACGTGCATGGCATGGATTGGCACGCCAACAACGCCAGCGGCATGTACATACCCGAGGGCAGCTATCATGCCGGTCTCATCGAGACCAGTTACCATGCCTGCATGGAGCAGATGGTGATGACGGGACCCACGGTGCGCCTGCTGCAGCTGATGACGAAGTGCGCGCTGATGCGCAGCGAATGGGAACTGGCCAGAAAGTACCTGCGCATCCTCCGCGATGTGCCCTTCGAGGGAGGCTTCTGCAAGAAGTACGGTGCGATGGTGAATAAGCCGGACCTGGTGAATGCTGACGTCGAGATGGCTAAGATCCGGCTGACCGAGCCCATCCACGACTCCTTCGAGAATCAGTATCAGCAGCCTACGTTCATGGGCTACAACCTGGCGCTGGTCGAGGGCCGCAGCATGAATGCGCTGTACAATAGCCTGGCGGTGTGCCTGTACACGAAGGTGATGCCCGACTTCATGATGCGGCTGAATCCCATCCGCGGAACTACGCCGCCCGACAACTTTGCCGACGGCATACTCCTCTGCCGCAATAAGCAGGAGGGCATAGAGAATGGCTTCACAGGCCTGAACCTGCGCGAGCCGAGGCTGGATGCCTACATGAAGTCGGTGCAGCCCTACCTGAAGGATCGTCCCCGCTATGCCCGCGAGCTGTTCCCGAGGTTCAAGGGATACTATCCCTACTATTACTTCTTCGGCAACCTGAAGGCTACGCGGAAGAGCCAGAAGGGCAGTAACCTGTCGAGCAGCTCGGGCGTGAACTGATAGGAGATTACACGATACAGGAATAACTTAACATGCAATTAGGTATGAGAAAGCATATAATCGTTCGCAGCATAATCGTGCTGGGCATTCTGTTAGGCATCGTCCGCCTCGCACTCTTGTTCGGCAGCAGGCCGGATGCCAAGGTGCCCGGCCAATACGAGACGCTCGACCAGGCGGCAGCGCTCTATCCCGACTATACGGATGTGACGATTCCCCCCAACATCGCCCCGCTGAACTTCCTCGTCAGCGACTCCTCCGCCACGGCCTATGTGGCACGGTTCGCGGGAGAGGCGGGGCACGAGATACTGGTGGGAGCCGATGCAGGCGGGCTGATCCAGCTGGATACCCTTCAGTGGCGCGAGATGCTGCAGGCCAGCAAGGGCGCGGACATCACTGTCAGCATCTTTGCCAAGAAGCTCGGGGGATGGGTGATGTATAAGCCCCACGTGCTCTCCGTCGCCAGGGAGGACATCGACCCCTTCCTGAGCTATCGTCTCATCGAGCCGGGATACGAGCTGTATCGCCAGCTGGGCATCTACCAGCGCGACCTGACAAGCTTCGTCGAGCGGCCTATATATGAGAATAACCGCGAGTATGCCGACGGGGAGAACCATTGTATAAACTGTCACAACTACCGGAACTACAGTGCCGCGAACATGGTATTCCACGTGCGCAGCAACCACGGCGGAACCATCGTCGTGCATGGCGACAAGGCGTCGAAGGTGCAGATAAAGGACAGCACAATCATCACCGCCGGCGTGTATCCGGCATGGTATCCCGACGAGGGTCAGCGCCTCCTGGCGTTCAGCACCAACAAGACGGGCCAGACCTTCCACGTCTACCACCCGGAGAAGATCGAGGTCATGGATGAGGCCAGCGACCTGCTCCTCTACGATGCAGAGAAGAACGAGGTATGCCACATCCTGCGCACCAAGGGCATCCTGGAGACATTCCCCAACTGGAGCCCGGACGGCAAGTGGCTCTACTACACGCAGGCCGACATCTCGCGCAACGTGGACCTCACGGGGCCTGACAGCACACTCGCGCAGCGCCTCGTCTTCGACTACGATAACGTGCGGTACGACCTGATGCGCATGCCGTTCGACATCTCGTCGCGCACCTTCGGGCAGCCCGAGACGGTGGTGGACGCTACGAGCAACGGCAAGAGCATCACCCTGCCCCGCGTGAGCCCCGACGGCAGGTACGTCCTCTACACGCTGGGCAACTACGGACAGTTCCACATCTGGCACAAGAGCAGCGACCTCTGGGTGAAGGACCTGGAGCGCGACTCGTGCTATGCCCTCAGGGCCGCCAACAGCTCCGACGTGGACAGCTACCATTCCTGGAGCAGCAACGGACGCTGGATCGTCTTCAGCTCCCGCCGCATGGACGGCAACTACACCCGTCCCTTCATCGCCTACTTCGACGAGAACGGCCAGAGCCGCAAGGCCTTCTGCCTGCCGCAAGAGGACCCCGAGCACAACCTGCTGCTGCTGAAGAGCTACAACGTGCCCGAGCTGACGCGCGACCGCGTGCAGGTGAGCGAGCACGAGCTGCGCCGGTGCATCTACGAGACTGACGGAGAGAACGCCCGCTACCTGCCGGGACGCCAGGTGCCCGTCCGCGACAGTGCCGACGGCGTATCGGGCGCCAGTCCCCGGCGGCCCGCGACGGCCGACGCCACCTCCGGCGCAAGCCCGAAGCAGCCCAAGTGAGCATATAATATATATAATGTATAAGCGATAATGACAATGATAAAACTCCTCCGGCCGTTTTTCTCCTCCTTTTCCCTTCCCTTTCAAATGGCCGGGGAGTATTCGCCCGCTCCTCTCACCCATTCTGTTTCAACAGAATGGAGCGGGTTTTTCGCCCGAGCCCATTCCAACTACCCCTTCCAGCCATATCCCTAAAATTTCCTTTTGAGAGGGCCAGGGAATGGGCTCTTTTCTCCTGCACGACACGCGAGCGATTATCGACAATAGGACAAACATATTTACATCTAAAGTAATCAACAAACTATGAGAGTAATTATTGAACCCGACTATGAGCAGCTCAGCCGCTGGGCTGCCGAGTATGTGGCAGGCCGCATCAACGAGGCCCGCCCGACAGCTGAGAACCCCTTCAAGCTGGGCTGCCCCACCGGCAGCTCGCCCCTGGGCATGTACCGCCAGCTCATCAACCTCTATCGCGAGGGGCGCGTCAGCTTCCAGAACGTCATCACCTTCAACATGGACGAGTACGTGGGCCTGCCCGAGGAGCATCCCGAGAGCTACCACAGCTTCATGTGGACCAACTTCTTCAGCCACATCGACATTAAGCCCGAGAACGTGCACATCCTCAACGGCAACGCGCCCGACCTGCAGGCCGAGTGCGAGGCCTACGAGCAGGCCATACGCCAGGCCGGAGGCATCGACCTCTTCATGGGCGGCATCGGGCCCGACGGACACATCGCCTTCAACGAGCCCTTCAGCAGTCTCACGAGCCGGACGCGCGTGAAGAGCCTGACCACCGACACCATCATCGCCAACAGCCGCTTCTTCGACAACGACGTGACGAAGGTGCCCCGCACGGCGCTGACCGTCGGCGTAGGCACCGTGATGGACGCGCGCGAGGTCCTCATCGTCTGCAACGGACACGGCAAGGCGCGCGCCCTGCAGCACGCCATCGAGGGCGGCGTCAGCCAGGAGTGGACCATCAGCGCCCTGCAGCTACACCCCCATGCCATCATCGTCTGCGACGAGGCCGCAACCGACGAGCTCAAGCACGGCACCTACAAGTACTTCAAGGACATCGAGCGCAAGAACCTCTAAGTCTCCATCTCTCCCTGTCGGGATATACATTCCGGCGGGCGGAAGGCGCACAATGCAGCTCTTTCGCCCGCCGTTCTTTTTATCCGCGGAAAGCGGCGGAGCCCTCGGCCGCGACTTTCCGGAGGCGGAAAACGGCGGAAGAGGCCTCGCTCATGGCTTTCAGGAGGAAGACCCACGCCCTGCCCCTCCCGAGGGGAGGGGAGAGAGAAACGGAAAAGCGAGGCCCATGCCTCGCTTTTCCGTTTCATGGCGCAAGGGGTAAACAAGGCGCCAGCCATTCCCCTCCCTTTTGAGGGGAGGGGCAGGGGTGGGGTAGGCAAGGGGACGGTCAAATTATTATTTTGATGTATAGCAGGATGTTTACCCCACCCCTTATAAACCTCCCCTCGGTCGCCAAACGCCCCGTCTTTATCGGGCGATTGCCCCTCAGAAGGGAGGGGAGAGGGGGAGCGCTAAATAGAGGGTGTGTCAAAATAGGCACACCCTCTTGATTTTTGTGCAGACTTGTGCAAGGCGGGTACGGATTTGATGTCGTTTTGACTCCTTTTCGCAAGGAAATCGGAAAAAAACACTTAATATGGTCTAAAAAACAGACATAAATTTCCTCTGTTTGGAAAATAAACATTATCTTTGCGGTAGATTTCATATCGGCGACTGAATTAATGACTACTACGGACCACGGCTCTACAGCAAGCGACGAACTGAGCATCATCAACCGCATACGCGGCGAGGTGATGATCAATCGCGTGCCGACGGGTGAGAACCTCTTCCTGGTTTGGGGCTACCCCACGGCCATCTTCCTCGTCATTGAGTCCCTGGCACTCCTTCTCTGGCATGAGAATTGGTGCAACTGGATCTGGCTGGGCATTCCGCTGGTGGGTGCGCCGCTGATGATTCACTACCTGCGCAAGGACTATGACCGCACGGGACGTCGCTCGCTTGACCAGAAGGTGATTCTCTATATGTGGATATTCATAGGCTTCATCAGCTGCATCGGCGGGGCCACGATGGGCTTCGCGGATGTCTTCGAGATGCTCTACTGCACGTTCCAGGGCATCCTCGTCGGCTTCGGCTGCTTCGTTACGGGCGTCATCCTGCGCTTCCGTCCCAAGACGCTGTGCGGCCTCATCGGCACGGTGCTCTCCTTCGTCAACCTCTTCTTTCAGGGCGGCATCTGGCCGTGGCAACTGCTCATCACCGCCTTCGTCACCGTCGTCACCTTGATTATTCCAGGACACATGTTTAATAAATACGTCAAGAACTATGGCATTTAAATTCCCCGTCATCAACCCGCTGCTGCACAACGAGCTGCGACTGAAAATCATGGTGGCTCTCGACTCCCTGGAGAGCGCCAACTTCATGTACCTGTGTGAAATCACCGGTGCCACGCGAGGCAACCTGAGCGTGCAGATCAAACTGCTGCAGGAGGCCGACTACCTGCAAGTGGACAAGAGTGGCTCTGGTCCCGCCGCCCGCTCCACGTGCTGCATCACCCACAAGGGCATGGAGGCCCTTCATGCCTATGAGCAGGGCCTGCGCCGCATGTTCGCCGAGGGCGTGCCCGATATGGATGGAAAACGAAAATTAGGATAGTCTTTTAGCGGCCTATTGCACAGATGTGGGGAATTATTATGCGCTGGAGTGTCTAAAATATAAACATAATTAATAACTGAAAGTAACAAGATTATGAGAAGAATTACAAAGAAGAACGTGCTGCGGGCGGCGATGACGCTGCTTGTGGTAGTGCTCGGCTCCGTGGGGGCATGGGCACAGACGACAACGGTTAAGTACACCGCCACGGAGAAGATCGCCCGCTTCGAGGAGATTCAATACTTCGTCGGAGCCACGGCCTTGCAGAGCCACACCTTCGACGAAGGGACAGGCGAAGGCACCGTGGTCTATGCAGGCACGGTGACGGAGTTTGACAACTATTGCCTGCAATGGACGTCGGCCCTGACGGGCATCGTCATCCCCGAAGGTGTGACCAGGATAGGCTACCAAGGCTTCTATCAGTGCACCAAACTGACCAACCTCACCCTGCCGAAGTCGCTTAAAGAGATCGGTGTCCCCAGCGGTCAGGCTTTCGCCGGATGCACCAGTTTGAAAAACGGGCAGTTCATTATTGACGATATCGCCTGGTGGTGCAGCCTGACCATTAACGGCGGCTCCAACCCGCTGTCCTATACCAAGAAATTCTACTCCGCACCGAGCGTGGAAGTGACGAACCTCGTCATCCCCGAAGGCGTGACAAGTCTCCCTCAATATGCTTTCTATCAATGTGAGGGTATCACGTCGGTCTCTCTGCCTTCTACCCTGACATCTATCGGTGAAAGTGCCTTCAATGGCTGTAATGGTTTGACGTCTGTCGCTATTCCTGCAGGGGCAGAGATTGGCGGCAGTGCCTTCCAGCGTTGTGAGAATCTGACCTCCGTCACCATCCCCGAAGGTGTCTCCAAGATTGGAGGCTCTGCATTCGCCTATACTGGTCTGACATCGCTGACACTGCCCTCTACCATCACGAGCATGAGTCAGTCGTTCTATGGCTGTGCTGACCTTGCCACGCTGACGCTCACCCCAGGCATCACCACACTTGGCGGCTCGTTCTACGACTGTCCCAAACTCACCACGGTGGATATTCCGGGAAGCGTGAAAGAGGTCGGATCCTCTGATTTCAGCAGATGCACTGGCCTGACGACGGTAGTCCTCAACGAGGGCACGGAGAATGTGTATTTCAACAGCTGCACGAATCTGGCTACCATCAACTTTCCCTCGACCGTCAGGGAAGTCACCATCACCAGCAACACGGCACTGACCAGTGTGACGCTGAACGACGGCATAGAACAGATTAATTCTTTCAACGACTGCTCCGCGCTGACGACCATCAATATACCGGCATCGGTGACGTATGTTGGCACGTTCAAGAACTGCAACGCCTTGGAGAAGGTCATCATTGCCGATGTCGCCTCGTGGTGCAATGCTCGCCATTATGATGCGCACCTTTACGGCCCGACAAAGATGGCTGGCAAACTCTACTTGGGAACCGTCGCCAGTCATACAGAGATTACCGACCTCGTCATCCCCGAGGGTGTCACGACGATTAAATCCTGCTCTTTCTACGGTCTGCCCAATATCGCCACCGTCACCCTGCCCTCGACGCTTACCTCTTGGGAATACAAGGCGTTCCACGGTTGCACGGGTGTGACGGACGTCTGGTGCCTCTCCGACCCCATCGCCCTGACGTGGTCGGAGAGCGAGAACAATTTCAAGGCAGAGAAGGAGACGCAGATGCACGTGCTGGATGCCGACCTGTGGACGTCGAAGTTCCCCGATGCCAACGCCACCTTCGTGGCAGACCTGACGCAGGTGCCCTATACCGCCACCGCTGCGGTCAGCGCTTTCAGTGCCGACAAGTTCACGGGTGCCACCACCATGCTCCTCAATAGCTTCGACGCAGATACGGGCAAGGGTTACGCCATCTTCGGCGGTAACCTGACCGGCGTGGCTGCCAACACCTTCGCCGGCAGCACGTCACTGACCAGCATCACCCTGCCCGACGGCATCGCCACCATCGGTGCCAATGCCTTCAACGGCTGTACGGCACTCGCCACCATCAACCTGCCCAAGACCGTCACTACCTTCAGTGCCAATGCCTTTGCCGGACTGCCCGCTGCCACCGACGTGTGGTGCGTCGCCGAACCGGAGGCATTGACATGGGACGGCACGGGCTTCAAGGACGGCAAGGCCACGACGATGCACGTCACGGTTGCCGACGACTGGACGACGAAGTTCCCCGATGCCAACGTCACCTTCCTGGGCGACATGACGCGCTTCCGCTACACCGCCACGGCGAAGGACTCGAAGTCGTTCTACGACCTCGGCAACTTCGTGGGAGCCAAGGAGATGGCAGCCCACGACTATAACACCGCGACGGGCGAGGGCTCGGTCATCTTTAAGGGCATCGTGACAGGGCTCGAGTCGCGCACATTCTATCAGAACACGCTGCTGACCAGCATCGTCATCCCGACGACGGTCACCGAGATGAAGGATTACATCTTCAACGGGTGCAGCAACCTGACGACGGTAAGCCTGCCGAACACCATCACGTCGATGGGTGGAAGCAACTTCAGCCAATGCACCAGCCTGACCACCGTCAACATCCCGACGTCGCTCAACGCCATACCCAGCTCTACGTTCTACAAGTGTAGCAGTCTGGCGGACATCGACATCCCGGAAAGCATCACCGACATCGAATCCTCCGCCTTTTCCAACTGCACGGGACTGACCAGCATTTTCATCCCTGCCACCGTCACCCAGATCGGGAGCCATGCCTTCGAAGCCTGTACGAACCTCACGAAGGTCATCACCCCCGACCTCGCCGCATGGTGTGCCATCAACTACTCCGGCGGCAATGCCGACTCGAATCCCCTCTGCCATGCCAAGCACCTCTACGTAGGCAGCAAGACCGTCAACACCGAGGTAACCGACCTGGTCATTCCCGACGGCGTGGCGGAAATCAAGCGCCTGACATTCTACAACTGCGAGGGACTCGTCAGCATCGTCATCCCCAACACCGTCACCACGATAGGCAACTGGGGCTACAACCCCTTCCACGGCTGCACGAACGTGGCAGACATCTATTGTCTGGCCGAGACATTCGCACATTGGGAGGGCAACAGCGATGCCGATGCCTTCATGCCCGCCAAGGCCACGAAGTTCTATGTCGAAAACCCCACGGCATGGGAGACGGCGTGGCCCGATGCCAACGTCACCTTCACCAACGACCTGTCGCTCAGCGAGACGGACGACAACAGCGCGCTCATCACCCTCTGGAACGGCAAGACGGCTAACGTCACCCTGACGCGCACGCTGCAGGCCGGCTCGTACAACACGTTTGCCGTGCCGTTCGAAATCGACGCCGCCACCATGACGACCATGGGCATAACGGCGAAGAAGCTCACCGCCGCGACGCTGACCGGCGGCACGCTGAGCCTCACTTTCGATGACGCCACCGCCATCGAGGCCGGCAAGCCCTATCTCGTCAAAGTGGCCGCCAGCGTGGAGAACCCGACATTCAGCAGCGTCACCGTGAGCGCCACTGCCGTGCCGACCGAGACCAACGCCCTCGACTTCATCCCGACGCTGGGCAAGACCACCATCACGGGCAGCGAGGCGCAGTCGGTGCTCTTCCTCGGAGCCGGCAACACGCTCTAC
>JAILKU010000148.1 GCA_024693505.1 Bacteroidaceae bacterium | reverse complement strand
CATGCTCCAGAGTCAGTACGCCAACGGCGGCTGGCCCCAGCGCTATCCGCTCATGTACGACCATCCCTTCCGCGGCAAGGAAGACTATTCATCCTTCGTCACCCTCAACGACGACGTGATGCCCGCCAACATCGAGTTCCTCATACAATGCTATCAGGAACTGGGGCGCAAGGATTTGCTCCGTCCCATCCACAAGGCGCTCGACCTATCCCTCCGCCTCCAGCAGCCAGCCCCTCTGGCAGGATGGGGCGACCAATACTTCGTGAAAACGCTCAAGCCCGCCCATGCCCGCAGCTATGAGCCCCGCTCGGTCAATACCGGCACCACCGTTCGCATGGTCAGGGCCATGATGGACTACTACCGGCTCACCGGCGAGCAGAAGTTTCTCAAGGGCATACCGGCAGCCATCGACTTCCTGCGCTCACAACGGCTCCCCGACGATGTGGCCAGGCGCTACACCTACTACCGCCCTATCAACGAGGGATTCCTGGCCCCGCGCTTCCTCCTGCCTGAAGACGGTACGCCGATGTATGTCCACCGCCGCGGAAGCAATGTAGGCAACGGAGAGTACTATACCGACGGCGAGATCAGCGGCACCATCGCCCACTACGGCTCGTGTGCATTCATCAACCCCGATGCCCTGGAGCACGACTACCACGCATTGATGAAGGCCAACGTGAAGGAAGTGACGGCCTCCTCTCCCCTGCTCTATCCGAAGAAGAACATCGCAGTTCCCACCTATTATTATAAAGCCTATGAAGGCGGTATGCGCCGGGGCGGTCTCACGGTACAGGAAATCATCCGCTCGCAACAGCCCGGCGGAGGATGGCTCACGCCGCTAAGCCAGATTTCGAACGTCTACAAGCCCATGCCCGAAAACCAGGTGCCATCCCGTGACACAAAGTGCGCCACGACCTTCGTAGGCGACGAGTACGACACCTCTCCCTACACCCCTGAGAAGCCCGTGCTGGGCTATAGCACCCGCTCGTTCATCCAGTACATGGCGCAGCTCATCCACTACGTAAAACCATAATTTATCAAAACTCTCATTCAAAAAGAAAACCAGATACCTGATTTGGGTATTTGTTTTTTTTATTCAAAAATACAAAGGAGTAAAGATAAAAGCATACGAAATAATGATTTCTAAAATTGACACAATTGAGTACAGCCACGAAAATAATCGTTTTAAAATATAGAAAAGAATACAAAATGAAAAAAAGACTCCTCTTGATAATCACGGCAATCAACATTGTCTGCGGACTGTTTGCTCAAAAAATCGATTTCAACAAATTTGGCCGAAACGAACAGGTCAGTACTGAAACGGGCTATTCACCCTGGGCTGTGACCGATACTGAGGAAGCTGTCGGCACCTTCGACGGCGTCACGCTCACTATCAGCTGCGATGCCAACTATGCCGGCGGATACGTTTCGAGCAACTATTGGAAAGACGGTGTGGAGAACAAAGGATACAAGCTTATTGGCGACGGACTGGTGGGTTACCAGAACGGCCACGACATCGTGACAAGCGGAGCTGTCAAGATTGACGTCAAAATCAGCGGACTCTCTGCCGGAACGCACACGTTGCAGGCCTATCACAACAACTTTGAGGGGCTAGTTGCCCCCGATATTGATGTGCTTGTGAACGGCAACGTCGTTATGACTGACATTAGGCAAACCAACCGTGATGTCTCGACCGTCACCTGCGGACAGTCGTTTGTGGAGTTCCAGGTGAACGATGGCGAAAGCGTCACCATTTCCTATCTTTCCAAACCCGTGAGCGGCACTTCTTACGGAACCACTTCGGTCACCATCAACGCCCTGGCCTTCGACGTTGCGAACAACATGAAAACCGCCCAGGAGCCTTATCCTGCCAATACAGACTATCATGTAGACGCCGATGCCGGAACAGTGACTCTGAAATGGACGCCGGCCACCTCAGCCGTCAAGCACCACGTTGTGTTCGGTTCTTCAGCGGAAAGCCTCTCAGAAATAGGCAGCACAACAAGCGACAGCTATACCGTCGGCGGACTCTCCTCGATGACTACCTACTACTGGCGCATCGATGAAGAGATGGCCAATGGCGAAATCAGCAAAGGCACACTCTGGACATTCCGTCCCCGCCATCTGGCATTCCCCGGTGCAGAAGGCTATGGCAAATATGCCATCGGTGGCCGTGGCGGCACGGTCTATCACGTTACGAATCTGGAAGACAACGGCGACGACGACGCCCCCATCGAAGGTTCGTTCCGCTATGGCATCAAGAAAGTGAGCGGGCCGCGCACCATCGTATTCGACGTGTCGGGCGAAATCCATCTGAAAAGCCGACTCACATGTGGCGATAAATATGTAACCATAGCCGGACAGACCGCACCCGGAGCAGGTATCATGCTAAGAGGAGCGCCTTTCGGAATGGCCAGCGACGGCATAACGCGCTTTATTCGCAGTCGCCGAGGACATATTAGCGGCGAGGATCCCGACAACATCGGACTCGACGGACTCGGCATGGCGGGCAACGACCATTCCATCATGGACCATTGCTCCATCTCGTGGACCATCGACGAAGCTTTCTCCTCGAGAGGCGGCAAGAGTCTTACCCTGCAGCACACGCTCATCAGCGAAGCACTCAACGTGGCTGGGCATCCCAACTATAGCGACGGAACAGCCCACGGCTATGCCGCAACTATCGGAGGCGGTGAGATGGGCGGCATCTGCGGAAGCTACCACCACAACCTGCTTGCCCATTG